>JAXIPG010000081.1:0-6500 GCA_045403045.1 Terrimicrobiaceae bacterium
TATGGCTACAAGGCCTTGTTTGGCCTGGCTCATATGGATCCCAAGACCTACGACCGTGTTTTCAAGCCTTCGGCGCGCGCGTTCTCCGAGATCATCCGCACCCATCGCACTGTCGGATCGGTGACCACCATCCAGCCTCAGCCGAGCTTCTGGTGAATCCTGCATGACCCGTGTCGACAGAGCCCGTGAACTGGCACGCCGCTTTCCGAAGGTTTACCCAGATGCCCACTGCGAATTGGATTACCGGAATCCGCTCGAACTCCTCGTAGCCACTATCCTTTCCGCACAATGCACCGACAAGCGTGTCAACATCGTCACGAAGGAGCTCTTCCGCCGATTCAAGAGGGCGCAGGACTATGTCGATATGTCGCAGGAAGAACTTGAGGGGATCATTCGCTCGACGGGATTTTATCGGAACAAGGCGAAAAGCATCCGCGCGATGGCCACGAAGCTCGTCGCCGAACACAACGGACAGGTTCCCCGATCCCTGGAAACGCTCGCTACCCTGCCTGGCGTCGGACGCAAGACCGGAAACGTTGTGTTAGGAAATGCCTTCGGCATCGAGGAAGGCGTCGTCGTCGACACACACGTCACCCGCGTTTCCGCCCGTCTCGGCCTCACAAAACACGCGGATCCCGCAAAAATCGAACGCGACCTGATGAAATTGTTCCCTCGCGACAAGTGGACGCTACTTAGTCACTGGCTCATCTGGCACGGCCGCCGGCGCTGCTTCGCGAGAAAACCGGACTGCGGGCATTGTGAGCTGTCCGACATTTGTCCAACCGGCATGAAATTGCTCGGCAAGGCAAGGTCGCCAGCCTAGAGGAAGGGTTGATGGTTGATAGCCCTCCAAGGAGAAAAACTCCGCTGTCTCGACCACCATCAACGATCAACTATCAACAATCAACCGATCAACAGGCACATCACGCAACGATCTCAACGGGCGTGCCTTCCGGAATTTCGTCGAAGCACTCGGCGATATCGGCGTTGCTCATACGCACACAACCGTGGCTGGCAGGAGTGCCCAGCAAGGCTTCCTGATTGGTGCCGTGGATGTAGATGTAGCGCTCACTGGTGTTGGCATTGACCTCCTGGAGACCATCGAGCCAAAGGATCCGTGTCAGGACGAGGTCTTCCTCGCCTCCCTGAAGCGCGATCTCGCCGGTGGGTTCACGGCTTCTAAATACCGCGCCAGCCGCCGCATCCGCGCCGATTTTTTTGCACACTGCGAACCAGCCCAGCGGAGTCTTGTTGCTCCCAGCCTCAGAGCCGAGACCAAATCTTGAAGTCGATACCGGATAAGATTTGTACAATTCGCCGTTACGGAACACCTCGAGCAGCTGGCGCGTGGCGTCGATTCGAACACGCAATGGAACGTGGACATCTTTCGAGGAGCTGTTAATCATTATCTTCTCTCCCTATGTCCCGACAATATCGAGTTGCAATCGTTGGCGCAACTGGCGCCGTGGGTATTGAAATGCTTCACGTGATGGAACGCCGGAAGTTTCCGGCCGCCTCCGTCAAGCTTCTCGCGTCCGCGCGATCTGCGGGCAAGACGCACAGATTCCGTGGTCAAGAGATCGCTGCCCAGACGCTGGGCATAAATTCCTTTGAGGATATTGACCTGGCTTTTTTCAGCGCGGATGCGGCGATATCGCGGGAATTTGCGCCGATCGCCGTGCAATCCGGAGCCGTTGTTATCGATAATTCATCGGCTTTTCGAATGCAGGAGAACGTTCCGCTGGTGATTCCCGAAATCAATGCCGGAGATGTCGCCCGCCACGAGGGGATCATTGCGAATCCGAACTGCACGACCGCAATTACACTGATGGCGCTCTATCCTCTGCACCGAAAGTTCCGCGTGAAGCGGATATTTGCGTCCAGTTACCAGGCGGTTTCTGGAGCCGGTACGCAGGCCATCGAGGAGCTGAAGCAGCAAGCTAAGGCGGTGGTAACCGGCAAACGCATTGAGCGCGAAGTTTTCCCGCATCAGATCGCCTTCAACGTCATTCCGCAGGTGGATTCCTTCCTCGATTCGGGCTACACGAAGGAGGAAATGAAGATGCAGAATGAAGGGCGCCGGATCATGCATTTGCCCAGTTTCAAGGCTTCGGTCACCTGCGTGCGCGTCCCGGTTTTTCGCGCTCATTCGATAGCCGTAAGTGCCGAGTTTCAAGAGCGAGTAACTGTAGTCGAAGCCCGGGAGGCCATTGTATCCTTTCGCGGGATTGAGCTGCGCGATGATCCCACGGACAACGTCTATCCGATGCCGCTGGATTATGCGGGGGAAGACGTTTGTGCCGTTGGAAGGCTGCGTATCGATTCCGCGCTGGAGAACGGCCTGGCGTTCTGGGTCTGCGGCGACCAGCTTCTCAAAGGCGCGGCGCTGAACGCGGTGCAGATCGCGGAGCTCTTGTAGCGTCAATTTGGGAGTTTCTTTAGCCGTCGCAATGCCCACGGGCATTGAAGCACGGGAGGGATTGGTCTTCATTGACCGCCGATGAACTTACGCCTGCTCGGTCTTCTTGTACTATTCTCAATCGGTGGTTGCGGACCCGCGCAGAAACGTGCCGACCTGATCTTTGTAAATGGGGCGGAGCCCGAGACGCTCGATCCCTCCATTATCACCGGACAGCCGGAGGGACGCATCGTCAACGCTCTTTTCGAGGGGCTCACCACCTTTGACGCTCACGGCAAATCCGGTCCAGGATCGGCGGAGTCGTGGACGATCTCCGACGGTGGAAAGGTCTACACGTTCAAGATCCGGCCGGACGCGAAGTGGAGCGACGGCCGCCCGCTCACCGCGAGGGACTTCGTGGAATCCTGGAAGCGCACACTCTCCCCGGAGACCGCGGCCAGCTACAACTACCAGCTTTTCTACGTGAAAAACGCGCAGCCTTTCGCCGAGGGAAAAATCACGGACTTCTCGGACGTGGGTGTGAAAGCACTCGATGAACAAACCCTCGAAGTGACACTGGAGAATCCGACCCCGTTTTTTCTTGATCTTTGCGCCACTCCACCTTTGCAGCCTGTGCCCGTGGAGCGCATCAACCAATTTGGAGATGACTGGGTCAAACCGGGCCGAATTATCGGTAATGGCGCTTATGTGCTCGAAGACTGGCGGATCAATGACAAAATCCGGCTGCGCAAGAACACCAATTACTGGAACGCCAAAAAGGTGGCTCTGGAAAGTGTCGAAGCCCTCCCCATCAGTGTTGCCACGGTTGCCTTCAATTTCTTTGCGGGCGGGCTCGCCGACTTGATCGTGGACAAGAATCTCACTCCCAATGCGCTGCTCGAGGAGTTGAAAAGGACCCCTGCCTTCCATTCCTCTCCCTTCCTTGGCATCTATTTTCTGCGGTTCAACTGCTCAAAGCCACCGTTCAACGACCCGCGCGTGCGCCGCGCCTTTGCGATGGCCGTGGACAAGCGCCGGATCGTTGAAAAAATCACTCGCGCAGGAGAATTGCCCGCCACCAGCTTCGTGCCTCCGGGCATTGCAGGGTATGAATCACCCGATGGATTGCCTTACGATCCCGAGGTGGCTCGCCGGCTTCTGAGCGAGGCCGGCTATCCGGATGGAAAGGGCTTCCCCCTCACCACCTTCCTCTACAACGAAAGCCAGCAAAATCGCGACATCGCCGTCGAGCTTCAGGCTATGTGGCTCCAACACCTCGGCGTGAAGGTCAACCTGGCTCTCCAAGAGTGGAAGGTCTACTTGAACTCCCTCTCCTCCCTCGACTACGGCATCGCTCGCTCGAGCTGGGTCGGGGACTATCCAGATCCCAATACCTTTCTCGACATGTTCGTCACCGGGAACGGCAACAACCGCACCGGTTGGAGCGATCCGGCCTACGACCGGCTCATCGCGGATGCGGCGAAGGAAACCGATCCGGCAAAACGCTTCGAGATTCTCCGCCAGGCCGAAGCCGTCCTTGTCTCCCAGCAAGCGCCGGTCTGTCCGATATTCTACTACGTGGGAATCCAGCTCTATGATCCCGCCAAACTTGGCGGCATCGAGTCCAACGTCCTCGACGAACATCCGATCAAGGCGATCTACCGTAAGGACCGCTAGCCAGCAAAATTCGTCCTAGTCCTCGCCGTCCTCTATTTATAAGAACATCTCGTAAAATCTTTAATTAACCTCCTCTAGGCTGCCGCCTTATTGGCGCCAAGGCCGCTGCAAAACTCTCCAATCCGTTCGATGGCGATTTTGATCTGATCGAGAGCGGTGGCATAGCTGCATCGCACATGGCCGTCGCCGCTCGCGCCAAACGCACTGCCGGGAACCACGGCGACTTTCTTTTCCCGCAGCAACTGGAGGGAAAATTCCCGGCTCGTCAGACCGGTGGAGGCTATTTTTGGAAACACGTAGAATGCGCCGCGGGGTTTGAAACATTCGAGGCCGAGTTCGTTGAAACCACGCACGATATAATTGCGGCGCAGCTCGTATTCACGGCGCATCTTGAGCATACTCTGCTCCCCGCGCTCAAGCGCCTCGATGGCAGCCTCCTGTCCCATGATAGGCGCGCAAAGGATCGCGTACTGGTGAATCTTCATCATCGCCTCGATCACCGGTTGCGGCGCGCAGGCAAAACCGATTCGCCATCCCGTCATAGCGTATGCCTTCGACACGCCGTGAAGAAGGATCGTGCGCTCTCTCATGCCCGGCAGCGCGGCCACAGAGGGGTGCGCCGCGGAGTCGTAGGTCAATTCGCTGTAGATCTCGTCCGAGAGCACAACCAGATCGTGTTTGACACAAACTGCGGCAATCTCTTCGAGTTCGTCACCGGGCATCGTGGCGCCCGTGGGATTGGTGGGGAAATTCAGCATGAGGAGCTTGGTGCGCGGCGTAATGGCGCGTTCCAGGGTCTCAGCACGAAGCACGAAATGGTCCGCCGCCCTTGTCGGAATCGCGCGGGCCACCCCGCGCGCAAGAGCGACGCTCGGGCTGTAGGAGACGTAGCAGGGTTCGTGGTAGAGCACTTCGTCGCCCGGGTTCAAGATGGCTCGCAGAGCGATGTCAATGGCCTCTGAAACCCCAACGGAGACCAAGACTTCACTCAGCGGCTCGTAGTGGACTCCGAAATGGTCCGCAACATAGCTGGAAATCGTGCGCCTCAGCCGTGGGAGGCCAAGATTGGAGCTGTAACCGGTGCGTCCCTTCTCCAGGGAATAAATAGCGGCCTCCCTGATATGCCATGGCGTGGCAAAGTCCGGCTCGCCGATTCCCAGCGAGATCACATCGTCCATGCTCTGGACGATCTCGAAAAAATCGCGAATTCCCGAGCGCGGGATGTCGCGAACGTGGTCAGCGATTTGAATGCTCATGGCGAAACGGCCAGGCGCTCGGGCGTGTGGTCGAAATGATGGAAGGTCCCGTTTTCTTTGTAGGTCTTGAGGCGGAAGTGTGTCGCCGTCGCCTGCACGGCCTCGATGGTGCTCAATTTTTCGGCGACAAAGGCGGCGACGCCGCGAAGATTCTTTGCTTCGACAATGATGAGAAGATCGTAACCACCGCTCATCAGGTAACAGGTTTGCACCTCCTCGAATTTGGCGATGCGCGAGGCAATGCGATCGAATCCGCCGTCGCGTTCCGGCGTGATCTTCACTTCAATAACCGCGGTGACAATGTCAGTGTCCCATTTTTCGCGGTTGATGATTGTCTGATAGCCGAGGATCACCCCTTCGCGTTCGAGGCGTGAAATTTCCGCCTCGACCTGCTCGACGGTCATGTCGAGCATTCGGGCGATATCCTCGCGAGGGGTGAGAGCATTTTTCTGAAGAAGGTCAATCAGGGCTTCCATGGAACACGCCATAATTACCTCAGCGCCGCCTCTTGGCAAGCCCACGGCTTGGAGGTAAGGTAGTTGCATGGCTACAACGAAGAAAAAAACCACAGCCAAGAAACCTGCCCCCAAGACAGCCAGATCCCGAAAAGCGACGCCGAAGTCCACCTCCGCCGGACCGCGCGAAGAAGCACTTGCCAATGATGCCCTCAAGCTCGTTGACAAGGCCGCAGCACTCTTGCGAAAAGGCATCCGCAGCGGCGCCGAGACTACTCAAAAGACCCGTCTTGAGGCAAAGCATCAGGCTCACGGCCTTCTGACCAAGGCCTCATCCGTCCTCGGTGACCTTCTGAGCGAAAGCACTTCGACGCTGCACAAGGTCATCAACAAGATCTAGCGAGAAGTTTGTCGGAATCCGAAGAGAAGTCCGGTGGAATTTCGGCAGCCGTCTGAACAAGCGGCGCGGCCTTTTCGACAAACTTCTTTTCCGGCATTTGGCCCGCCGAACGCGAAACGTAGAGCAAATGCCAAAAGAAATTTCCAAATGGCCGAGGCGAAATGGCCTGTCTGCCAGGAAGAGGCAAAGGCCAATGTCCATAGACCTTGGCCTTGTGCCGATGACGCCGCAGACAGGCCATTGCGCCCGGGCCGCCTCCCAAGCGATTCCTTCAGAACTGCTTGGGAAAGGGCTGGCGCGGCGAGGGGTCTCTG
>JAXIPG010000039.1:0-14439 GCA_045403045.1 Terrimicrobiaceae bacterium
CACGCGTAAACCACCCGCCGACTGCGAAGGATTCGATTCCGCTGGCGGCGTCGAGGCCGGCAAGACCGCGGGCGATCTCAGCTTCGCGAATTTTCAACAGCAGCGAATCCGAGGATTGCTTGGCTTGAGTCTCTCGCGGAAGCACGAAGCTGCCCGTCACGTTCAGTTCGGCGTTTGGGTCGCGTCCGAGCAATCCATTGAGTTCGGTACGAAGAAGATCTGTTCGCACGCCAGCCTCGGAGGCTTGTCTGACGAACGGCAAAGCCGTGCCTTCGAGGATCCGGCGTTCGATGAGCGCTTGCACACCTGCGGCAGGACGCTCTTCAAGCATCCTTACGAGCATCGAGATGCGTGAAGCAAGGTCGCTAGCAGTGGCGCTCGTCTCCGTCGCGGCCTGGTACTCCATCGCTTTCAATCGGACTTGCCCTGCCAGCGCAAACCGGAATTCTGCGAGATAGAATCGAGCCAGCTCGGCGTCAAGGTTGAGAACGGCTCGGCGAAAATTCTCTCGCGACGGGAAGTCCAGCGGTTGCGGGATGACTGGTGATCTCGTGTCGGACGGTTTCGGCAATGCCGTGCCTTGCTGTTCGTAGAAACGCAGTTCGGGGTTATCCGATAAGGCGAGATTGACCAACTCCTCGGGTGTGAAGGAGCGAACAGAACTCTCCGCAAAGGCGGACACCGCGAAAACGATGAGAATGGTGAGTGTTTTCATGCGTTGCTTTCCTGGGGTTCTGGCTTCCCAAATCGAGACTCGAAGACCTGGTAAAGGGTCGGCAGCACGACGAGGGTGAGAAACGTCGAACTGATGATGCCGCCGATGACGACCGTGGCGAGCGGGCGCTGGACCTCGGCTCCCGCGCCGTTGCCAAGAGCCATCGGCAGAAAGCCAAGGCTGGCGACCATGGCGGTCATCGTAACGGGCCGCAACCGGGTAAGAGAACCTTCCATGATTGCATCCAGCAGGGATTTGCCCGCTTCCCTGAGCTGATTGTAATAGGTGACCATCACAAGGCCGTTGAGAACGGCCACGCCGGAAAGCGCGATAAATCCTACGCCGGCGCTTATGCTGAATGGCATGCCGCGCAGCCAGAGCGCGAAGATGCCGCCTGTAACTGCCAGGGGAATGCCGGTATAAATGAGCAGGGCCTGGCGCAGGCTGCCGAATGCCATGAAGATGAGCAGAAAGATGACGATGAGCGCGACGGGCACGATGATGCCTAGCCGGGCGCGAGCTTCCTGGAGGTTCTTGAATTGCCCGCCAAACTCGACTGCGTAGCCGGACGGCAGCTTTACCTGTTCGGCGACCTTTTTCTGTGCTTCGAGCACGAAGCTCTCCACGTCCCGGCCACGGAGGTTCACCATGATGGCGGCGCGGCGTTGGCCCATCTCGCGGGTAATGCTGTTGACCTTTTCATCAACCTTAAAATCGACGATCTGGCCGAGGGTAACGAGCCCACCTTCCGATGTGCGCAGCGGCAGTTTCTTCATTTCATGAGTACGTTTGCGGAGGTCTTCAGGCATGCGCACGACAATGGGATAGCGGCGGTTGCCATCGATGATCATACCGGGTTCACCGCCGGCCATCGCGTTTTCGATCGCTTCGTTGATTTCCTCGGCATGCACGTTGTATTTCGCCATCGCCTCACGATTCGGCGTGACTTCGAGCAGCGGAGCCTTGCCGAGGGCGTCGAATTCCACGTCTGCCGCGCCTGGCACTTTTTCAAGGATTTCGCGCACTTCGCCCGCGATTTTTTCGATTTCAGCGTAATCGTCGCCGAAGACCTTCACGGCAATGTCGGCGCGGGTGCCCTCGAGGATTTCGTTGAAGCGCATTTCGATGGGTTGCGAAAAGAGGTACGCCTGGCCTGGCACCTGCACTCCGAGTTCGGCGCTCATGCGGTTTGCAAGCTCGTCCTTCATGAGCGCCTTGCCGTTGATCTTTGGCCATTCTTCGAGCGGCTTGTAGAAGATGTAGGTGTCAGCGACGTTGACGCCCATCGGGTCCGTCGCGACCTCAGCGGTGCCGATGCGCGAGAAGGTGTAGGCGACGCCGGGGAATTTTTCTATGAGCACTTTTTCGGCGCGCTCCTGCATTGCGATGGAGGCGTCGAGCCCAATGCTGGTGGTACGGATCATATGCGTGGCAAACGAGCCTTCGTCGAGCTGCGGAATGAATTCCGCGCCAAGTCTCCCAAAGACGAGCAAGGACATGGCGAACAATGCGACCGCGCCACCGACGAAAAGCCAGCGCAGGCGCAAGGCGAGACGAAGGATGGGCTCGTAAAGGCGTTTAAGGAAGCGAATGGCGAAATTGTCTTCCTCGCTGATTTTCCCTTTGAGGAAATAGGAGCAAAGAACCGGCATGAGCGTGAGAGCGAGGATGAGCGCGCCGACGAGGGCGTAGATGACGGTAAGCGCCATCGGCTTGAACATTTTGCCTTCGATGCCGGTGAGCGAAAGGATCGGGATATAGACAATGGTTATGATAAGCACGCCGAAGAACGTCGGGCGGCCCACCTCCTTCGCCGCAGCTTGCACGGTATGAAGACGCTCCGCAGTGTTAAGCGTGCGGCGCAACTCGTGCTGACGCAAGCCGAGGCGGCGGACAATGTTCTCCACCATAACGACGGCGCCATCAATAATGAGGCCGAAGTCCACCGCGCCAAGGCTCATCAGGTTGCCGGAGAGCTTTGTCTGCACCATGCCCGTTATGGCGAAGAGGAAGGAAAGCGGAATGGCCGATGAGACGATGAGCGCAGCACGCCAGTTTCCGAGCAGGAAGAGGAGCACGGCAACGACGAGGATCGCGCCCTCGAACAAGTTCCGCTCGACCGTCGCGATGGTACTCTCCACGAGGGTCGTGCGGTCATAGACGGTGGTGATCTCGACTCCAGGAGGGAGTTTCTTTCTTATTTCATCCATCCTTTCGGCGACACGCTTGGCGATGATGCGACTGTTTTCGCCTGAAAGCATGAGAGTCGCGCCGAGAACGGTTTCCTGGCCGTTGTAGGTTGCCGATCCGGTGCGTATGTTCTTGCCGATTTCCACCTCGGCGAGGTCCCTGACGCGTAACGGCTCCGCGCCGGCGCGTAATTTCAGTGGGAGATTGCCGATTTCGTCTGCGGTCCTCACGCGGCCGTTGGCACGGATGGAGATCTGCTCGCCACCGAGCTGGATGACGCTGCCACCCGCGTTCTCGACGTTCTCGCCGATGGTGTCTGCCAGTTCCTTGAACGTGACTCCGCTGGCGAGGAGCTTTTCCGGTTTTGGCAGAATGACGATTTGCTTTTCGTAGCCGCCGGAGGCGTTGACCTCCGCGATTCCCGGCACGCTGCGCAGCTGCGGCTTCACGACAAAGTCGTGAATGAGCTTCAATTCCATCAATTGCTCGGCGCGGTTCTTGGGCGTGTCGGGTCCGTCGTAGCCGGGCTGGTAATCCACCACGTAGTAGTAGATTTCACCAAGACCTGTCGTGATCGGCGCAAGCTTCGGCGACACGTTCGAGGGGAGGTCGTCCACTGCGTTTTGCAATCGCTCGCTGACAAGCTGGCGCGCGCGATAAATGTCGGTGCCCTCTTCGAAAACGAGTGTGATCTGCGATAGCCCGAACTTAGAGAGCGACCGAAGCTCGATCATTGCGGGGACGCCGAACATCTCCATTTCCAACGGATAGGTGACGAGCTTTTCGATTTCCTCGGGGGCAAGGCCCTTGACTTCGGTATTGATCTGCACCTGGATGTTGGTGATGTCCGGAACGGCATCGATAGGGAGGCGGCTGGCCGACCAGAGGCCGGCGGCCAGCAGCCCGATGGCGGCGAGCAAAACAAAGACCCGCTGGCGCAGGGAAAATTCAATAATGCGTTCGATCATGAGCGAGTGATTGAGTGAGGGAGGGATGGAGTGATCGAGTGTTAAGAGGAGTCGCGGAGAGAGCGTAGATTTCCTCGCGCGGGAAGACCTTAGTCGTCGTGAAAATAGCCGCGTAAAGCTCCATTCCCTTCTGCCAAGCCAGCAATTTCCGATGCGGTCGTTCTTTCATAATCACTTAGTTACTCAATCACCTTAGTTACTTAATCCCTAAATCACTTCCTAATGGCTATGCCCACCTCCCTTGGTGGCCCGCAATTCGATGAGGTAAAGGGTTTCGACGGGATTGCTGGCGACGACGTCGCCCGGGTAAAGTCCATCTGTGATTTGGATATAATCGGTGCTTTCCGCGCCTGTGCTCACAGGTGTGCGGAGCAGGTAGTCGCCGTTTTCCACGAAGGCGAATTTGCCGGTGGCGGTTTCCAGCACTGCAGAACGCGGAACAGTGAGGGCTGTTTGTTGAGCGCCTGATTGGGTGACGGAACCGGAAAGAAACTCGCCGATTCTTAGCGTATTTTCGGGATCAGGAATTTGCAGGATGACTTCTACGTTGTTCACCGCATCTTTCGCCGCGGGGTCAATGCGCCAAATTCTCGCTTCGTAGCTCTTATCATCCGCCATCATCGTGGCCGGTTCGCCGCCCTTGAGGTTGTCCGCGAGAGCGGGACTTACCAGGGCCGTGGCGTAGGCCGAACCCGATTGCTCGCCGCCTGGCCGCGACGGCTCATTCGCAGCGCGGTAGACCTGAGCTTCAAGCGGCACGATCGGAGCGATCTCCCGCTCCTCGGCTTCAGCGAGTTCCAAGCCAATGGCTTTCTTGGTTTCGTCTAGCAGGGTAATGCCCTTGCCCTCCGCGTAGCGCGCGCCAGTGGCTTCCTGGCCGTGATCGTGATGGTCGCCGTGCTCGTCCCCCTCTCCGTGGCCGTGGCCATCGTCCGCTGAATGCTCTGGCTGCTTTGGACCGCAAGCGGCCAAGCCAAGACAGACAGCGCCGGCCAGCATAGGCATGAAGCTCTTCATGGCTTTGCCTCCTTGTCTTCGAGAGCTCCGCCGGTCAACAGGTTCAGGTCGAGCAGCGTCCGCCAGGCATCGAGCACGGCTTTCTGCGAGGTGCGCAAGGCATTGAGAGAGGCTGATTGCGCATCGAGGTAGAGCTGTGCGCCAATGGAACCGTTGCGGAACTGCGTTTCGGCGAGCGCCGGGGCTTCCCGCACGTTTTGCAGCAAGCCAGACGGGATCATGTCAAGCTGGCGCCGGGTGAGTTCGTAGGCTCTTAACCGGCTGAGAATTTCCGCCTCGGTATCGCGTTCCGCTTTCACGCGAAGCGCTTCGGCTGCTTCACGGCGGGCTTTGGCGCTGTGGATATTGCCGATATTCCAATCCCAAAGAGGCACGGTCGCAGAGATCGCGGCGCCGATGTTTTGCTCGGTATCACCGGCCACGTCGCGGCTGAAAAACGGTCCGATGGCGAAATCCGGGGCGATGTCGAGCCGGGCGGCGCTAAGTTCGCGGGCCGAACGTTCGAGTTCGCGCTGCCGGATTTTCAACAGTGGGTTGTTTTGCTGCGCCGCAAAAACGAGCTGATCGGCATTCAGGCGCTTTTGCGGCGGCGCGAGCGGGCCGCGGAGGCGCAAGGGTATGCTCTGCGGAAGACCTAGAAGCGCATTGAGCTTGGTACGGGTTTCCTCACGACGCAGTGAGGATTCCTTGATGGCCGCACCAAGCTCGACGAGACTGGCCTGGATGAGCCGGATTTCAATTTGCAGCCGCGCTCCGAAACCGGTCTGCGAGGTCAATTGCGAAGCGAGTTCGCTGCTTTGCCGATATACAGCCTCTGCCGCTTCCGCCTCCGAATTTGCCGCAATATGTTCGTAAGCGAGCAGGCGAACCTGTCCAGCGAGGGCGAGGCGAAATTGCTCGAGGCCAAGTTCGGCGATTTCGATGTTTTTGTTCGCGATGGCCTTTCGCAGGGTGCCTTTGCCGGGAAACTCAAACGTCTGTGTGACGGCGATGCTGAAGGTCGTTCCATTGCCCTGCAGGACGTTCTGGGAATCGCGCACTTCGCGGGCGCCGATCTCGGCGGAAACTTCCGGATTTTTGAAGAATCCCGCCTGGGTGCGCTGGCCTTTTGCGGCGGCAACCTCCGCCTCGAAGACGCGCAGTTCCGCATTGTTTGCCAAAGCCTGGTTGACCAATGCTCCGATGTTCTTTGGCGGTGGACTGGGAGGCTTTTCCTGCGCCACGAGAGTGCTGCCAATGGCGAGAGCGAGATAGCACGAAATCAATTTTGTTCGATGCATGGTGGGTTTGAAATCGGCCTGCTAACAGACTGGCCGGCCACTTGAATCGCGCTTAGAGCATCCGCATAATAGATTTCTGGCATTTGCCCTAGCTCGTTCCGCGATGGGCGTCGCCGTGGTAGATGACGCGAATTCTCGCCGCCTGGTGCGCTTCGCTTAGTGGGAAGCTCGCGGCATAGGAGTGGTGACCGCCGCGCGACCGCGAAGTGCGCGGGTGCATCCGGTCAATATCGTCTTGCTTTTCAGCGATGACGTTTCCCGCAGGTCCGATCAACTGGACGTCCAAATGCGTTGTCGATTTCAGATAAAAGGGTTTGGCGATTCCGGCTACGTAAAGGCGGTCGGAGGTTTCATGAGCGCGAAAGCTCATGATTTGTCCCGATCCGGCATGAACGACTTCTATGGGAAGCGGTGAATCAGCTTGCTTGAAAAAGGAACCCGGTGACGCGCAGGCGAAGACTGCCGTCATAGCCATGAAAGTGACGGTGATCTTGAGCAGGCCATTGAGCCCGCTACGAAAGGAAGAAATCGGAAAGGTTTTCATTTTGTTGTCCTGGTTGGCCGGCCGGAAGACGCTCCTCGGCACGGCAGGTTTGCAGAATCCGAGCGTTAAACTCGTGGGGACCGGGCAAAGCGCCCGGTTAGGCGCGAATCGCGGGCACAGTGCGCCCGTGATCCCTTAGGACAATTGAGGCGGATAATCGATCTCGCGAACCGGGCTATCCGGCACGGTGTTATCGGATTTCAACACCAGATCGGTCAGAACGTCTCCAATGGGGACACCAACGGTATCAGTAGTTACCACCGCGGTGTGAGAATGCATGGGGCAGCACTCCGATTGCGGACTCTGACTCTGCTGACCGGAATCTCCGGGATTCTGATGCTGCTCGGTATGGATTCCACAGCGGACAAGCCCTGCGTGCTTCGCAAAGCAGAACATCGACTGCGCAAAAAAGACGAGAACTGTGCCAAGGCACAGCGCAAGAAGTTGATTTTTGCGGGCAATTTCCACGAATCGTTCCCCTATCTCAGGGTTCCAGCCTTGTCAACTCCTGCCTCGGCGTTACGGATCACAGTTTCCGCGCTGTCATTCATTGTTTCCGCTATTCGCACCGTCAAAATCTCATTGAGATGCCGACAAACGGGTTCCAGAGTGATGATAAAATCGCCTTCGGAGAGCTGACTGAAGAATTCCACGAAGCCGGCCTCAGCGCTTGAAGTGTTCAGCTTCCCTTGACGAACCACAAATTCGCCCTTCGCGCGTTCCGATTTGAACGAAACAATAGTCGTTTATGCCTCCGCAACACGCGTTGGAGCTGGAACGTCGACGCCGGATACCTGAGGACGCGCTTCGCGCAACACGGCTGCTGCCTTTACCATATTTCTCACGGAAGGGATCACTTCTTTCCAGGCACGGGTCTTCAATCCGCAGTCAGGATTCACCCAGAGGTTTTCGATTGGTAGAACTGCTGCAGCTTTGCGGAGCAGGTTCACCATTTCGGCGATCTCCGGCACGCGAGGCGAATGGATATCCCACACGCCCGGCCCAACCTCGTTCGGATACCTGAAATCTGCGAAAGCTTCGAGAAGTTCCATGTTCGAACGGGATGTCTCGATCGAAATCACATCAGCATCAAGAGCCGCGATAGAGCCGATGATGTCATTGAATTCGCAGTAGCACATGTGAGTATGAATCTGCGTTTTGTCGTGAGCGCCAGCCGCCGAAAGCCGAAAAGCCTCTCCCGCCCACTCCAGATAAGCCGCCCAATCGCTACGGCGCAGAGGCAACCCCTCGCGGAGAGCAGGCTCGTCGATCTGAATGACTTTGATACCCGCCGCCTCTAGGTCAATCACCTCATCACGAATGGCCAGAGCAATTTGTCGCGCCGTCTCGCTGCGCGGCTGGTCGTCGCGAACGAAGCTCCATTGAAGGATCGTGATCGGCCCGGTAAGCATGCCTTTCATCGGTCGCTGCGTAAGCGATTGTGCATAGGTTGACCAGGCGACAGTCATCGGACGCGGTCGGTTCACGTCGCCGTATATAACGGGTGGCTTAACGCAGCGGGAGCCGTAGCTTTGCACCCACCCGTTAGCCGTGAACGCAAAGCCATCGAGTTGTTCACCGAAATACTCTACCATGTCGTTGCGCTCGAATTCGCCATGGACGAGCACATCGATACCAGTCTCCTCCTGGAAACAGATGCATTCTGCCGTCTTCTCCTTGAGGAACTCCTCGTAGTCCGCGTCAGAGCATTCGCCGCGCTTCCATTTTGCGCGGGCGGCACGGACCTCAGCAGTCTGCGGGAAAGAGCCGATGGTCGTCGTGGGAAAGAGCGGAAGATCGAGGACATTGCGTTGCATTTTGCGGCGTTCGGAGAATCGGGCGTTTCGCTTGCTATCTTCCGGCCGCACAGCCTGGCAACGTGCTTTCACTTCGGAACGGTGAATCCGCTCGCTGGCGCGACGAGAAAGAAAAGCCACACGGTTCTTGAAGGCCAGAAGTGAATCCCCCCTGCCCTCGGCCAGTCGGGCAAGCTGCGTGACCTCCCTGAGCTTTTCTTCGGCAAAAGCGAGCCAGTCCTTGATTTCCGCATCGAGCGCTATTTCCTTTCGCAGCGTAACCGGCGAATGCAAAAGCGAACACGACGGAGCGACGAGGATGCGTTCGGTACTGAGGATGCGTCTGGCCTGACCGATCTGTTGCAGCGAGCATTCGAAATTGTTCCGCCAGATATTCCGGCCATCCACGACGCCCAAAGACAAGCTCATGGAGGACGGAAGAAGTTCGAGAGCTCTATTCAATTCCGCGCCCGCTCGCGTCACATCCAAATGTAGCACATTTACCGGGAGGCTGGTTGCGAGTGGGAGATTGTCGCGCAATTCACCGAAATACGTTGCGAGCAGAAATTTCAACCTTGGTGAGGTTGCTCTGAGGCTCCTATAAGCAGGGAGGAACGCAGCCTTCCAATCTGCACTAAGGTCGAGGCCCAGAATCGGCTCGTCGAGCTGCACCCAGTCTGCTCCCAAGCCTTCCAGGCGAAGAAGCATCTCGGAGTAAACGGGGAGCAAACGCTCTAGCAAAGCGAGCCGGTCGAACCCGGCATCCACGCTCTTTCCGAGATGGAGGTAGGTCAAAGGGCCGATCAGCACGGGCTTCGTGCGGATCCCGAGCGCCAGCGCCTCCTGGAATTCATCGAACGGCTTGGTCGCGCTAAGTTTGAAAGTGGTGCCGGCACGAAATTCCGGGACGATATAATGATAATTCGTATCGAACCATTTCGTCATCTCACTGGCATGGATGGAGCTTGCTTCTGCTTCACACGAGCGCCCTTCATGGTTGCACGCGCTCCCGGTGCCGCGCGCGATCTGAAACACCAAATCCAAACCGATAGGGTCTCCGTTCCAACCAAAGCGACGCGGCACGTTGCCGAGCAGACACGTCATGTCGAGCATCTGGTCGTAGTAAGAAAAATCGTTTGAGGGAATCAGATCGAGACCGGCCTCTCTCTGAACGAGCCAATGCGTCTTACGTAGTTGCTTGCCTGCGCGCTGAAGCTCCTCGACGGGAATCGCCCCTTGCCAAAACGCTTCGATGGCCTTCTTCAGTTCACGCTTCTCTCCGATACGCGGATAGCCGAGACTGTGGGTGAGAATGTGACTGTCCATCTCGGTAATATGCTGCAGTCGCCGTCCATTCTCAAAGCTCGTTGTTTTTGGGTTCATCATTCGGTTGGGAAAACCGGTTTACGCAGCCGGCTCTACGCGGCTACGACTGAAGCCGCTTCATCGCAAGCCTTCATGCAGGAATTTCTGCGCATCATGCGCGAAGTCAGCTTCGCCACGCTCGAAAGGATAGAACCGCTCGAGTAGAAGCCCGTCGGACTTAGCAACCGAGCGGAGATTTCGTGCGCAGGGATTGTTGTTATCCTGGTGGAATCCGCAGATGACTCAGATTGACGCAGATGGTGAGAAGGACGGCCGGACTCATCAAGTGATCGTTGGTCGTTGAGCTTTAATGGATGCTCCAGCGATACTTTCGTCCGGATTCAGGAAGCGATGCTCCTTACCGCCTGGGCGCTTCCTTTGCCTGCATGGCGTGGGCGAAAACCCACGCCGACCTTGGCTCACCATTCAGTCGGATGACGAACTCGTCATCAACCTGTGTGCTACGCAGGATTGGGGGAGCGCTGTTCTTGTCGCCGGACGAATCACAATCACGCTCCAGAGGAAGCAGCCGCCAGCTTCAAAATCTCATTGAGATGCCGACAAACGGGTTGAAGTCGTCTGCGGCTTCGGTAACTCCAAAGTTGCACCCGCAGTCCAGTTGAATGTTTTCGGTCAATGCGTAGGTGAGTCCAGCATCCAGAGTGATGATCAAATCGCCTTCGGATAGCAGACTGAAGAATTCCACGTAGCCGGCCAGGTTGCCGATGATGTCGTGAGCGAAGGTAATAGAATTGATGAAATCTGGCCCATAACCCCCGTCTTCTCGATAAACGATGTCGAACTCCGTCATGACTCCCATGCCCCAGCCATACGGCAACTCCACCGCGAGCGGGAAAATGATGCCGCCTTCCACCCGCTTATTGCCGAGCCCACCGGTGTTGGTCGGAAACTTTACGAAGGGCATCACGGCAAACGCCGTCGTGCCACCATCGTTGCCCCACAAGTTAACCTTGAGCCGCGTGGTCAGGTCGCCGAAGCCTGACTTGCGCTCCGTTACGCCATTGGCACGGACTTGTTCGTAAACGTAATTTTCGACAACCAGTTGCAGATCCATGTTGTTATAGAGACCTGCCTTGAGGTTCACATTGGCAACGTTGACGCCAAAAACCCTTTCCCCATCGGCATTCCACCGGTCTATGCTGAAACTCACCAGGTCGGCCTCAAACTGGAAATGGCCGGCGTCAACCGTATAGGGACTTTCGGTTTTGTCCGGCCGGTCGGTGCTCATCTCGCGCATGAGGGCGCGGGGCGTGGGATTAAAGAGATTGTATTGCCACTTATTCGGAACGGCTGATGATTCGCCCGCAGAAGCCGCTGTGATCCCCGTGCCGAGGAGAAACAAGATGCCGACTGCGCTGTTAATAATACTATTCATGGAATTCTGGGTGATGTGATTCATCGTGGCGTGTCTTACCTGATGAAGAGTGCGAAACAACGAGGCCGCGACGCTCACTTCGTCTGCGACAGCGGGGATGCGAAATGCGGAACGGCCGGGGCTAGTGCGCCGGGATAAAAGCTCGTCACGCTCACTGGACGATCAATTTTCCAGCCATCGGCGGATGCATCAAGCAGGCGTAGGTGAGGGTGCCGCGCTTGGTCGGGCGGACCGTCACTGTCAATGTTTGGCCCGAGTCGATGCTGGCTGTTTTGACATCTAGGCCGCTGATCGAGAGGCAGTGCAGGACGCGGCTGGGGTCGTCGTTACGCAGCACCAGTTCGGCAATCTGGCCTTGCTTGAGGGTGATCGCCGGGTTGCGCAGTTCGGGCTTCCCTTCGAGATGGAACGCCTGGTCTTTGGCTATGAGCATGATGCGAACTTTTGGCGCATCGCCCGTGCTTGAGTCGCCGCAGCCCGCCAGGGTAAGTGCGAGCAAGCCACCGAGCAGCAGCGCGAGTTTGTTTGCGATGGTTTTCATAGTGTTAATTGCGTTTCACTAAGCCGCGACGAGCAGGGCCGTGGCCCACATGACGACCATGCCGAGCATCAGCCCGGCCGCGTTGCTCAAGTGAAAAAGATTGCCCTCGGCCGTTTTCATCATCTGAGCCCCAATCGACCAGACGACTTGGAATATCGCGCCCGCGCCGATCGCGAGAAATAATGCTGACGCGATGTCCGAGTAGGAAAAACCTCCCATCCAGCAACCGAGAATTGCCGGTGCGCCGCCCACGATTCCGAGCAGGGCAAGATGAAAGAGCCTCACCTTTAAGCGCGTGAGCGGCGAGACAATGGCCAGGCCTTCGGTCGTGTTGTGAATGGTAAACCCAAGTAGTAGCAGCGCTCCGAGTGCAATCTCGCCCGAGGCGTAGGCGCTCCCGATTGCGAGTCCCTCGCCAAGGTTATGAACGCCGATTCCGAAGGCGATCATGTAGGCCAAGATCAACGAAGCGTCCCGTGCCTGCGCGTCGGGCCGCGTGCGCAGAAACTGGTCGATCCCGGTGATGAAGAGGAACGCCAGCAGAAAGCCGATGGCCAGAAGTCCTACTCCCGAAAACACGCCCGGCAGCTTGCCTGCAACCTCGAAGCCTTCGTGCAGCGCATCGACTCCGAGGAAGACCAGCAGGCCGACGGTGAAGCTGAGGAAAAAGTTGATCCAGCGTTTCCCCAATTGCCGCAAGAACGGCAGCCACAAAATGCCGAACGCCACGGGAAGGATTCCGACATACAATCCCATCGCGGAGAACACGAGGAACATGCGCATCGAAGGCTTCGGCGTCTCCACTGCGACCGGAATTTCCTTTTCAAATGACAACCCGCTGGCAGTAAAAAGTTCGATCTTGTAGGGGTCGCTCGACACCCAATCAAATGGGATGCGCACGGTCGCTTCCTGGAACCGCTCCAAGTGCCGGCTCGGGCTGAACTCGGCTTTCCAGATCGCCTCGTCTACCGTAACCAACGTCATCTCCACCGGCATCGGGCCCGTGTTGCGAATGGTCAGCTTGAACTCGCCGGGCTTCAGCTCGACGCGCCGGATGCTGATTTGTTCAATCGGAGGCACCGGGCGTTCAATGAATTGGCTGCCGCCATGGAAAAACCACCAGATCAACCCGGCCAGCAGCACCAGCGGGGAAATCGCGCTGAGCACTGCGAGCGATTTGGAAAGCCTGAAAGAGATGGGCGTAGTGGCATCCATAACTCGCTAGCCTTTCACGTTGAAGAACCCCATCCAGCCCAGCTCGGCGAATTCCGAAGTGTGAGCGTGAAACATATACATGCCCGGATACTTGTAGCTGAACTCCAGGATTCCGCGCTGACCCTGGCAAAGGTTGATGGTGTCCGTTAACTCCGCCGGCTGTAAGGAGGTGCCGTTCGGGTAATAATCGAACATGTTTGCGTGGAGGTGAAAGTTATTCACAAGGTCGAACTCCGTCATGTTCGAGAGATAGATGCGCACTTTCTCGCCGACTTTGATTTCGATGGGATGCTCCGCGTAGTAGTTCGCAACACCGTTGACGGCATAAAACTCGTTCTCCATGTCGAGGTTCACATCGAGCCCGTGCATGACCATAATCATCTCGGTGGCTGACGGGCGCGGCGGATTTGGATCGACGATCAATGTGCCGTAAAGTCCGCGCGAGATGTGCTTGCGCAGCGGCATCATATGACAGTGATACGGGAACACGCCAAACGGCTCCGCGATGAAGTCGTAGGTGAACGTCTTGCCCTCCGGTACGACCTCGAATACGCCGTCCATGTTGGCCGGATGAACCCCGTGAAAATGCATCGTGTGCGGTTTGCCTCCCCGATTTTCGAAATGGATGATGAGCCGGTCGCCGACGGCCGCGCGGAGCGTCGGGCCGGGCATGAAACCGTTGTAGACCCACGCTGGAAATTTGAGTCCTTTAGCGATCTCGATTTCCTTGTCTTCTGCGACGACCACGTATTCCCGTTGCGACGTGCCGTCCGGGCGCTGCGTCACCTTTCCGTAGTCAAACGTAGTCAGATACTTCATCGGGTCCATCGTCCCATCCTGTGCCGGCTGGTGCGGTCTTTGGGGCGGGACGACGGCCGCTTGACTGGTCGAACTGACGGGGATCACCTGGTCGCCGGCCAGCGCCGTCTTGCCGATCGGATACCTGCCGTCTAGCTTTTCAGTCAGACACTCCATGCAGGCATGCGCCTTTTGCGCCGGAAAAGTGGTCAGCCCCGCCGCGCCGGCAACCGCAATCGCTCCACGGTGCAAAAACCTGCGCCGGGAAATGGCAAGTGAATCGGAATTCTCTAAAGAAGTCATTGAGTCGCAGACGAATGGTTTTGTCCTATCGATTTATCGATACGCTTAAGTACTTTTCAGGTCAATAAGCAAGTTTGTGTGACAAAACTTTTATTTCATGAACACCGTTTGTGCGTCAAGCGAAACTCATCGCTTTTCAAAACCGGTGGCGGCGGCTAGGTTTTGTTCACCATGCCGAAACGAGAATCACCAAAGAAGAAGACCGCTCGCAAAAGGCCGCCGGCTCTCACCGTGCAGACCGAAGACTACCTCGAGCGCATTCAGGAACTGCTGGACCGTAAAGGTTACGCGCGCGTTTCGGACATCGCCGA
>JAXIPG010000204.1:0-18424 GCA_045403045.1 Terrimicrobiaceae bacterium
GGCGATGAAGCGGGCGATCGGTGGGCCGAGCAGCACGACCAAGAAGAAGCGGACGGTCTGCAGCGCCATCACGAAGGAGAGGTCGACATTGCTGGAGGCGGCGATGATGGCGACGGAATCCATGCCGCCGGGACTGGTCGCGAGATAGGCGGTCAGCGGATCGACCCCGACCGCACGGGTGAGGATGACGGCGAGGCCGCCGCAGAAGGCGATCAGCACCACGATCGAGGCCAGGATCTGGGGTAGCGCGCGGGCGGCATGGGCGAGCACCGCGCGGGTGAAGCCGAGGCCGTGTTCCAGCCGATCAGCGCATAGGCGGCGGCCAGCAGCCACTCCGGCAGCTCGATCGCGATCACGCCGGTGGCATGAAGGATCGCCCCGATCACCAACGGCCCGAGCATGGCGCCGGCCGGCAGGCGCAGCAGCCGGCCGGCGATCGCGCCGATCCCGGCGAGGGCCAGCGTTCCGGCGAAGGACAGCGGGTCGAGCGGCGGGAACCAGATGATCGCCGGCGCCGCCGCCCCGGTCGTATCGACCCAGAAGCGGGCAATCAGCGAGGCGGCGCCGGCGACGCAGACCACCCGCAGATACTGCATGAAGGCGACCAGCCGCGCGTCGGCGCCGAACGCCTCCGCCATCAGCACCATGGCGGTCGCGGCGCCCGGCGACGAGCCCCAGACGCCGGTGGTCCCGGGCAGCACCTGCCAGCGGCTCATCAGCCAGCCGAGCAGGCTGCTGGCGACCAGGGTCGACAGCACCATGGCGAGGAACAGCGGCCAGTCGCGCAGGAACGAGACCAGGATCGCGGGGGTGATGGCGCCGGCGATCAGCCAGCCGATGGCGGCCTGGGCGCCGAAATAGGGCAGCCGGGGCACCCTGATGGTGCCGCCGCCGGTCCCGACCAGGATGCCGGCGAGCATCGGGCCGAGCAGCAGCGCCGCCGGCAGGCCGGCCGCCTGCAGCGCCGCGCCGAAACCCGCCGAACTGGCGACGAGGAGGGCCCATTGCCCGGCGCGCGGCAGCGTCGCCAGGCCTTTCACGGCACCCACCATGACCTCGCTTTCCGTCCTCAGGCTTGCTCGAGCCGGATGTCGGCGGCCCGGGAGACGATTCCGATTCGCGGCAGGATATGCTCGACCGAGAAGCCGTGCATCTCGGCCGTGAGGCTGGTCGTCGCATCCTCGGCGACGACCACGGCATAGCCATGCTCCCAGGCGCTGCGGGCGGTCGATTCGACGCCGAAATTGGTGGCGATGCCGCCGAGCACGATGGTGGTGACGCCGCGCCGGCGCAGCTGCAGCAGGTCCAGATCGGTGCCGTAGAAGGCGCCCCATTGCCGCTTGGTGACGACGATATCGCCGGGTGCGACCAGACCTTCGGCGAGATCGCTCCAGCCGGCGGGCAGGCCGCCGGCCGGCCGCGGCATCGGCCGGTCGACCGGCTGCTTCAGCGCATCGGCGAAATCTGCCGACCAGCCGACATGGACCGGCACGACCGCGGCGCCGGCGGCGCGGAACCGCGCCGCGAGGTCCGTCGCGGTCGCCAGCACCTCGGCGCCTGAGCGGGGCGCGAGCGGCATGCCCAGGATGCCGTTCTGCAGGTCGATCAGGACCAGCGCCGTGGTCCGGTGGTCGAATGTGCTCATTCGGCGGCTCCAGTGCGGCGCGGAGGCGGATGGACGGCCGCCGGCGCCTGTGGAAAGATGAGGGAAGCCTCGGAAATCAGATTTATGAGCATAGGAATGATTATCAAATAACACTGTGTGCCCTTGACAAGATCCTCGTTGGTCTTTACGTCTTCGGTGGCCCGAAGTTGGAGCCAAGCGCGCTGGGAATCGGACCCAGTTGTCTGCTGGAACAGCCGACTTTACGCACTCGGATGGGATCCAAGCGTGAGGAATCGGACCCCGCAATGAAATGAGATAGCCATACCCGAGCTTTTTCTTTGCTTTGCCTTACGGGACGTTCACTCTGAATATGCAGGAGCGTCTGCCGCTTGCTCTACTCGTTGATCTGCACGCTGACATAGACGTTGCCGACTCTGCGATCAGCCGATTCGCAGCGCTCCCAGCGTGGCGGAATCGATCTCGCCGGTAACCGGTAGGCTAGCCACGGACTGAAACCAGCCGATGGCCTTTTCCGTTTGCGGACCGACTACACCGTCGACTGGGCCATGATAATAGCCCAGTCGAGCTAGAGCAAATGCCGAAAGAAATTTCGGCATTTGCTCTAGCGCCTGCTGGACCGCGAGGATCACGCCACTGTAATCGGGAGCGGCATAGTTGTCGTAGGGATAGTCGTAATCATAGGACCCGGGATACTACGGGTCGGCTCCCTTGATTTTCCAGCCGGTCTTTTCGAGGACAACGAGCAGATTGTCCCGTTCCCGCCGCAGCATCTCGGGCTCGGTGAAGAATTCGGGCGCGGCCATTTCTTCATCGGCGGAAATGACGACCTGTGGCGGCAAGTCGGTGATTGGCAGGTCGAATTCCAATTGGCCTGCCGCGCGCTAGAATGACAGCACGCTCGATTACGTTGCGCAATTCCCGGATATTGCCCGGCCAGTCGTAGTTTTGGAGCACGGCAATGCCCGCCGCGGTCAGTCGCGGCTTGGCGCATTTCGTTTCTTTCACGACCAGATCGACGAAATGCTTCGCGAGAAGCGCAATGTCCTCATGGCGCTCCCGAAGCGACGCAACCTCAAGCGGGAAAACGTTCAGCCGATAGTAGAGGTCCTCGCGAAACCGGCCGGCGGCAACCTCTTCCCTCAAATCGCGATTGGTCGCCGCGATGATCCGCACATCGACGCGCTTCGTCTGATCGTCGCCCACGCGCTCATATTGCTTCTCCTGGAGAGCACGCAGGAGTTTACTCTGAAGATCCAAGGGAATTTCGCCAATCTCATCCAGGAACAGCGTGCCGCCATTGGCCGCTTCAAAGCGTCCGATGCGATCCTTGAACGCGCCGGTGAAAGCACCCTTCACATGGCCGAAGAATTCGCTCTCATACAGTTCCTTGGGAATCGAGGCGACAAGCTCCTGTTGCAGATCCAGCCCGCTGAGTCCGGGTAAATTCACGTCCAGGATCAGGCAGGCCGGCGGCTCCATTCTGGCGCGCGCCATGAATCTCTGGGCCGAGGCAAAAGTCTCGACCTCAAATCCCTCGGATCGGAGCAGGTTCTCCACAGCCTCGCGCACATCGGGATCATCATCTACAACACAAACAGGAGGGACGGTCTTTTTCATCGGGTTTTTTTCATTCGCTGAGTTCAGTTAACCAACAGAGATAAATAGCTTCGATGCTCTATTGCTTCGTCGCGACCGGCGTGATTTAGCGCATCGTTTTCCATTCCTTTTCGGAGACACTATCGGATTCTGCTCCAGCCCGGCCCAGCGCCGCATTGACCGCGTTCAGGAGCGCATCCTCATTGAAGGGTTTGAGAAGGCAGTCCACGGCACCGTCTCCGAGAACACGCGCGCGAACCGCCTCGTCTCCATTTACGCAAGAATTATTCGACGGCCGTTTGCCACCGCCAAGCCCCCTACTTAAGCATAGTTTTTGGTATCCCGATAATACACCACCCGTTCTCGCTGTACCGCTAAACACCGCAGAGGAAATCCTTGGCCGGGCGATCAAGGGCCGTCGCGATCAGGTGCTCATCTCGACAAAAGCGCATCTTCGCACTGGCCCTGGTCCGAACGATGCCGGTATATTGGCTGCTCGAATTTCGCCGGCTGGCATCTCATGAAATCACTGGGTATTTCGGACTCAAAATCAGAACGGCTAAACGATTATGAAAATCCACTTAGCGCGAGCCACCGGATACATCGGCGGTTCATTGGCGAAAAAGCTCATCGAAAAAGGCCATCAGGTTCTTGGATTGATGCGATCTGAAGAAAAGGCTTTCCTATGAATAAGATCCGAGTCATCGCACGGGCCGTTGCCAGGCACGGCAAGGAAACCGAAGTGCGCGACCTGCTTCGCGGCATGCTCGCGCCCACGCGCAACGAGGTGGGTTGCGAGGTTTACGAGCTCTTCGAATCGCACACGCCGGGCACGTTTTATTTCTACGAGCTTTGGGAAAGCAAAGCCGCGCTCGATCGGCATGCCGCCACACCGCACTACCTGGACTTGCAGGAGCAATTGACGGGGCTGCTCGCCGGGCCGTTCGAGGTGAGCCTCGTTCACAACCTCGGGGAGGAGACATGAACTCGGCACGGCTTCTTTTCGCCGCGGCGGTCCTTCTCGGTCCGGTGGTTTCGTCCCCGGCCGGAAACCTCTCCAAAATACGCCTGGAGCGGCGTGGTCGTTTCGAAAGCCGGCCGGATCTTCGTGGAATTTCCGGAGGTTCCAAAATCAGAAAGGCAATCCCTCCGTCCTCACGCCGGATCGAAAAATCCGCACGCTCGTGCAGGACAGGCGCCTCATCTGGCCCGACGCGCTCATCCTGGCGCCGGACGGTTATCTCTACGTCCCCGCGGCGCAAATCGACCGCATGCCGTGCCTCAAATCCGGCCTGCCGCTCCAGCCGCCCTACCGGCTTTTCCGATACTCCGTAACAACCAACCCATCCTGACCATGAACATGCCCAGATACTCCCGACGCCGCTGGATCGGCTCGGCTCTTGCAACTTGCGGAGGCCTTGCCGTAAGCAGTCTTGCCCTCGGCCAACAGGAGACCAAACCCGCTCCGGCGGGATACACGAAACCCGGAGGCGGCTTACCGCGCCCTCTACCAGGTGACCTCCCCCGACATTCTCGCCAAAGCCACGGACTGGGCAGGATCGACCCCCGCCGCCAGGAACGAAATCTTCAACATCACCAATGGCGACTACTTCCGCTGGCAACATCTGTGGCCAAGGATTGCCGGGATGTTCCACATGGAAACGGCCGATCCCGTGCCGCTGTCGCTCGCCGAATACATGGCCGACAAAGGGCCGCTACCGAAAACATGAAGTCAAAACCCGCCTCCACTCCGCCGCGACCACGCACCGTCAATCCTTTGCACCGGAAATTTTTGGCTTTGCTGGCATCGCTTGCCTTGGGAGGTTTTCCTCTGATGGCTCAACAACCTGCTTCCGTTCAACCCGAGAATTTCGTCTTCGCGGACGACGGCTCCATTCCGAACAACCCGCTGCCGCTCCTGCTCTATCGGCAGGCGTTTTCCACGGATACGCCGGATTTGGCGTCCGTGATCGAAACGCGGTTTGGGGCTAACGACTGGACCGGATCGTGGCGCGCGGGCGTGTTTCCCTTCCACCACTACCACAGCACGACGCATGAAGTGCTGGCGGTCTATCGCGGCACGGCGACCCTGCAGCTTGGCGGCGAGAAAGGCCGGAAATTCGACGCGAAGCCCGGCGACGTCATCGTGATTCCGGCGGGCGTGGGGCACAAGCGGGTGGCGAGCAGCGCGGACTTCGGCGTGGTCGGCGCGTATCCCGGCGGACGCCAATGGGACCTGCAGCGCGGCCTACCCGGCGAGCGCCCGCAAGCCGACCGCAACATCGCCGCCGTGCTGCTGCCGGAAACCGACCCGATCTACGGCGCAGACGGCCCGCTGAGAAAAATTTGGGATGAGAAGCCCGGCCCGTGAACCGAAAATCTCTCGCGCCCTGGCAGATTTCCTGGCGCTCCGGCCGCATTCACAGTCGATGCATCGAGAACATCATGCAATGCTCTCTTAAGAATGAGAATCCCGTTGATAACGATGATCACGCATGCGGCCAATGCAGCGATCAAAGGAACGGGCATGCCAATCGACATCAGGCTGCCTGAAGCATTGGCGCGTTCTCGGCAATCAGGCTTTCGCGCTTGAGCGCCACCCAGAACTCCGCGGGGATTTTCACTTTCATCGAGGCGATATTCTCGGTCACCTGTTGGGCTGAGCGGGCGCCGGGAATAACGGACGAAACCGCCGACGGCGCCGCGGCAAATTGCAGCGCCGCCGTGCGCAGGTCGGTTCCGTATTCCTTCGCGAGCGCACTGATGCGTTCGCGCCTGGCCGGAAACCCCTCGGGCATTTTGCCGCGGTAGTCGTAGCGATCCGCGCCGGCGAGGAAGCCCGCGTTGAGCGGCGCGACGACGACGATCGACACCCCGCGCTTGTCACAGGCCGGGAAGAGGCGCTTTAGCGCGTCCTCGTGATACATGAGCGAATCCTCTTGCCAGCTCTGGGAGCCAGTGCCACTATCCCAGGAACCGCACGCATGGGCTGCTGCGGCCTGCCAATGACGACAACCGTTGGGATATTCGACAACGCTCGAGACCTGGACAAAGCCATCGAGCGACTTGCTCGCGCGGGATTTGACGACACTGTTTACGATGAGGGCATCGTGGCGGGAGAGGCAGTCAACGTCGGTTCTGCAGTATTTGCGCCGGGCTATGCTCCGGCGGTGGTTTGGGGCAGCGCCGAACCCGATTCGCCACCTAAGCCGGACCTGGACACCGTTGTCCGGGCCTTTAAAGCCCATCTTGCCGACTATCACTTGCCTAAGGACGTGATCAAGGCCTACGCCACGACGTTCTATCATAATGGCGAGTTCCTCCTGGTCAAATCCAACACCGAGCGCGCCGAGCAAGTCATGGAGATCCTGCGGGATTGCGGCGCCACGCGGGTTAATCGGCATGACTAACCACTATTTCTTTGCTCTGGAAATGATCTGAATCCAACGCCGAGTCGATCCGAAGCGCCGCAATCGCACCCAATCGTCGCCACCTGCCTGGGACTTACCTGCAGGCACTCTCGATCAAGCCAGCCAGATCGTCGGGAAGCGGACTGGACCAGTCGAACTTTCTGCCGCAAAGCTCCAAGCAGAGTCTTGAGGAGTGCAAAGCATGGCGCGGGAGCCAGAGCTCGGCGGCCATTTCCTCCGTCCATCCGCGATCAATGAAATCCAGGTAATGACGGTTTCCTCGCGCATAGATCTTGTCACCCAGAAGCGGGAAGCCGGCGGAAGCCAGATGGACCCGGATTTGATGCGTGCGGCCGGTTTGCGGCCAGGTACTCAACACGGAAAACCGCCGATCCTGCGGAAGGCTCAATCGCCTTTCGACGTGAAACCGCGTTACGGCCGGCGCGCCGTGGGGATGAACCGTCCGCTCGAGCCAAACGGTCGACGAGGCGACTTCGCCCAACCGCACAATTGGACCTTCAACCACTTTCTCATCCCATTCGGGCCAGCCAAAAACCAAGGCCACATACTCCTTGCGGACCCCGCCCCGCTGCATGGCCATCCCCGCCGCACGGGCGGCCTGCGAGTTCTTGGCCACGAGCAGGACACCGCTCGTTTCGCGGTCAATGCGGTTCACGAGAGAAACGTGCCCGCCCGTCGCAAGTTCGTATCCAAGCAATTCGCACAGTCCGTTCCACAGTGTTCTCGGTCCGCCAGGCTTTGTTGGATGGACCAGAAGACCTGCAGGCTTGCCCACAGCCAGGAAATCCTCCGTTTCATCCAGGATCTGGAACTCAACTTGATTCTTGGTGTCCACGCCGCCAGTTTCCAAGCTACCATGATTCGTCTCAACAGGGTCACGCGAATCTATTCTAAAGGGGAAGGCGCCATCCGCGCTCTCGACGAGGTCAGCCTGGAGATCTCCTTTGGCCAATTCGCCGCAGTCACCGGTCCTAGCGGCTGCGGCAAGAGCACACTGCTCAATTTGCTCGGCGGACTTGACACGCCGGATTCTGGGGAAATTTGGATAGGCGACCTTCCGCTCCACAATGCCAGGGACGCCGAACTCACCCGGTACCGACGCCACGACCTTGGCATCGTCTTCCAATTTTATAATCTGCTTCCGGCCATGACTGTTGGGGAAAACGTAGAACTGCCGCTCCTGTTGCGCGGCGAGCGCAGAACTCGCCCGCGAGTAGCTGAAGCTCTTGAACTTGTCGATCTTGCCAAGCGCATGAATCACTATCCCCATCAGTTGAGCGGCGGCGAAATGCAGCGCGCCGCAATTGCCCGGGCCGTCGCAGGACAACCCAAAATCCTCCTTGCCGACGAGCCAACCGGGAATCTCGACAGTGGGAGCGCTGCGCGCGTCACCGAGACTCTCCTAAAGATTGCTTCCCAAAAAATTGCCACGCTTGTTATTGTCACCCATAGCGAAGAGCTGGCCCGGCTGGCCGCGCGCCACATTTCTATGCTCGATGGAAAAATTACCACGCAAAATCCTACATGATGACAAGCTTCTGGCGAAGTTCACGGTCTTCGCCGAGTTGGGCGCCGATGAGATTCATACCTTGCTCGAGCAAAGCGGCATTGAATCCTACCCTGCCGGTGAGCGCATTATCAACGCCGGCGACGTCGGCCATTGCATGTACGTCATCTTGCGCGGAAACGTCAGCGTGACCGTGAAACGCGGTGCCCGAGAAATCGAACTCGCCAGTCTTTCGGCCGGCGATTTCTTCGGAGAAGTTGCCCTCGTTGACGATGGTCCACGCTCGGCAAACGTCACCGCCACCGATCCCTGTGAACTCCTTTGCATCACGCGAACGACGCTCGGTGTGCTGGCGGGCCTCCAGCCGGGAGCCGCAATTCAATTGCTCGCCGCCATTGGACGGAGCCTGGTTGCCAGACTCCGCAAGGGCAATCAAAAATACATAGACTTGCTCCTGTCCGGCGGGCCAAGCTGATAGATCAGCCAGAGCTTCCGAATCCTTTCTCGTCTCCCGCCAGGAAACGAGGCGCAGGAGGCGGCGCGAATTTGGAATTTTACACCGTGGAAAAACAACGCACCCTCGCATCCTCAGCCCGCCTCGCGGGTACCGCCCTGCACACCGGTGAGAAAGTCACCCTCACGCTTCATCCCGCGCCGGTCGGCCATGGCTTTAAGTTTAAGCGCTCGGATCTTCCCGACGATCCCATTATCGAAGCCAGGGTCGAGAACGTTAGAACGGTCGAACGCGCCACCACGCTCGTCGAAGGCAGCGTCAAGATTCATACCGTTGAGCACGTCCTCTCCGCGCTTGCCGGCATGGGTGTCGACAACGCGCTTGTCGAGATGGACTCCAATGAACCTCCCATCGGCGATGGCAGCGCCGCTCCCTACGTGGGCGTGATCAAGGAGGCCGGAATCGTCGAACAGGATGCTGTCCGTTCCTTTCTAGAACCGCGAGAGCCAATCGTGATCCAGACGGGAGAATCCATCATCACCATCCTGCCAGACCCGAAGTTCCGCGTTTCCTGCACCCAAGTTGGACCCGGCGGACGCTTCACCCAATACCTGAGTGCCGAAATTACTCCCGATTTCTACGAAAAGGAAATTGCGACCGCGCGCACGTTTGTCTTTTACGAAGAGGTCAAACCGCTCATGGACAAGGGGCTCATCAAGGGAGGAAGCATCGAGAATGCCATCGTCGCACGCGGAGACAGCGTGCTCAGCAAGGAACCGCTCCGATTTCCCGATGAATTCGTCCGCCACAAGATTCTCGATATCGTTGGCGACCTGATTTTAAGCGGCCGGCGCCTGCGCGGACACGTTGTCGCTGTCAAGCCGGGCCACGGACCTAATACCGAGGCCGCCCGGTCCCTCGCTAAGCGCCACTCCGAATACCTTGCCATGGCCCCGCGCCCGATCCCCGCAGTGGCAGGTGTTCTCGATATCAAACAAATCATGCGCGCCCTGCCCCACCGCTACCCGTTCCTCATGGTGGACCGAATCATTGAGTTTCAGGAGGACACGAAAGCAATAGGCGTGAAGGCTGTCACAATCAACGAACCCTATTTTCAGGGCCACTTCCCGGGTCATCCCGTGATGCCTGGGGTCCTCCAGGTGGAAGCCATGGCTCAAGTTGCAAGCATCGTGATGATGCACAAAACGGAGAACGCCGGAAAGATCGGCTACTTCATGAGCGCCGACGGCGTCAAATTCAGGAAGCCAGTCTTTCCCGGTGACACCCTTTTCATCCATTGTGAAATGCTGAGCATGAAGAAGCGTCTCGGCAAGGCTGCGTGCAAATGCATCGTCAATGACGACGTCGTGTCCGAGGCCGAACTGCTCTTCGGACTGGTGGACAAATGATCTGTTTCGATCTTCGAATTCCACGTTCCGACCTGGAATGATTCATCTCACAGCAATTGTTGACGCCGGCGCGCACATTGCCGGAGATGCCGAGATCGGTCCTTACTGCGTTATTGGCCCGGACGTTGTCATCGGTGCCGGCTCCGTTCTCGCAAATCATGTCACCGTGGCCGGCCCCGCCAAAATCGGGCGAGCCAATCGTTTTTTTCCCTTTAGCTCCATTGGCCAGCGCACTCAGGATCTCAAATATACCGGTGAGCCGACGTTCCTCGAGATCGGCGATGGCAACAGCTTCCGCGAGTTTTGCACCGTGAATCGTGGCACGATGCCGGATACAAAAACCGTGATCGGCAGTCACAACAATTTTCTCGCTTATTCACACGTTGCTCATGACTGCACTGTTGGGGACCACGTCATCTTTTCCAACAACGGCACTCTCGCCGGCCACGTCATCGTCGAAGACCATGCTGTCATCGGCGGCCTCAGCGGAGTGCATCAATATTGCCGTATCGGCAGGCACGCGATACTCGGCGGTTGCACCAAGATCGTGCAGGACGTTCCCCCATTCATGATTGCGGACGGCAATCCGGCGGAAATCCGCGGAGTCAACCAAGTCGGCCTCGAACGCCGCGGATTCAGCGCCGACGAAATTCGCTCCCTGCGCGAGGCATATCGACTCCTCTGCCGCGCCAATCTCAACGTCAAGCAAGCCTGCGAAAGCATCCGAGCCGAACTTCCATCCAACGACCACATCTCCCATCTCCTCGCGTTCATCGAAGCCAGCAAGCGCGGCATCGTGAGATAAATCGACTTCTTGAAGAGTTTGAGTCGGATCTGGCTCTGCTCAGCAATCTTGCTCCGCGTCGCGGAGGTATCTGTTTAGCGCCCCTGGAGTGGGGCGGCGCGGGCGAGGGTAGCGATGAAGGACTTGGCGCGCTGGGCGCAGGTGGCAGCCAGCGATGCGAGGATCTGCCAGGTGCGCGCGCCGTTGGCTGTCTTGTTGCCGCAGGAGATTTTGCGAGCGATTACCGCGGGCCGCAACTGACGCTCGGCCAGATTGTTGGTGGCATCGACTTCATCGTGATCGAGGAAGGTGAAAAGGTGATCGCGTTGTTTGAATAAGCGCATGCGCACCGATTCTTCCTGCGGCTGGCTACGAGGGGTCTCCAGCAGTTTCTCGGCATTACGCTGGAGAGCGACCCGCAATGAGTGAAAGGATTCCGGCGCAATCTCGGCCTTTTGCTCCTTGAGGGCGGTGGCCGCACGCAAGAGCGCTGCCAGCTCGTTGAGGTAACCCTCGCCATCTTGGGGATGGATGCTTTTTGCTTCGGCGATGGCTTTGTGATGGTGGGAGTAACATTTCTGCTGGAGCGCATTGACATCGTCATAAATGCAGAGGCAATCGCTTACCAGCACACCCTGGTAATCGGCGCCAAGGACTTCGAGGATCACGTCGCGTCCCCGGCTCTTGCCGACGAGATAGTAGGTCGTTTCTTTATTGGCGAAGACCCACAGCCACCAGCCCGAGCCGCCAACCCACCAACTGGTCTCGTCGCTGTGGACGAGTTGGGAGTCGCGCACTTGGGTGGCAAGTTTTTCGTATTCGGGCTCCACCCGGTTGGCCATCCGCGCCAGAGCCTGGGAGAGGCCGCCGGGGGTTAGGCGCAGGCCGAAACAGTCGCCGAGCACGGCGCAAGTCTTGCGCATGGAAAGGCCCTTGGCCTTGTTGAGATCGGCGGCAATAGCCAAGGCACGAGGGCCCAGATGCACGCCGGCGGCGCCAGTGGCCAGCGACATCTGCAAGGGATGGGTGGAACTGACCTGCTGGCCGCAGCGCGCGCAGCTGGCCTGGTAAGTGCGCAGGCGCATGACCCTCGGGCCAATGGGCGGGATGTCTTCAATGAATTGCTCGACTTCGCTTTGATCGTGAAACTGCGTGCCCCCGCAGTGGGGACAGCAGCAGAGCTCGACTTCGATCTCTTCGTCAATGGGATCGGGCCGTTGCCGGAACGCGCCGGGATGGCCCTCTTTGCGTCCGGGCCCTTTGGGCGCCGCGGCGCGCTTTTTCTCCTCGATGCGGAAAGGAGCCGCCTGACGAAATGCGGCGCGTGTGGCTTCTTCGAGTGCCTTTTCCAGTTCGGTGATGCGTTTTGTTTTCGCCTCAATGCGCTTTGTTAAAAAGGCATTTTCCGCGCGCAGATGCTCCAATTCGCCGGCCATCTCCTCGAGGCGCTCGGCTTGCCGCAACGCGGTTTTCAGCAGCCGCGAGGGCTCCTCGCGGCACCAGCGCTCAAGGAGTGCTTTGGCAAGCTTCATGTGCAGAGCTGCTGCCGGAAATCGGCCACCAGCGGATAAAGATAAATGTCTTTGATGGGCACCTGCAGCGTGTGCTCGCGATCGGCGCGGCTGCGGCCGCGGCTCTGGCCGGCCAGAATCCAGTTGGCTGCCCGGTAGCAGACACCGGCGAAGCGCTCGCGCTCCACGAAGCTCTCCGCAAGGCACGGAGTCATTGCGTACTTGCGCTGCCAGTCCGAGGGCAATCGGCGCAGGATCAGCCCCAGAATATGGCTGGCCAGATGCGGCACGCGCACATGAGGCAAAATCAGAAAGCGGCTGTTGTTGACGACCAAACCCAGGCGACTCTCTCGCTGGGTGTGGCTCCAGCCGATAAAAGCATCGCGCGCTTTGACTTTCCAGGCCGCACCGGCAAAGAGCACGCAGGCCAGGTCGCGTCCGTGCCGGTCGCGAACCAGGTAACGCAGATTGGCTCCCGCGTTGCCGCCCCAGCCCAGATAATGAAAGCGTGCCAATTGACGGATGAAGCTTTCGGCGTGAACGCTGCGCGGCTCGCACAGGATAATATCGAGGGGACGCAACTCTTTGAGCGCCGCGGTGATCGGCTCCGGGGCCAGTCGATCAAAAAGCTCCGGCCCAGCCAGAGCCCGCAACTTCTTGCGACCGCCCCCAGGCCGGCGAGGTGGCAAGGTGACAAGCCCCTGCTCGGCAAGCTTGGTCAAAAGCAACCGCGCTGACATATCCTTGAGCTGGCCCGCCGGCGAACGCCACCCGAGCTGCTCGCAAAAGGCAATCGAGAGCCGCCGCCGGCTCCAATGCGGATGCGCGCTAACAAGCCGCCCGATCAGCTCGACCTCCTCCCGGCCAATCCGGCGTCCCTGAACGATGCGGGCCGCAAACATTCCCGGCTCCTAAACCCTGGCGATCCCGGAAGCCAGCAAAATCTTACGCCAGACTCAAAAATGGGGCGCTAAACACATACTTACGGCGTCGTAATACCATTCTATGGCTTCGGTAACCAAGACGGTAAAAGTTCCAAGAGATCTCGCGGGACTTCTTGCGCGTGCAGCGAAGCGGCGCGGAGTTTCGGAGTCCGAACTGATCCGGGAAGGTGTCAAGGGAGTCATCCAGGACGAGCCGGGCCTGGATATGCAGGCGCTTATCGGCGGTGACAGCGGTGTTGGTGAGGGGCCACGCGATCTTTCCCATAATCGAAAGCGCCTTTCAGGATATGGAAGGTCGCGCCATCGTTGATACCGGCTTTTTGGTTGCGCTGCTGAATCGAACAGACGATTACCATGCTTGGGCGTCCGGGCTTGTCCCCGCCCTCCGCGGACCGTGGCTGACGGCGGAGGCATGCATTTCCGAGGCCACGTTCCTTCTTGAGGAAGCTGGACGTCCAGCTGTGGAACGGCTCTTTCAATGGATGGAGAAAGAGCTGCTACTCAGTCGCCATTTCCTTCCCGATGAAGTCGAACCGGTGCGGACAGAGATGTTCCGCTATCGCTCTCGCTGGGTGGACATGGCAGACGCCTGCCTGGTCGTCATGAGCGACAAGCATCCGCGACTGCCCGTGGCTACCGTGGATGCCAAGGATTTTGCCATCTATTTCCGCGGCCGCTCAACCCGCCAATTGCTGGCGCCGAAGAAACTGAACCGCGAATGACGCGGATGGGACGGATAGGATCCGGCTTACTTCTCGTAACCCGCTTGTTTGACGGCGCGCTGAGTCGTAGTCTGGGTGACCTTGAGAATCTGATCGATCGACATTTTCCCGCAGCTGGTCCGCCAAGGTTGCTTTGCTGCCATGGAACTCACGCCCTGGATGGTGTCTCGATTTTCCGAGTTGCAGGCGTCCGCCGGCTTCGGTTCGCGGCGCGGGCACGATGCCTTATTCCCCAATTACACATTAGAGCTAGCAAGGGCTTCAGCGTTTGGCCGTAGCCCGTCAGGGAGTAATCGACTTTCGGCGGCACAACGGCATACACCTTTCGATTGATAATCCCATCGCGCTCCAGATCGCGCAATTGCTGGGTGAGCATCTTTTGGGTCGCTTGAGGGACAACGCGGCGCAACTCGCTGAAGCGCATCGGGCGGTCGCGTAGCTGATAAAGAATGAGCGGCTTCCATTTTCCGCCAATGACCTCAAGAGTGGCGGCAACAAGACAATCAGCATAGTTCATAGGGTCATTTTAGAAACTGAGTTTCAAAATTGTGCCTACTTGTCAATAGGGGGATATGGTCTATTTTCCGCAAATTATGAAGATTGGAATCATCGGATCAGGTGATGTTGCGAAGGTGCTGGCGAGCGGTTTTCTCAAGCATGGTCATTCCGTGACGATGGGAACGCGTGAACCTTCGAAGCTTGAAGATTGGGCGGCACAGAATCCCGAAGGCCGGATCGGTAGTTTTGCAGATGCGGCGGCGTTTGCGGATTTGGTCGTCCTGGCGGTCAAGGGTGCCGTCGCGGCCGATGCATTGCGTCTCGCGACCGCTGCGAACCTGACGGGAAAGCCGGTCATCGACGCGACGAATCCGATTGCAGAGTTGCCACCTGTGAACGGTGTGTTGAGGTTTTTTACGAGTCTCGACGAGTCACTGATGGAACGGCTTCAGCGCGAGTTTCCGGAGACTCGCTTTGTCAAGGCCTTCAATTCCGTCGGCAATCGGCGCATGGTGAACCCGCAATTCGAGGGCGGAAAGCCGACGATGTTCATCTGCGGCAACGACGAGTCGGCCAGAAAGATCGCGGGCGAGATCCTCGACCAGTTCGGCTGGGAAACTGCTGACATGGGGAAGGCGGAAGCTGCCCGCGCCATCGAGCCGCTTTGCATGCTTTGGTGCATTCCGGGCTTCTTGCGCAATGAATGGTCCCATGCCTTCAAGCTGTTGAAATAGCTGGCACAACTTGTGAGCCGTGCTTCTTTGCACGGTGGCTTGCGAGGCAAACGATCGCTGCGTTGACGGTGCGTCGCCTTTGTCCTGCAGAAAATACTCCTTTGTGGGGAGGCGCGGTGGTATGGCAATAAATTCACGATGCCATCTCAGGCCGAAATTGTAGAAATTCTCTCAGGGATTTTTCCGGCGGACGCAATTCTCACAAGCCGCGAGGACCTGGTGCCGTATTCCTTCGACGCGACGGCCATGCTTCAACAAATGCCCGCTGCGGTTGCTTTTGGGCGGACGGTCGAGGAGGTCTCGCGATTGTTAAAGGCTGCCAACGAAAGAGGTCTTGTGATCGTGCCCAGGGGCTCGGGAACGGGATTGAGCGGAGGCAGCGTTCCCATCGAGGGAAGCGTTGTCGTCTGCCTTACGCAAATGAACCGCGTTATCGAGGTCGATTCCAGGAATCTTACGCTTCTTGCGGAGGCCGGCGCCACCACTCTTTCGATCGCCGAAGCCGCGGGGCAAGCCGGGTTGTTTTATCCGCCCGATCCAGGATCCATGAAAATTTCGACTATTGGAGGGAATGTGGCAGAGAATTCTGGGGGGTTGCGCGGGCTGAAGTATGGCGTTACGCGCGACTATGTGATGGGTCTGGAAGTCGTCCTGCCTTCGGGGGAAGTCATCTTTACAGGAAACAAATGCGTCAAGGATGTTGCCGGCTATTCGCTGCGTGATCTCTTCATCGGCTCGGAAGGAACATTGGGCATTGTAACGAAGGTTCTGCTCAGCTTGATCCCGAAACCCGCGGCCGCAAGGACTCTTCTTGCGGTTTTTGACCGTATGGAAGACGCAGCGAACACGGTGTCCGCGATCATTGCCGCAAAGATCATTCCCTGCACATTGGAGTTTCTTGACCGGGTGACGATCAACTGCGTGGAGGACTACGCGGCCATCGGCCTGCCGCGCGATGCATCAGCGATCCTGTTGATGGAAACAGACGGGCATCCGGCGGCTGTCGAAGAGGAAGCGCACCGCATGGCAGAAATCGCGCGCGCGTTGCACGCGCGCGACGTAAGGATCGCCCAGACAGTCGAAGAGGCCCTGCGATTGGCCACGGCTCGACGCGCGGCATTTTCCTCGCTGGCACGCATCGCTCCCACGACAATCCTCGAAGACGCCACCGTGCCGCGGAGTGAATTGGCGCGGATGGTGGAACACATCCAGCACATTGCCGAAAAATACCAGCTAAGAATTGGCACATTCGGACATATGGGCGATGGCAATCTGCATCCAACTTTTCTGACAAACGAAAAGGATGCCGACGAGATGCACCGGGTCGAACTGGCTATGAAAGAGATTTTTGACCGCGCGCTGGCCCTTGGCGGCACGATCACCGGCGAACATGGAGTCGGACTCGCCAAGAAGCCGTTTCTCAAAGACGCTCTCGGCGAGTTGAACCTCGAAGTGATGAAACGCATCAAAAGATCTTTCGATCCCAATGGTATATTGAATCCTGGGAAGATTTTTTGATGAACGCTCAACACTCAACGCTGAACGCTCAAGGCTCAAGTGCGAGCCGCGCTTACGATCTGGAGGAACGGTTGCTGGAATATGCGGTTCGCATCATCCGTGTCGCAGAGTCGATGAAGCGCTCGGCGGCCGGCTTGCATCTTGCCGACCAGTTGCTGCGCTCCGGGACCTCGCCCTATGGCAATCATGGAGAGGCTGAAGGCGCGGAGTCGCGGGACGATTTCATTCACAAACTCCGTGTCTGCTTCAAAGAACTGCGCGAATCACGGCGCTGGCTGAAACTTATTCAGCGTGCAGAATTGATTGATAAGCCGGAACTGCTTGTAGGTCTTATCAACGAGTCCGACGAGCTCGTAAGGATTTTGCTCGAAGTATTCAAACTGCTACAAAGCATCAAAGAGGAGGGCAAACTTGAGCGTTGAGAGTTCAGCGTTGAACGTTGAGCGTTCTGCAAAAGCGCATAGTCCAATTCGTGAATTGGACTATGCGCTTTTGCAGCAGTGCATTCACTGCGGAATGTGCCTGCCGACGTGCCCGACCTACGACGCCACGAAAGTCGAGCGGAACAGCCCTCGCGGTCGCATAGCGCTCATGCGCGCTATCGCTGACGGGCGGCTGGAACCGACCAGAATCTTTGGCGAGGAGATGTATTTTTGCCTTGGCTGCCTGGCTTGCGAGACCGCGTGTCCGGCCGGGGTCAAGTATTCGCAGCTTTTCGAAGCCGCGCGCGAGGAGGCTGAAGAAGCCGGGGTGTTGCGGAATCCGAGACGTAACGTGATCCGTTCGTTAATCCTTAAGGGACTTTTCACCCGTCCGCGGTTGCTCAGATTCACCGGACGCCTGCTATGGCTCTATCGTGCGAGCGGCGCACAGAATCTGCTTCGGCTTCTTCAGTTGAACAAGATGCTACCCTATCGTTATCGGGAGTTGGAAAGGATGACGCCTTCGGCGAGGTCGAAATTCTCCGGACAGCTCATAAAGGCCGTGGAGCGTCCGGCGGGCAGGATTGCGCACCGCGTCGGCGTGCTTACAGGCTGCGTGCAGGATATCGTATTTTCCGACATCAATCGTGATACTGTCGATGTTCTTCTCGCCAACGGCTGCGAAGTCCATACGCCTCGGGTTCAGTATTGTTGCGGTTCCCTGCACGCGCACAATGGGGAGGTTGAGGTGGCGAAGGATCTTGCCCGCAGGCAGATTGATGCGTTTGATGTGAATGCGCTCGATGCGATCATTACAAACGCCGCTGGCTGCGGCTCGCATCTTAAGAGCTACGGCATCCTCTTGGCAGAGGATCCTCAGTATTCCGCGCGCGCGCGCGCATGGTCCGCGAAAGTCCGGGACATTCATGAGTGGCTTTGTCAAATCAGCTTCCAAAGGCCGAAAATTCCTAGGCAAAAATCAGGATTCAAGAAACTTTCCGTCACCTACCACGAGGCTTGTCATCTGTGCCACGGGCAGAAGATCACAAAACAGCCAAGGGAAGTTCTCAATGCCATTCCAGGCCTTGAGCTGATCGAGTTGACCGAATCGACGTGGTGCTGCGGTAGCGCGGGCATCTACAACATCACCCAGCCGGAAATGGCGGCAAAGCTGCAGGAGCGAAAGCTTCGTCACGTCGCGGAAACCGGCGCCTCAATCGTTGCCACAGCAAACCCTGGCTGCATCTTGCAGCTCGAAAGCGGAGTC
>JAXIPG010000253.1:0-16844 GCA_045403045.1 Terrimicrobiaceae bacterium
CCACTCCTCGACTCCACCACTCGGGCGCCCCATCTTGCTAATCATTTGGCCGCCAGCGATTCGTCCTCCCGCACCATATCACCCTGGATATGCCTTGGTCGTCCTCACCCCCTGGCGACCAAAGCATTACGCAATCTGAACCATCCGAGTGTGAGATAAGCGGGCTAGCTCGATGATCCGCCTTGAGAGCAGCGAAATCATTTCGCGACGTGACCTCTCATTTCACGCCGAGCACCAAGCCTGGCGGGAGAGCCTCCCCGAAAAGGCCGGCGCGGTCAGCGCGTTCAACTGGCACGAATCGTCTAATTCTTTCGATTTTCAGCGAAGCTACGCCGGACTTTTCAAGTTTCGCGGCAATCCTTTCTCGGACTGATCTTGGCAGGTCGAGGTTCGGATTATCGATCACACGCGCGGCGCGAAGAAAGAGCGTCTGAATTTCCATCAGTTCGGTCTCGCCCCAATCGAGGTCGGACAGCGCCGCGTAGGCGCGTTCGACATAGTCCGGTGGAATCACGTTCTCCATTCCCGCGTAAAGCGGAGCGCGATTGAGGAGAAGTCCAAGCGATACCAGGTACGGGGCGCAATACTGCTTGTTTTCGGCAAGATTCCGAGCAGTCTCAAGAAAGCGGTTGATTAGATCGATCTTGATATCCTGGCTGATTCTTTCGAGCGATCCGGCGAGGCGGATGAGCTCGGGAGCCGGGCCTTTCTGAGTGGTAAGCTTCGGCGATTCGGGCGCAAGGATTGTCTCCTGCCGCTCGCGCCGCAGCCCGCCTGCCACGCGCCTCCAGAGGATATATTGCTGCAGTTGGATGCGCTTGCCTGGGTAAGCGAGGCCGTCGGTTTGAATTTGCCACAGCTGGTCGATCCGGGCCTCGTCGCCGTCTGCGCCGAAGCCGGGACGGAGAAGAAACCCGGCTAGGATCAGCCAGGTTTCCTCGTGCTCGATCGACTCCTTGCGACATCCAATGTGCTCGTGAAGGGTCGTCCAGAGCTCGCGAATGAGTACCCAGTTCCAATTGGCCTTTGGTGTTCCAAGAGTTTGTTCGAGACTCTTGAGAAGGTTGGTTGCGCTGAGTTTGTCGCGCCTATTGAGCGGTTGGGAAAAGAGGGAGCTGATGCGTGTACGAGCGGCAGCCAGCCGAGCATCCTCGACACCAGGATCCCGGCGCGCAACGGTTGCCTTGCCAAGGCTGGGCTCCTCGCCGGGCTCGTGCGGGCGCAGGTTGAATTCGAGCGGCCAGGATTGCTTTACGCGGGGATCTGCGCTGACGCAGGCAACCTGAAGCAGACCGAGTTCGTTCATCTTGGCTGACAGCGTGACCGACAGCCGATCGCCTCCGGTATGAGGTCGCCGAACCGTAAGTTTTGCGACGGTTTGGAGAGGGGGGAGCCGATGGAAATCGCGATCGTTCAACGGCACGAGCGATCCCGCCTCGTCCGTGTCGTGGCGAGTCGAATAATACGGTTGGAAACGGACCGGATGGTTGAGGCGAAGATCCAGGCCCGGTTGAGAAATTTTGAACTCCTCTTCGGCTGCGGCGCCGCGGGGAAGAATACAGACAAGTGCCGTCTGATGATCATCCTTGGTTTGCCAATGTTGGACTTCGAGGTAGACTGCGCGGGCTGCCCCGGCTTCGATCCGCTCGGCGCGTCGCTGCAGAAGGCTTCCAAAGCGCGCGGCTCCCCTGGCCACAGCGAGATCCGGCTCGGAATTATCGAGAATTTGCGGCGCGTCGCTGCCTTGCCATTTGGCGATCTGCTGTTGGAGCCGAAGACGCAGAGCCTCGGGATGGAGCGAACCACCATTGAAGAGAATGGCGTCCACGCGAGGCCGGTCGCGAAGAAAGTCCGCAAGATAACGCGTGATGGCGCTGTCTGCGGCATAGGGCAGCGCCCATTCCCTAAGGCCCGCTTGCGTCCGGGAAGGGCGGTCGTCTGCGTTGCATCCAGGGAAAAAGCCATCCAGAGCGATCGACTCGACTTCCGCACGACGGATACGCGCGGTGAGCGCCTTGCCCAGCAAGCTTGATCCTTGCGAAGGAACCGATACTGGAAATTCCTCACCGGCTGCACTTGCGAGGCAGCGTTCCTTCAGATCCCGGCATTGCGCAACCAGGAAGTTCCACTGAGTGGGAGAAAGCGGTTCACTTGCGAGGCGCGGCTCGACGTGGTGTGCGATAGCAAGATCGATGTTGTCGCCTCCGAGCAGCAGGTGATCGCTCACGGCGACACGCTTGATATGGGGAAGGGATGATCCGGGCTTGCGGCTGATCTCGAAGAGACTGAAATCGGAAGTTCCCCCGCCGATGTCGATGACGACGACGCGACAGGCGCCAATTTCAGGAAGCTTCAACGGATCCGGAGAGGCATGCCGTTCGAGCCAGCGGTAAAACGCGGCCTGAGGTTCCTCCAAGAGGCGGACGTTGTCAGGAAACCCCGCTTGGCGGGCGGCGTCCAGGGTGAGCCGCTGAGCCACCGCGTCGAATGATGCGGGAACGGTAAGGGTGATTTCCTGATGGCAAAAAGGCGCTTCGTCGCGAGCAAATCGCGCATCCCAGGCTCCGCGCAGGTATTCGAGCAGGAGTGCAGACGCCTGGATGGGCGAGATCCTCTTTTCGATGGGGATTTCGTCCGATCGCCATGGGAGAAACGGGGCACTGCGGTCGACCGCGTGATGGCAGAGCCACGACTTGGCGGAGTGAGCCACGCGACCGGGCGATTCCGAAGCCCTCTTCCTCGCGAATCGTCCGGAAATCCATTCGCGGCCGCCGGATTCCCTTCCGAGCATTTGTGCAGCCTCGCTCTCTGAAGGCAGATAGAGAAAGGATGGCAGGGTCAGCGACTCGGAGAGGGCGGCAAGCGTTTCCCACTGCGGAACGGGAAACATTTCACTTTGCGAAGTCTCTCCATCGAGCGGAACAAATGCCATGGCACAATTGGTGGTGCCAAGGTCAATGCCAATGCTAAACCTAGCGCGAGCCATTGAGGAATATTAACCGCGGATTACGCGGATTGAACGGATGGAATTCTGGTTTCATCCGCCCAATCCGTGGTCACGAGTGCTTTCCGGGTTCTTGCGTACGATGCGCTTCCATTCGAGCTTCGCATTTTTGAAGTTAATGAGCATCGCAAGATGGAGACCCGTGATGGCAAGATAACCCGCCATCTGTGCGGTGTGCGTCTCGGTAAAGGCCGAGACCACCTTCGGATCGACGATCACGCTTCCGTCAACAATCAGGTCGGGGATCAGCGTTCCCACATTGATATCTCGATAGATTACCGGGAACTGCCTCTGTTGCTCGGTCATGTGCCCTGCCGCCCTCAATTCCAGCACGAGCGCGTTCTCATAGATCTTCTCGTCGAGTCCGGGCTTGAGCGTATTCAGCACTTGCATTGCCGCGCCGATGATTTCCCTGCTGAGCTCTTCGTGAATCAAACTCATCGAATCCTTTAGCCACAGATTTATGGGGAATGGGGGTTTTGTTTTATCCGCCCAATCCGCGAAATCCGCGGTCAAGAAATTTTTCCAGCTATTCCATGCGCACTTGAAATTCGACTTTCCAGCGGCGATCTGAGCCGGTGTGCTTCATCCAAAGTTCGAGATTCCCAAGCTCAGTGACTACTGGGCTGATTTGGACCGGGATTGGCTGGCCTTCGGGGAAGCCTTCTATCGCAGGCAGCGTTACCTCGATGCGGCTGGTTTCTTCGAGTTCGCGCTCCGCATTCGGGATGATCTGGCCGGGCACATCTCCGCTTCGCACTTCAGAGGCAAAGAAGCGAAAATCCGCGGGCTGACCGGTCATCAATCCGAATTCCTGTCCCTCAATCAGTAATTCGCTCCCTTCCTCCATGCCCTGTGGAACGATGCAAAGGGCTTTTATGGAGGGCTTAAAGCCCGGGATGGCGGGCATCGAGGCTTCCAGTCCGATGTAATATGAACGCGCCGTGCCCGCCTTGATGCGGATTCCCTTTCCGGTTGCGCGATTGCGTCCATAGAGCGCGGCGCCTTTAGCCACTGCCAGATCGGGCTGAAATCCCTCGAGCTCACGAACCGGCTTGCCTCCGTCCCAAGAAGCCAAGAGATCCAGCACACGTTTGCGGATTGAAGCCGCATTGAAGACGCCACCATTGAAAAGCACTGCGGTGGGCTTGAGATAGTCCGGAGCTTCGCTGTGGGACCCGACGAGCGCCCTGAGAGCGTCGCTGGCTTTCACGTTCATCAAGCTTCGTGTCAGGAACCTGGCGAGATGCTTGCTGATGACTGGATCGGACGCGTAAGGCAGGCCGAATTCCTGCAAGCCCGCGCTTCGGGTTTCTTTTGGAAGATCGGTCACTTTGCTGATCGGGAAAAACCCATCCAGAACGACCTGTTCGAGAGTGGTTCGGTCGAGGGTGGTCGAGACCGTCTTAGCAAGCAGGCTCGATCCGCGAGAAGGAACCGAGATCGGCGCTTGTTTGAGCGATTCGTCACTGAACAGATTCACCTTTGCCTGGCTTGCAGCGTGGATCAGCGCAAGGAACTGCCACGAGTCGATCGACTTCCCTGCAGCTTCGAGTTGCGCTTGCAGAGTGTAGGCCAGAGCAAGGTCCATGTTGTCGCCGCCGAGCAAGATGTGTTCACCTACGCTGATGCGCTCGACTTCGAGATTGCCATCCTTTTCGCTGATCGCGATCAGGCTGAAGTCGGCAGTTCCTCCGCCCACGTCACAGACGAGAACGATGTCTCCGGCGCTGACCTGGCTTCGCCATGCGCTGCCGGCCTGGACGGTCCACGCATAGAATGCCGCTTGGGGCTCTTCGAGCAAGACAACCTTGCCCAGCCCTGCGGCCTCGGCTGCCTCGGCTGTCAGATTCCGGGCGACCTCATCGAAGGATGCCGGGACGGTAAGGACGATTTGGCCTTCAGTGAGGTCCCAAGCACGGCCATGGATGCGTTCCGCATACAGGAAGCCTTCCTTGAGGTGCTGGAGGTATAGCCGAGAGCAATCGAAGGCGGAAAGCTTTGGCTCCTTGATATCGGACTTCCACGGCAGGACCGCCAGCTTGGGATCGATATGAAAGTTTGAGAGCCAGGATTTCGCGGAGGTGACAAGGCGGTCGGGGATCAGCGCGCCATGGTCACGGGCAAAGTGGCCCACAATGGCGGTCTCAGTGTGGTTCGGCCATGGCAGCCGGAGAGCGTCGGCCGGAAACTCTTCGGGATGCGGAATGTAGAGCGCCGACGGGAGGGTCGACTTTTCCCCGATCTGATTGGGACGCAGAATTTGCGAGATCTCCACGATCCCAGTCCGGTCGTCCTGGAAATCGTCCGCTGCGACCGCGCTGTTGCTGGTGCCCAGATCGATGCCGAGGCTGAAACGTGTACTCATCTTCCAATCAATGAATCGCGGTTATTTCAGCTCGACTTGTGCAGGGGCGATGCTTGGCAGATGCTTTTCATCCGACTTCAAAATGCGCGGAAGTTTCACGGATTCGGTCTTCCAACCCTTGTGGAGCAGAGTTCCCGTGAATGGCGGGTCCCCGCTGATCTTTCCAAGCAGGCGGTACTCATCCGCCGCATAGGCGGCCGGCACCGTGATTCGTGATCCTTCCTCCGCCTGCGAGATGGGAGTGATTTTGAAACTGTCGTTCAAGACTTCCCGGCATCCTTGATGAACCACCCTGGCCGCTGCTCCGACCTGTTTGTCATCGTATGGGGTGACATCTTCCATGAGGAAATCCACCAGGCGGCCTTTCTCCTGGAGCAGACTGACGAACGCCACAACTTCTGCTTCGGCCTGGTTCGCGGCCGGAGGCGGAGGTTGGGCGGCGACAGGAGCAGCCGCGGGCGCGGGAGCTTCCCGCGGGGCGCCAAAAAAGCAAAGTGCCAGGAGGATGATTGCCAGCGCCAGCGCCAGCGCAGCAATCGGAAACGTATAGGCGCTCATTGCTGGGATCAGCAGGAGGCCGTTTAGCACCGCAAGAAGCACCGCGGCGATCGGTAGAAAAGGTTTCATTGTAATTATACTCCGTCGTTTGGTCGACATTGCTCTAACCAAGCCATTGGACACAAGGAAGCCCCTTTCGCAAGTGCGAAAGCGGGCACGCGCGTGCGAGCGAGATCTTTACCCGATGCTGGAAAGGGCTCGCACTTCCGAAGCGGCGCCAAGAGTCTGCGCCTTCTTGGCAAGAACTTCCATTTCGCGTTTGCTGGCAGAACGAATGGTGTCCTTGATGCTCGGTATGAGCGCAGGAGCCAGGCTCAACTCGTCTACTCCAAGCCCGACAAGCAGGCGGGCGGCTGCGGGATCGGAAGCTGCTTCTCCGCAGACGCCCACGTGTTTGCCGTGCTGGTGAGCGGTGATTGTAAGTTGGGAAATCAAGCGGAGTACCGCCGGGTGAAGGGCGTCCTGGAGGCGCGCCAGTTCGGGGTTGTCGCGATCGGCTGCGAGCACGTATTGGGTTAGGTCATTGGTTCCTATGCTGAAGAAATCGACCATTTGGGCAAGCTGGTCGACAAGGAGCGCAGCGGAAGGAACCTCGATCATGATGCCCACGGGTATCGGCCAGGCGTGGGGCTTGTTTTCGCTCAGGAGTGCGGCATGGACGTTCTGCAATTCTGACAGGGCATCCCGGAGTTCCTGTGGGTCGGAAATCATCGGGAACATGAGCTGAAAATTTCCTCCGTGACCCGCGCGCAGGATTGCGCGAAGGTGAGTTCGAAAGAGTTCGCGGCGGTTCAAGCAAAGGCGGATGGCACGCACACCGAGGAAGGGATTTGCTTCCCTCGGTAGACCAAGGCTTGGCGCGACTTTGTCTCCGCCAATATCCAGCGTCCTGATGATCACGAGCCGTTGGTCCATGACTCTTCGCAGTTGGCTCAGGGCTTCGAATTGTTCGTCTTCGCCTGGAGCATCGCTCCGATTCAAGAACAGAAACTCGGTGCGAAAGAGTCCGACGCCTTCCGCGCCGCGTTCCAGGGCGTTAGCGGCCTCAGCAGCGTGACCAAGGTTTGCGAAGATCCCGACGGCATGGCCATCTTTTGTAACCGCACGCTCGTGGCTGAGACGAGCCACCCTCTCCGCTTCCCTCTCGAGCGCTTCCTTGCGTTCGCGCAGGTCCCGCAATTCGTCCGGCGCTGGATTGAGCCAGATTTCACCGCTTTCGCCGTCGAATGCCGATGCTGTCGCGCCGTCCGACGGCTCGATGCCGGCACGCTTGAAGGCTGATTCTGCCTTCGCAATGGCTGGCACGCCTCGGGCGCGCAGCAGAATGGCGGCATGCGAGGTTTTGCCTCCTCGCAGGCAGATCACCCCGAGCACCGATGCGTTTGAGAGGCCGGCGACATCTGCGGGCGTCAGATCCTCGGTGACAAGAATTCCTGGCTGCGGCAAGTGAGAGATTTCCCGCCGCCGCACTCCCAGGGCTTCCAAGACGCGATGTCCCATGTCTTCGACATCGGCTGCGCGCTGCCGCATGTATTCGTCTTCCAAGCTTTGATAGGCGTTTGCCACGGCCTGATACGACCGCTGCCAGGCCTTGGCGGCATTTTCATGATCATCTTCAATGGACCGCTCCGCGGCTTCGAGGAGTGCGGGGTCCTCGAGGACGAGCGCCTGCGCCCGAAAAATTTCCGCTTCCTCCTTCCCAAGGGATTGCCTTAGCGATTCCTCGTCCCTTGCCAGCTCAGCCTTGGCCTTCTCGATAGCTTTCCGAAGTTTTCTCTTTTCTTTCCCCGTGTCGTTGACTTTGTCCGTAGGAACCTCGGCATCAGCGGCCTGCGCAAAGAAGAGCTGACCGATGGCGATACCTCCCGAGACTCCGATGGGTCCCTGGTTTGGCGAGCCCGCGCTGGATGGTGGAACAGCCGAAGAAGGTGGAACAGCCGGGAATTCCACTCTTTCGCCCAAGCCAGCTTTCACCGCCTCCTGCAGTGCGCTAAGGGCGTCTTCAGCATCAGGTCCCCGTGCGGCGATTTGGATCTCATGACCCTGGAGAATTTCGAGCGAAGCGAGCTCGCTCATGCTTTTTGCCGAGGCCGGACCCCGACCGCTGCTGAGATTGCGCACCTCAATCTCGCAATTGTACCGTGCGGCCTCACGGATAAATCCGGCGGCGGGCCGCGCATGAAGGCCGTGCGGGTTGCGAACGATAACCTTGGTGGCGAAAAAAGCGCCTTCCTCCTGTTTGGACTCAGCGGCTTGGGCGTCCTCGCTGTCTTCGGGCGCGGCATCGAGGTGTTCCGCTTTGCGCAGGAGGGCCTTTTGGGCCTCTCTGGTTACTTCCTCGAGACTCGATCCAAGCGCTGCGAGCACCCCGGCAGCGACCGCGCCTTCGACGAAAGGCGCTCCACAGCAGCGCACTTTTGGGCGTTGCGAGTCTTCGAGGAACTCGAGCGCTGTCTCCGCGCTCAAGATGGCGCTTCCGATATCCAGCAAGATGAGCACGCCTTCTTCGCTCATTACTGCATGGATGCCCTCGAGAATCTCGGTCGCATCGGTGCCCAGCTCAGCACGGTCTTCGCCAGTTCCCGCGGCGATCGCGATGGGAAGCTTGGGACCACTCATCGAAAGCACAAGCTCCCGAGCCGCTGCAGCCAATGCACGACTGTGGGAGACAAGCACGAGACCGACCATGATTTCCCCAAAAGGATCTAGGCCGAGGCTTTGACAGTCTCGGCGAGCGCTTCGAGAAGCAAGGCGGACGAGGCGGCGCCAGGATCCTTGTGGCCGGCGCTTCGCTCTCCCAGGTAGCTGGCACGGCCTTTCCTGGCGATGAGGGGAATGGTCGCTTCGGCCGCCTCGCACGCTACCGAGGCCGCACGCTGCAGCGCCGCGTTGAGCGAGTCTCCATTCTTTGGATGCAACGCTGCGAGGGCTGGAGTAAGCGCATCGACCATCGTTTTGTCGCCCAAGACGGCTTTCCCGAGCTTTACGACGCCGGCCAGTCCGGTATCGAAGCACTGGCAAAGCTCATTAAGGGTGAGTTCGGTCTTTCCGTTGGCGGGCCGGGCTGCCTGAAGAAAAAACGTGCCATAGAGTGGGCCACTTGCTCCGCCGACCTTCGAGATGAGCGTCATTGCGCTGGTGCGGAAGAGGGACCCGATGGACCTGTCCACGAGAGGGTCCAATTTTGGGGGTATCGCCGAGAATCCCCGGGCCATGTTCGCTCCATGATCGGCGTCGCCGATCTTGGCGTCCAGGTCCGTCAGCTCATCCTTGTGTTCGGTAAAGACTTCGGCGCAGCGCCGCAGCCAGGCTTCAATGTTGGCGGAGGAGATCGATGTCATCAGACTCCTTTGCGCAACGCCGGCGTATGGACCGGAACGTCCCAGAGCATCGTTAATTCCTCGTCCAGCTTGAGCAGGGTGATCGAGGTCCCGGCCATCTCAAGGCTTGTGATGTAGGAGCCCACCAGATTGCGGGTGATCTTCAAACCGGCCCGCTTTGCGATCTCTGCCGCCTTGCGATAAACAATGAAGAGCTCGATCAACGGCGTGCCGCCCAGCCCGTTGACAAAGAGAAGAACTTCGTCGCCCGACTTGAAGGGAAGATCATTCAACACCGGCTCCATCAGGAGTTCCACGATCTCATCCGCCGGAAGCAGCTTGGCGCGTTTGCGTCCGGGCTCTCCATGAATTCCAACGCCGACTTCCATCTCGTCCTCCGGCAGGTCAAAGGTCGGCTTGCCGACATGAGGCACGGTGCATGACGTGAGGGCCATACCCATGCTGCGCGTCTGCGAGTTGACCCGCTTGCAAAGATCGCGAACTGCGGCGAGCGGCCGGCCGTCCTCGGCTGCAGCACCGCACAGTTTCTCCGCCAGCACCGTGGCCCCAACGCCACGGCGTCCCGCCGTCCATGTGCTGTCCTGCACTGCGACATCGTCGTCGATGATCACACTCTCGACAGGGATGCCTTCAGCCCGCACCATTTCGGCGGCAAGTTCGAAGTTCATCACATCGCCGGTGTAGTTCTTCACAATGTGCAGAGCGCCTTTTTCGCCGGAAACCGCCATAGTGGCGGCATGCATCTGGTCGGGCGTGGGACTGGTAAAGACGGCTCCCGGACAGGCCGCGTCTAACATTCCCTTGCCGACGAATCCGCCGTGCATAGGCTCATGCCCGCTGCCTCCGCCTGAAATGAGGGCAACCTTGTCTTTTACCGGGGCATCAGCCCGCATGACGAAGTTTGGGTTGTAGTTGACCTTGATGAGGTCCGGATATGCGGCCTGCATTCCTTCTAGGGCCTCGGTGACGACGTTGTCTGGAGTGTTGATGAGCTTTTTCATGAGGGTGAGGGAAAGAGGTGCGGAGGCGAACCCGGGCTGGAATGCACGCATGGCGTTTTTTCCTGAGGATTGGCTCGCACCCTATGTTTGGAAAGTTCTGGCATTTGGGAGGAGGAGAAGTCCGTGGGGAACATCATTCAGAGCACTAATCTCCGCTGGATTTTCTCAAGCGACAAGGTGAAAAACCTCGATTATCCTTGTAAAATTTGGACAAATCTTAGGTATGAGCTTTTTGCCGAGTTCCCCGGACGAAGAAGTCTGGGAGCTGTGCTTGGCGGTGGTGACTCACTTGCTCGACCTAACCGATGCTTCGCGCTTTGTTCTTCGTGTGCCCAGATTGCGCGATCACGTCGCGGAACACCCCGGAATGCATTTTCATTTTTCGCCTGACCTCGTGATTGGGCTGGGCGGGCGCACTCGACTAGAGTTTGTGGATGGGGAAATCACGCTCGAGCGGCATGAGATCGCAGTAATTCCCGCGGGTATTCCGCACCGCGAGATACCGATTGCCAGGGCCGGCGAGCCGTTTCAAAACCTGATCGTCAGCACTTATAATGAAACGATTTGCGCGCAACTCCAAAGGACGGAGCCAGATGCCCAGACGCTCAGTGTCGATCGCCAATACTTCGATTCTTCAAAAGATCAGATTTTGATCCGCTATCTCGAGGAACTGAGCGAGCAGTATCATGGCCGGGATTTGCAAAGGCACTACGCGATCAAGGGCTTGATGATGGCCTACCTAAGCACCTTGGCCGGGATCATTAGCCGCTCCCGGGAAGCCCCTCCAACGGAAAGGCTAAAGATCTCGCAGGCCAAGCGTTACGTGCAGGACTATCTTGGTTCTCCCGAGCTGAGCGTAAAGCAACTGGCTGGACTTCTCCATTGTTCACCGGACTATCTTTCCCATATCTTTCACCGGGAGACCGGTCATCGCCTGATCGCTTATATCCATCGAGAGCGCATTAAGGTCGCCATGAACATGCTGCGCAACACGGCGCTCTCCATCTCTGAGGTCGCCTACGCCCTGGGATTTGAGAGCCAGGCCTATTTCAGCCGGGTGTTCAAGCGCGTGGCCTACAAGACGCCGATGGATTATCGCAGGTTCGTCGAACACTCCGTGATTGAATTGGAAGGCCAGCCCCGAACAGTCTACGCAGGATCCTGAGGCGGTCGCAGCGGCGGGCTCGAATTTCGGCCTCCGGGCGTCCAGTAAAACATGATCGCGATCCCCGAACAGATTCCAAGCGACCCTATCCATTTCAGGAGCCAGCCGGGATCATACAGAACTTGGAGGGTTGTCTCTCCGAGGTCTCTGGGGTTCCACTCGGCCTGGGAGAATTTGTAATTGAATCCTGTGAGATTGGCCAACGGGGTGCCAGGGAAGCTTGCGGGATGATTCATTTTGGCGACGCCGGTTTTGGTGGCGCCGGTTGCGGAATTTCGAAATTCAATTGTCGCGAGAAAATCGGATGGAGTGTCCGTGCCTTCATCGCGGGGAACCTCAAAGTTCACGAGCCGCAGCGAGAAGGGGAGAGGCTTGGTTTCAAGACCGTAACCGATCCGGACGATTTGGCTGCCGTCCGTCAGTGCAGTGATTTCCCCGGATTCCACCCAACGATCCTGACCGCGTTTGCCGTCGCCGCCTGCAAGGTGCGCGCGAAAGCCCGGAATTCCTTGCTCGCCTTTTGGCAGAGGCGGGCCGGGTTTGATTTCGTTGACAAGCTCAGCGTTCGAAAAAAACTGGACGAGTTCCGCCCGCCAGTCCGCCCAGCCAAGAGCAAAAGAATCGCCGGGCTTTGCGCTTCCCGTGGCGATGACGCGCGCGTCGCGTCGAAGCTGATAGGTAATACCGTCGTCCGTTGGCGCGAATTCGAGGGACGGCTTGGCATTTTCGGTTCCCTCGAGCTTGGAAATTCGGATAAGGGCCGCCGGATTGTTGGGTGAGTCCGATTTGGTTGCAGGCTTGCCATTTTTCATGGCGAAATCCGGCCAATAGCTCTCGACGACGACAAGTGAGCCGGCTTCGGCGATCGGTTGATTCATGATCTCGCTGCGCAGATAGGTCGCCCCGGCGTCTTCCGGGGACAGGATGGTGACCTTCGAGCCATCTTCGCTCAGGCGGACAGTAACGCCGGACGGGGCGCCCTGCGCTTGCATGATTGGCGCGTAGTTCGCGAAAACCATCTGAGTTTCTTGGACCGGCGTGGGAGACGCTTCCGCGAGGGCAGGACGAAAGACGATGCGCGCGAGGCCGAAGAAATCTTTATCAACAGACTGCCCTCCAAGCAGGGCTAGAGGCACATCGAGAGTCTGGCCAGCCATTTCGCTGGAGAGTTTCAGCAGCGCGGACGGAGCGGCGTCTGGAGCCTGTGAAGCGACGAATCTTTGCTCGCGAACAAGATTCGGGCTGAATTCATCGGCCACTATCTTGAGGTTCGTGCCGGGGACTGGAAACGTTCGCGGGCGCCGCGCGCTCGGCCGGGTGGCCTCCGCGTCGAACGGCATCAGGTAAAGGGCGGAATCCGCCGGACTTTCGAGTTGAATGATGCTTCGGCTCGTCGTGACTCGGTTGGTGGGCGGAGCGTTTCTGCGGAGCGTTACGTTGCCTTCGAAGCCGGTTTGCGTTCCAACCATTGCGCCGCAGAGAAGGGTAATTATTCCATAGTGGGTCACGACAAAGCCGATGTGCCTTTTTTGCCACGGCCATCGGGTGAGCGTGACTGCGAAAAGATTGACGCAAAGAACGGCCAGCCAAATTTGGAACCAAGGGGCCTTGTAAATGTAAGTCTGTGCAATCTTGGTGTTGAAATTGGACTCCGCGAAAGTCGCGATAGCGCAGGCGATGGCGATCGTAGCAAGCAGGATAAGCGCAAGCTGCAGGGACCCAAGCCAATGAATCACCCGCCAGGCGGCCGAGCCCTTCCGGCGTTCAGCGATCATTTGTTTGCGAGCGGGTGCGAAAGCTACGGTCGCGCTCATGGACGATTCAGGGCATACATTCCCTGGGAAGCGTATTTCTTTGGTGGCGTATTTCAACCATTGGCGGCGATTATTCTCCAGGCTAGGTTCTATCACATTATGAAACGCCGCCGAATATTTTGGATTGCTACAGCCGCAGGAATCTTCCTCGCCGTGCTGGCTGCCGTGGGAACCTCGGTGTGGATGGGTCGATTCTTGCGCGGCGAAGCCTTCCGGAAGTTGATCGCCGCCAAGACGGGCGAGGCCTTTGGCTCTGAGGCCGTTTACGGTCCATTGAGGTGGACGGGCTCCTCGCTGTTTGCCGATTCGATCGAGGTCACTGGCTGGCCGGGATCCATAGTGGAAGGCTTGCGCGTCGATCAAGTTCGCGCGGATGTGAACTGGCGGGCTGTCATCGACGGAGCCTGGAGAGTAGATCAGATCCAGGTGGTGAGCTTTGACGGGACCTTCCGTCCGGGATCGAATGAGCCAAGAGCGTCCGGTACACCTCCTTCGGCGGCGGCTCACGGAATAGCGGCCTGGCTTCCGACGCGTTTCGAAGTGGGACAATTGGACATCGCGCAAGCCCGCGTTCGATTCCGGGGCATCGAAGGCCTCGATATTGTCTCCCTGCAGGACTCGGCGTTGCGTGTTCATCCAGATGGCGCCGGCTGGGCAATAGAAGGCACTGGCGGCGTGCTTGCGTTCGCGAAACTCCCCGCGCTGACCGTCGTAAATTTCCGTTCCAGGGCCCAAGGCGATGTATTTTTCTTAACCGACTCGCAATTTCGACTTGGTGAGACTGGAAAGATTTCCGCCTCCGGCGAGTTCGCCAACAACTCGAAGCTCCGCGTTGAATGGAGCCAAGTGGATGTGACGCCGTTCCTTAGTCCCTCCTGGCGGTCGCGCCTTACGGGCATATGGGCCGGAACTGCCTCGCTCGAATGGCCGGAAAGCGGACTTGCCGCCGGAAAGGCGACTGGAAGATTCCGGCTGACCGATGGGCTTGCACAGAACATGGAATTGCTCGATCGAGTCGCATCATTCACCGGCGCCCCTCAATTCCGGCGAATCCCTCTGCAGGAAATATCGGGTAGCTATGAATGGACCAAGGGAACCGTGCAAATTACCAACCTCGTCGCAGAGTCGAAGGGCTTGCTGCGCGTGGAGGGAAATTGCACAATCACCGAGGGCGGAACGATAAACGGAGCGCTTCGCGTCGGAGTGACACCCCAGACTTTGCAGTGGCTGCCCGGCTCGCGGGAACGCGTCTTCACTGTAGCCCAAAGTGGCTATGTCTGGACCGACGTCAAAATCAGTGGCTCATTGCAAGACATGCGGGAAGACCTCTCTTCGCGCCTTGCAGCCGCCATGGGAGACGAAACCATCGATCGAGGCACCCGTGCCATCCAGGAAATTCCCAACGCGGCAAGAGATGGCGCCCAAGGTGTGCTGGATGCCTTGGTCCCCTTGATCAAATAGGCCGTCTCACGTCGCCCTGGTCTGAATGCTCAACGAAGTGATTGGAGGATCTTTTTGTCCGCAAGAGGCGACGCAGCCGTGCGTATCACACAATAGACGACTTGAGAACACGCCAAGAGAGAGTAAATTCCGCTAACCCGCCGAAGGCTTCCCGAGAAATGTTGGTACGCCTAATGCTTAACAAGAAGTCCCGATGATCCATGCGAATTGTCGGATGCGGCTGACGGCTGACGACTTCACGTTCGTCGTCGGGGTATTGTCGAAAAGCGAGTCAGACCACGTCTCGCTCGTAAAGCTGTTGATTGACGAGGACACGAGGGACGCGATCCTCGATCATGACATGCTGGCCAAAGCGATTCTTGAATCTCCCCAGCGGCTGCCGATTTCTCCGCAGTTATTGTTTTACGTTCTCTGCCGGAAGGTTCTTCGTGACACCAAGGTTCGGAGTCGTGAAGCGGCGGATTTCGTGGCTTCGGTGCTCGAAGGATTTATGAGGACTGCGCGAATGGAGCCGTCCGAGGAAACGGGCAAGCGGAGCATGCAATATCTCTCGGACATCATGCACGCCATGAACAACGCAGGGACGAGGGAGGCCTTTCTGCTTCGTTCGCATGCGGCGAACTACGCCCTATTCATCAGCGGAATCTTCGCGGACAACGTGGAGATGCGTACGCGCCAGCGCGGGGCGCCCGATCTGTCCTTCTACGAGGCAGTGGGCCAGATGAATTACCGGGCAGCGTCCGAGTATCGGGAGGCGAAAAGATTCAAGCTTCAGTCGATTTATGAAGAACTGGCGAGCGGCTTTCGCGAAGTGCGCCTTGCATTGAACGATCTGGCGAGCCGGCTTTTACATCTCGACGCACCGGCGGCGGTGATCATCGCCTCGTGAGCACGCTCTTCAGCGAAATTCAGCGACTGCTCGAGCGGACCTACGCGAGCGTGGGCGTGAATCTCGAAGAGTGCCTCATCGACCGCCGGCGATGCAGTCAACTTTCCGCTCTCGCCGGGGCGCAGGCGGCTGAGTTGAGCATGCTTGCGCGCACCTTCCTACGGGCAGCGGACGGACGTTTGCGCGTTGGCATCTACTATTCGAGCTGGCTCATCGAACAACTGGAGAGGCACGATCCGCGTTCCGGCTTGAGCGATGCCAACATCAAGGTTCTCATAGCCTTTGTCGAGGAGATCAACCACGCTTTGCATGCCGCCCTCCAGTTCCAGCGCGGAGAGGCGCCAAACCGCGACGAGGACTACGCGCGCAATCTCGAATTGCAGGCCCAGGTGGACACCTATCTTGTGTTGCTGCTCTTCGTCGCTTTTTTTCGCAGTCCCGGAAAGGTCACCCGCGCGGACCGCAGGTGGCTGCGGTTTCATATGTTCGATTCGCGACACGAACGCTCATTTCGAGACAAGACGATTTCTGCCCGCTATGCGGAAACTACTCTTCTTGCAAAGTCTTACACGCGTTATCTTGAAAGCCTCGCCGCGGCGCGGCGCGTCGAGGAGATTAGGATCTTCCACGCGCTCGAGTATGATCGGAAGCGCGCACGCATCTTCGCGCTCAGGGACAGAACCAAGGGGCCCTAAGAAATCGCGAATCAAGATTGCTTTTGAAAGTTTACGCGTATGCAAAATGCGACACTTGCCGGAAGGCGTTGAAGTTCCTCCGCGATCGAAAGATCGTCTTTAAGGAGCTTGCCATCCGCGAAACGCCACCGACGCTATCCGAACTCGAGGCAATGCTCAACGCCCGCGGGAACATCCGCAGCCTTTTCAATACGTCCGGCGCGGACTACAAGGCTCTTGGCCTGAGTGAAAAGCTGCCAAAGATTTCTGAGACCGAGGCTCTCGGGCTTCTTGCGAACAATGGGAACTTGGTCAAGCGTCCGTTCCTGACTGGTGGCGGCGTGAATCTTGTGGGATTCAACGAGGTCGAGTGGCGAGCCGTCTTCGCGTAGGTCTGTCTTTTGTCCGATCAGGAATCGCGTGCGGCGGGGTGATCGGCGATCAGACGAAGCGATTTTTCAAGCAGGGTTTTTCCAGGCTCCATGCGGTGCCAGGTTGAGGCCCCGGAGGGATGCGGGAGCGGAATCATGTCCCGAACGCCGCCGTGGTAACGAAGCTCCCAGCGCCTG
>JAXIPG010000186.1:0-4537 GCA_045403045.1 Terrimicrobiaceae bacterium
GTGGCCACGGTGGTTGTCGGAAAGTGGTGCAAAGAGCTCGATGAAGAAAGGATGCGCCAGCATCTCGAAAAAGAGACTGATTTGGAAGCCGAGGAACCTGAGTTAGTCCTTGATGAAAAAGAAGAACACATGTCGGTGTCCAGCGCGCGAACACATGAAACGCGCGCATCGACGGCAACCCTGCCACCGACGTGATCACCGATACGGTGCGTGGCTTGATACGGATTTTATCAAGAGTGTTCAGCAGCGGGGTGCGGCGATCATTCAAGCGCGAGGCGCTCCGAACGTATAGATTGTCACATGAGCTGGTAGCCAACACCTCGCACTGTTTTGAAAAGAGGTGTTCCCCCGGGCACCTCAAGTTTTGCCCGTAGCTTGCTCATGTAAACATCAAGCAGGTTGGTATCCACGTCGAAGTGCGACTCCCAAATCTTCTCGCCGATAAGAGTGCGCGGCAGTGTGCGTCCGGGATTGCGCATAAAGGTTTCGAGCAGCGCGAATTCGCGGTTTGTCAGCTCAAGCGGTTGGTTGTGCAGGCTTACGGAACGTCCAACGAGATCCATCTTCAGGCCGCCGTGTTCCAGCACCGCATCCTTGACAGCCGACTGACGGCGAAGCAGCGAACGAACTCGGGCCAGCAATTCCTCAAGGCTGAACGGCTTGGCCAGATAGTCATCGGCGCCAAGATCAAGGCCCTTGATGCGATCCTGCACGGCATCGCGGGCGCTTAGAATCAGGACCGGCTCGCTAAACCCGCTCCGACGCCATTCGCGCAGCAGCTCGAGCCCGTCGCCATCCGGCAGACCGAGGTCGAGGATGATCACATCATAGCCTGTCTCGCAGAGCGCGTCGCGTGCCGCGGCGCAAGTTTGCGTCCATGTCGCTGTGTAACCCTTCTCGGTCATGCCCCTTTTCAAGAACTGGCCGAGGCGCCGCTGATCTTCCACGACAAGAATCTTCATTGCGGATACCACATCATCGCAGCCTTCTACGCCCACGGCAAGTGAAGTCGCTGAACTGACATCGTCGAACGAAGCCCGCTTAGCAGCTTAGAGCCGGCCTGCGGGGGTGTAACCGGGATCCAAAAAGCCGTGGCCAAATGCGCACTATCGGATTGCTTCGCACCTCGCCGCGCAAAGCTGAACGAAATTTCATTCAGAATTCAGCCTGGCTTAAGGAGTGTCGTGCAACTTGGTGACGCTGATCCAATCGACGGAGACCGTCGACAGCACCAAACACTCAAAGTCAACACCGCCCATGCACCGAACTCAATTCAACGATCCCGCGAGACTTGGCCGCCAACTACGGTGCCAAAGCAACTCGTTTACCTCAACAAAATTTTCATTCCGGAAAACATCCCGGTTTCATTGCCAGAACCATGCACGCGCCTAACTCCACTCCGCCGGCGCCTGTGGTGGAAGCACCCGCGCCGCCCTCTCGGGAAAGCCATGGGGCTCGCCACACTTCGGAAGGACGCCCGAATCAACGCACCCAATCCCTGGGATCGTGGCTCAAAGCAAACGGCCGCAAGTGGGGACTTGGTCTCACGGCCCTCGTCGCTCTGAGCCTCATCCCCTTTGCCAGCCTTACGATTCAGGCATTCGCCATGATTGTCGCGTTTATGGCCCTCATCATGACAAAGCGCATGTCAGTGCTGACTGCGCTGATCATTGTGCCGATAATTTTTGCGCTGCTGGGCGGATTTGGCCCCGAGATCGGGCCGATGATGCTCAACGGCGTCAAGGCCATCGCACCCACCGCCGCGATGCTGATGTTCGCAATCCTGTTCTTCGGCATCATGATCGATGTTGGCCTCTTCGACCCCGTGGTTAAGCTCGTTGTCCGTGCAGTGCACGGCGACCCGTTGCGGATCGTGGTGGGAACGGCCGTCCTGGCACTGGTGGTCTCCTTGGACGGTGACGGTTCGACGACCTACCTTATCACGACCGCCGCGATGCTCCCGCTCTATACGCGGCTCGGTATGAACCGGTTAATGCTCGCTAGCGTCATCATGATGGCCGGCGGCGTGATGAACATCCTGCCGTGGGGCGGACCGACGGCCCGCGCGGCAGCGGCTCTCAAAGTCGATGCTGCAGAACTTTTCGTGCCGATGATTCCAGCGATTGCCGTCGGCGCGGCATGGGTGATCTTTGTGGCCTGGCTGTTCGGACGCAAGGAGCGTCAGCGGCTGGGAGTACTCGATCCTCAGGCTCTCGGTGAAGTCCATGCCGTGACCGTGGACGAGACGGAGAGGGATGCCACAAGCGGCATCCGGCGGCCTAAGCTGCTTTGGATCAACGCGCTGCTCACTGCTGCGCTAATGACTGCGCTCCTGCTCGGGGTATTGCCGCTTGCAGTGCTTTTCATGATCGCCTGCGCGCTGGCTCTGACGATCAACTACCCTACGCTCAAGCAGCAGAGGGATCGCATTGAGCACCACGCGGGCAACGTGCTCTCCGTCGTCTCGGTCATCCTTGCAGCCGGCATTCTCACCGGCATTCTATCCGGCACGAAAATGGTTGATGCGATGGCCAACAGCGTCGTCGCCCTCGTGCCCGACGCCTTTGGCCCCTATCTCGCAATCATCACCGGCGTTCTCAGTCTGCCGTTTACCTTTTTCATCTCGAACGACGCGTTCTACTACGGCGTTGTTCCGATTCTCAGCCAGGCGGCGGCAGCCTATGGCATCAGCGCGGCGGAGATCGGGCGGGCCTCCCTCGTGGGCCAGCCTGTGCACCTACTCAGTCCGCTTGTGCCTTCCACCTACCTCCTCGTGGCTCTGGTCGGCGTTGAGCTCGGGGACCATCAGCGCTTCACATTGAAGTGGACCATTATTACGGCGTTCATCCTGCTGGCGATCGGTCTCGCCACGGCGACCATTCCGCTGGCGGGCGGAGCGCACTGATGAGGCACCGGGAGGGCGCACTGATGGAGTGTGCCCTCCCCCTCCCCCGCGGGGCGATATTGGTTCCTCGTTCGATTCGTTCACGGATCTCCGCGCAAGCCAAGACTTCATTGACTGCCTATCGGCTTGCCATCCAATCAGGAAGTCCCCATTTTATGAGCATTGGAACCGCTCCCTCCCGAAAAGATAGCAAACGGGTCTGGAGGTGAAGAACGGTCGCCGCATAGCCACCTCGTGTTTTCCTCTGTCGCGAAGCTTTCCATAATCCGCTGGGCGTGCGTCCTTGTGCCAGGACTCGCCCTCTATTTCGTACCGATCGAGGCGCTGACCCCCAACCAGCGCCATCTTCTGGCATTCTTCACGTCCACGATCATCGCTCTGATCGCCCGTCCGATGCCGATGACTGTGAGCGTGCTCGTCTCCATGACACTGCTCGCGCTCACCGGCACGCTTTCGCCGGCGGAAGCCCTCTCGGGCTTTGGCACGACCACCGTTTGGTTGATCTTTTCTGCTTTCATCTACGCCTATGCCGTGACGCAAACCCAGCTGGGACTTCGGATCGCCTATTTCTTTATCAGCCGCTTTGGCCACACCTCCTTGAGCCTGGGATACTCGCTCGCGCTCTCGAATCTCGCTCTCGCGACCGTCGTGCCCTCCGATACCGGTCGTGGTGGCGGCGTGATGGCGCCGCTGGTTCGCAACATTTCGCGTGTCCTCGGCTCGGATCCGGGACCGACGGCGCGGCGCATCGGCGCGTATCTAACCCTGGTAGCTTTTCACACCAATTATGCCGCTTCGGCAATGTTTCTGACCGGCATGGTAGCCAATCCGCTCATCGCCAAGTTTGCCCACCAGATTGCGGGCGTCGATCTGTCGTGGGCGCACTGGGCATTGGCAGCAAGTGTGCCGGGCCTTTGCACCTTCACTTTGGTCCCCTGGCTCATCCATCACCTGTGCCCGCCACAAATGAAGGAGACCGAACATGCACGGTCTTTTGCACGGCTCAAGCTCGAAGAAATGGGCCCGATGACGCGTGCCCAAGGCACCTTGTTGTTCGTGCTCCTGGCGGTCATCGCCGCGTGGATTACCCAGCCTTTCCACGGCGCTGACACCGTTGTGATCGCCCTGACCGGCGTGTGTGCGCTCCTGCTTTCGCGCGTTCTGACATGGGAAGAGGTGGCAGGGCACACGAAAGCGTGGGATGCCGTCGTCTGGTTCGCGCCGCTGTTGATGATGGCAAGCCAGTTGAGCGAGCGCGGCGTCATAGATATTGTTTTCGGCGCGGCTTTTGACCGGCTGGAAGGCTGGCCCTGGGCCTTTGCTTTTGCGGCTCTGGCCATGAGTTACCTTTACGCCCACTATGGCTTTGCCAGCATGACGGCTCACGTTTCCGCGCTTTATCCGGGCTTTCTCGGAGCGGCGTTGGTCGCCGGCGTGCCCGGAGCGCTTGCTGCTTGGGCGCTGGCGTTTCTTTCGAATTTAAATGCTGGGATCACCCACTATGGAACCGGATCCGCTCCAATCTATTTTGCGCCAGGATACGTCTCTCAAAACCTGTGGTGGCTCGTCGGCTTCATCGTCTCGGTTCTGAACCTCGCCATCTGGCTCGGGATCGGACCGATTTGGTGGGAG
>JAXIPG010000298.1:0-4340 GCA_045403045.1 Terrimicrobiaceae bacterium
CCTTCCCAGCGACAATTCTTCGTCCTGATGCTCAGTGATGAATTGCCGTGCGCGAGCGATGGCGGGAGATTCGCTGTTTCCTTGCTGGATCAACAACTGGTTTGCCACGAGCGAAAGATGCTGCGCGAAGATTCCCAGCAGTCTCACGATTGATGCATATTCCTTCTTCGAGACAGTCCGGGTTCGGAAATAGGCTTCCTTGAGGCTTTTCAGATCGGCCTTTAGACCCCAATCAGCGAGCTGCCGGGCCGCTCGTGCAAACCGACGTTCGGTCGGCCGGTTGAGCATGACTTCACCGGTCTTGAGAAAACCGATGAGATTCTCGCCGACGCGGAGCGGCACGCTCGTTTCGTAAAGTCCCGCGAAGCATCACCGAGCGGGGCTCGCAGGCCGCTGGGTCGCAGGTCTGCTGCTGTGCTCTCAGACAGGCCGCGCATGCCTTGTTGGATTGAGCCATAATGGCGCAGAAGGGGTTCTCGTGCCTTCGTCCGTGATGGGCCAATTGCCAGTGCTCCACGGGACTTAAGTTAAGCGGCAATCCGGTCGTTTCCCCAAAAGCTCGCTCGTAATCCTTGTAGATTTGCGAGTCTGCGAGCATCCGAATCAGACGGTTCTGGGAATTGCTGTTCACGTGTCTTATCCTCTCAAGCGAAGAGCGAAGCCGAAAGTGCAGTGCGGGAAGAAATTGATCTTGCGAGCCTCTAAGATGCGGCGCAGATAGAAATGCTGTTCCGAGTCACGCTCTGCGAGGAAACGGCCGCCCCGGCGGTGAATAACTTTGCCGAGAGTGCAGCGGAGCTTGTGAAGAACTTGCCCTTGGCCAACGATGGCCTAGTGCGCAAAGCGGCGAGGCCGACACGGTCTGCGCTCCCCAACCCTTCGAGGGTTCAGGGTAGATCACCGGCCGGTTCTCGAGCGGCTGTCCAGAGGTCTCCAGAGAACGACATCCTACGAAGATTCCTGTATCAGGTCGACCAGCGACGTGGCGGACTTTCAGATCGAAGTGCCCAGCGGCAACAAAACTGACCATGTGGATGCTTGGAGCTCTTGCTCCATGATTGCATTTTTACGATTCTGTTGTGTTGAGGTTGCAGTGAGGGAGGCCCTCGGTGAGCCTCTTCTCATTGATAGTTCGAACCTGGTACGCTTTGGAGACGGTATCAGGGGAGCTCAGCCGTGAGTGAGAATCCATTTTAGAGCAGGCGGCGCGGCCGCCGAAAAACGCCAGCTTTCGCAGACTACGCTCACCGACTACCGGGCCCCGCAAAAACATTCGTTTAACCGGGCCAAAGCAATGTCTGGGAGCACAAGTATGAACTGATCTTATAAAGTACTTGCTTTATAGTTACAATTTAGCTTTACTTATCCTAGTTGAGGAGTTCAAATATGAACAAGGGACGCATTTGGTGATACGAATCCGGTATGGGTGTATGTCAACTACGGCTTGGGTCCAGGGGACACAGGAACAGTCACTTCTTCCACAAATCCGATCGCAAATGGGATCACTGGCTAATGTTGAGGTCCTCTTCGAAGCGGTCGAGTTGGAGAAGGTTGGAGAGTTTGAGCGCGTCGACGTTACGGCGACCGGCACGGATTTCCTTTTGCAGGTAGCGCACGACACGCTGGAGCTGGTGAGGGGCGAAGCCGGCGCGCAGGAACTCGAACCAGAGCCGCTCACGATCATAGCGCTCGTTGTCGAATAGGGTAAAGAGCGACACCGCTTTCCAGTAGCTGCTCGACGCAAAGAAACCTTTACTGCCACCCAACCTGCGTTAGAGAGATCGAGAGACGTATTTTTTAATGGACTGTTGGCGCTTCCATGCACCTTGCGACAATAATTCCGCGTAAGATTTACGCGGCGTTCTAGCGCGTAGATCTTTAACGTACTTCTTTTTTGAAACGTTTCCCGCCCGAAACGTGAAGATTATTCGACCCTCAGTTTAAGCTCCTATCGGTTGGCTCTATTTGGTTAGATCCGAACACTATGATTTATGCAAATGAAGGGCGGGAACGAGCGGTACCATCTCCTATTCGGGCGGTTTAGCGCCCAGCGAAGAAATCGTACACGCGCCGTTCCGAAATTGGTGTTTGTTTTACAGCGTCAAACGCTTGGCTTCCGAGTCATAGTTGGTTGGAGTTGCAGACCAAGTTCTTGAGCCGTGGCTCGCCCAGTGGCCCAGCGCCATAGATCAATTGCCAAGTGGCGAGCCGCAGCCACGGCGAACCGTCGTTTGCCTCGTTTGCTGACCATATTGCGCAGCTTTTTGATTGGCGGATAGTCAGGCTGCCAGCGTAACATTCGCCAGACCATCTCGATAAGAGTATAACGCACGACAGAGTTGCCACACCGGTTTATGCGTCCTTCCCGCCCACGACCATTGCTGTTGTGGATGCCAGGGCAGAGCCCAGTGTAACTGGCTATCTGGCGACGGTTCTGGAAGCGCTCCCAACCACGGATCTCCAGTTGAAGTGTGATCCAACTTAAAGCTCCTACTCCGATCGGAAGCTCGTTATTGATCATGTTTTCAAGCTGTCGGCGGATCTGGCGCTCTTTGGCATCAGTTGCCAGCGCCTGCTCTTGCCAGTATTCCAGCTGGGAGTCCATCCACTCCGGCAGCTGTGTTTTAAACTGCCTCCAAGCCGCCGGCCGCCACCAGCCTACTGGGGCCACGATTCCCTGAGTCAGGACTAACGCCCGACCGCGCGCCTCGGCCCGGCGTCGATTGCGTACCAACTGCTCGCGGTAACGCACCACCGAGCGTTGTTGCTCCTGCTCAGGGTTGGGCACCGCTACGATGCTCATCGCATCGCGGTTGCCCCGTAGATAACTCTCCAAGTTATCTAACAGCGCCCGCGCATCCAATCGATCGGTCTTCTGGCGTTTGCTGCGTTGATTCTCCAGGAGCCGTGGTGCCACTACGAAGTTTACCGCCCCTCGCTCGGTCAGTTCCCGGTGATACCAGTACCCACACGCTCCTGCCTCGTAGCAGCTGTAGACCTTAATCCCCGCCTTGATCCAGTCTTCGACTTGATTCAACAACCTCCCCGGCTCCCACTTCTGCCCCGGCTTGGGCGTCGAACCGTCCAATTGTCGGCACTCCATTACCTGCCTCGCGTGCAGGTCCAGTCCTAATTTGATCACTTCCGGCTTGGCTTTTGCCTCACCGTCATTAGCGTGGTTTTGTCTATTGTTTTTCATAGAGTCGACAGCGTAGCAGCAGGTGTTGCTGCCTGTCGGCTCATGTCATCTACTATGAAGAGGTCTGACTTCTCCTGCTCGTTCGTCATCGGCTTCGACTCCTCGTCTTCCCGATGCGGACCGCTCTGAAACTGCTTAAGCGGCCAAGCAGGAGATCTCCCGGTTCTCGCGCAAAGAGCGTACCTACATGCCAGGGTCTAAGACCACGCAGGGTCGAACAGGCACTCGCTCTATCGCGCCTGTCCGTGTTGCCTTCCACTACGCTAACAGCGTCGGCACCCTGAACTAATTTAAAGCTTTCGCGGCTCAATGGCTGGCCTACAGGCTCCCCTGTCAACGCTTCGTCGCGCACCTCGCGATGCGCTACGCATGACTCGGGGCCAGTTTGGTTTGCTATTCCTTTTCCGTTGAGGACTTTCACCTTTGCTCTTTGCCGATCTCCCGGCGCACCACGGCGCACCAGAGTGCAATAATACTCATTATTGGGCGATGGGTTGCCATCCGGTTTGCAAACTCCCTCTTGCTCGCCGACTCCCGTCTTTCCGATCAGCGTCCATACGGAAGAGAACGATAAATGCGCCGCACTTTTGTGTTCCCCAATGTCGAAAATTTCAGGCGATCCGGAGTTTACAACCCAGGCCACGCGCGAGCGCTAAACTCAAACCACGAAGGCAGCCCAAGATCTGCGAGCTATTCTGAGGAGTTTCTGGAAGCTCTTATGATTGAGGATGCCGTACGGCCGGCGTCAGAAAAGCCCCGCTGGGAGCGCCACTCGTCCGTCGCGGAGGCGGTGCGGGCGCAGCCGACGGTACAGTGCCTGTTGCAGGTTTTCGGCGTGTCGAACTGCTCTCGAAGATCCGCGTAGGTGTACGCGAGGAGGTCCTTCGAGAAAACTCCCCGCGTCTGAGAGCACCAGTGCACGCTCCCGAACTCGTCGACGTAGAGATAGCGGGAGCCCGAGCGACACTTGCAAGGCGCTTCGCCGGACGCGCTCATCTTGCCCCGGTAACCGTGGGCCTCGTTCGCACGGTCGCCAATGCGGCGTTTAGCTTCATCGTACGCGATCAGCTCCTCGTGTGACAGCCGCAGTTGTCCATTGTGGTCATGAAGCAGCAGGATGCGCGGCGTGAAGCCGTGGGCC
>JAXIPG010000149.1:0-44987 GCA_045403045.1 Terrimicrobiaceae bacterium
CAGACAACGGTGCAGTATCTTCGCTTCTTTCGTAATTTTCTCATGTGTGTTCCAAAAGCGCTCCGTTGGAGTCTGATCGGGAGTTAGCAGCAGGTTCTTCAATTCTTCATTCGTCTTCTTGAGATATCTCTCTCGAAGCTCAGGAACCATCTTCCGGAACGTCTTCCAGTCGGATTCGCTCATTCTCTTCTCATCGAACGTCCCCGGTCAGCCGCCGAGCGAAGCGAGGTTGGCTGGACCGGATGGTTGAACTAAGCCGCTGCGCGGCGTGGTAGCTTGGGAGACTCCTGGGCGGCGGGAAGCCAGGAGTGATTGCATAGCCAAGAGGTAGGACACTGGGGGTCTATGCACAAGACCAAAGTCGTTCCACCACAAAGCCATGTTCAGGCTTCTTGCGGCGCATGGCGCGGCAGAGAGGCAGCTGATCCTGTCGATTACAAGCATCCTTACCTGTCGATGGCGCAGTACGCGGAGTTGCTCGCACTGCGCTTCGATGCCAAGCGCACTCGTCACGCGTACTACCGTGCGATGCGTGTGCTGCACGAGCACTTCCAGTGCGACCCTGCCACCCTGGAGGAAACGCATCTGCGCGACTACCTGCTTCACATCAAGCTCCACAAGCACTGGAAGCCAAAGACGATCCGCCAGACGCTGGCCTGCGCAAAACTCTTCTTTGTCGAGTTGCTCGAGCGCCCCTTGTGGCGCGTCTTCTCCCAAATCCGCACCAAGGATCACGACTTCCTTCCCGCCGTCCTCACCCGTCAGCAGGTGCATGATCTCCTGGGCTCCGTTCGCCTGCGGCGTTATCGCACGCCGATCAAGCTCATCTACTGCTGTGGACTGCGCCTGGGCGAATGCCTCTCTCTGACCATTCACGATATCCTCGGCGAGGAGCGCAAGCTCGTCATTCGCAACAGCAAAGGCCATCAGGACCGTGTCATCCCGCTGCCTGCGCTGATGCTGGAGGATCTGCGCAAGTATTGGAGCTTTCACCGGCATCCGCGCTGGTTGTTTCCCAATGTGGGACGCGGCGACCAAACGCCCCAAGCTTTGGCAGAACGGATGCGATCGGCAAAGACTCCCATGCCTTACAGTTCCTTGCAGCGCCTCATCATCGTCGCCCGCAAGCAACTTAACCTCCCGGCGGCGTCCATCCATTCGCTGCGCCATTCCTTTGCCACGCATCTGCTGGAGGCCGGCGCACATCTCCACACGATCCAAAAGCTGCTTGGGCACAAACAGATCGATTCTACCATGATCTACCTGCACCTGACCCATCAGACGCAGCAGGATGTCCTTGAGCTAATGGACAGCCTATGCGGAAGACTTCCGCGCTAGCAACTCTGCGCTCCACAGCAAGGCCGCATCGTGAGCGCCGCCACCGTGACCGGGGCGTTGCGCCGCTTCCTGCCCGAGTTCCTAAACTCGAATCCGCCGCTCTCCCAGCAGCAACGGCGCGCCATCTGGGCGATCACTCATTGCCGCACCCTGGCATTGGGCGGGCGCAGCTTTGCGTGCGAACGATGCGGCCAGGTCCACTTCGCATTCCATTCCTGCAATCACAAAGCCTGCCCGCAGTGCGGACGTGAGGCCACCGCTCGTTGGATCGACCGCGAGTTGGGCAAACTCGTGGGCGCGCCCTATTTCCTGGTCACCTTCACGCTCCCAAGCGAACTGCGCGGGTGCTTCTTCGGCCCGTTCGCCAAAGAGGCCTACGACATGTTCTTTGCCGCGAGTTCGCAGGCGCTCGCCGAGAAACTTGCTGCCGCCAAGGGACTGCGGGCACACATCAGCGGGTTTACCGCCATACTCCATACCTGGAACCAGCGCATGGAGTTTCATCCGCACCTGCATTTCCTGGTTCCGGGGGCCGGCCTTGACGTTCGCGGCAAGGTTGTGCGCGTCCGCCAAGCCGATTACCTCGTGCATTTGCCTCACTTGCAGGCGGCGTTCCGTCAGCACATGCGCCGGCAGTTTGAACCCCGGGGCTGGCAGGCCGATTCACAGGTGTGGATCAAAGATTGGGGCGTCCATATCCAGCCCGCCGGCTCCGGCGCCGCGGCACTCAAGTACCTGGGCGCTTACGTCGCTCGCACCGCCATTAGCGACGGCCGAATCTTCGCTGTGGACGAACGTGGCGTAACCTTCCGCTGGAAAGACCGCTCCGACCACAATCGTAGCAAGGTCATGACCTTAACCGGCTCCGAATTCGTGCGCCGCTATCTGCGCCATGTCTTGCCGTCCGGCTTGCGCTCGATTCGCTACTACGGCTTCTGCCATCCGGCCGCCAAAGCCAAGCGCCAACGCATTCAGATCCATACCGGAATGCCATTCGAGCTCAACTCCGGGCCTTCCCCGGATGCCGCTCCGCCTGGCGCCGCGCCCTGGCCGCGCTGCCCAACCTGCGACAGCCCGATGCGCTTGACGGGATCGATCCTGCCACCCTACAGGACCTTGGTCCGACAACGCGGCCCTCCTGCCCCTAAGCGCCGCCGCAACCAAACCATTAGCTCCGTTCTGCCATGACATCCGCGTTCGAAAATACCATGCACAACGCGGCGCCAGACCCCATTGTCTCTGCGGCTCGTTTTCACAGGCCCAACACGCTGGAAGTGCACCATTTTTCCCGACCGTGGTGGCATTCCGCAGCAAACGGACCTCCCAAACGCCCCAATCCAGCCTCGCATCATCCGTGCTGCTCCCAAAAATCGGCTTCGACCCGCTTACACACGGGCCGTCCATCTAACACAAGCGCCATATGCGCTACAGCCAAAGCTGGCTCTTAGCAACAGCTAAGCCGGGCTTGTTCAACCAGGGGTGCATTTGCTGGCTCCGCTTCGCTACGCAGCAATGCACCCTTTATCGTTCGGCTTGGCTTTTATTGCATCGAGTGAAGGCCAATCATGTTCCCCTCGGTATCAAAAATCAAAGAGATGAATCCGTATTGTCCGATGGACATTTTATCTCTCTGGATTTGCCCTCCATTCTGAACAGCGCGGGATGCCTCCACGGCGCAATCGGCACAGGAAAAGTAAATGATGGTTCCGCCATCACCTGAATCCTTGCCATCCATCTTTACAATCGCCCCAGAGCATCCAGGGATGTCCATTCCCATCGGGAAGGCCCACAATTCAATATCGGGACTCTCAAGACGCTCAAGCGTCACCTCAAATGTTTTCTGATAAAAGTCCTTAGCTCGTTCCATGTCTTGAACATAGATTTCGAACCAGCCTACGGGATTGCGATTTGTATTCATGGTGTGTTTTTGGATTTGGTGGTGCTTCCTGCCGAACGTTTAAGGAGTGTATCCGCCGTGGTGGCTGGCAACAAGGGGTGAATGCTGGGGGAAGCTGATCCAGCCGGCATGGCGGACTGAGCCGGTTTGCGGGACGGGGCGCTTCTCTACAGGGGAAAGTAAGGGAGCGTTGGTGCGTGGAAAGTGCGCGGGTCTGGGCATGGAGAGGGTTTCATATTGTGGAAGCGAGCCGGAAGCATTGGACCTACATCCTCTTGGGTTGCCTCACGCGGGCGGAAGCGGCTTCACGGCGCGTCGTGTGGCGGGGATTTTCGCCTACGGGAGAGGAGGCTCATGAGGAATTGGCGGGGATCGGCGGGCAGATTTGGATGAGGCGTAGGCGGAGTGACCCGCAGTGCGGGCATGTGAATGGGGGAACGCCCGCTGAAAGATCGGCGCTTTGCTGCCGGAGATCCTGTTCTTGTTGAAGGCCTGTGTCATTGAGCAGGGCGCGGGCGGCTTCGATACTGGCGGTGCGGTCGCGATTGGAGAGAAATCGAAAGTGGCGGATCTTGACGAAACGGTTCGGGAGAATGTGCAGGCAGAAACGCCGGGCGAACTCGAAGACAGACAACGTCATTGTCTTGGGCCGGGCGTGTTCGGCGTAGTCCTTATAGGTGAAGGTGACCGTTAGGTTGCCGGGATCAAGCTTAAGCAGGCGTTTTGTTGCCGATGGCCACGCGGTGGGTGTATCGCGACAGATAGGCGAGCACGGCCTTCGGTCCGGCAAGGGGCGCCTTGGTATAGACTACCCACCAGGACCGAGCGGCCCGGGGACGAGCCGAGATAGACTGCGCGCAGCGCGGCCCGAAGGGCTACGAAGCCGGGAGGCGGAGTAGTCAAACCGGCCAAATCAAGCCATGCGATGTCGGCCTGATCCTGGCGGACACAAGCACGAGCCTTCCGAAGGCGAAACCCAGCAGCATGGCACGGGATTAAGGCAGCCAAAGACATCTTTTCTAGCGAGAAACAACTTTGAGCGTAGGACACCAGGCCGGAGACTCCAGCTGAGGGTCAACAGGGGGCTTGCCCAATCAGACCGCTCAACTCTTTGGAATAGGCGAGCGCCTTCTTTTCAACGGGCGATTTTACCGAGCTCATTTCCTTTCCGAACGTCAGCGTTGCATCCGGGACCTTGTCAGCCAGAAACTGTTGAGCAATCTCGCGCGCTTCATCCCGATCAATTCGAGCGCAGCCAACAAGAAAAAGTGCGAATGCTACTGAGAGCAGCTTTGAATGCATCCTTATACCGAACGTGAGCTTCAGCTGCGGTCTTAGGCCGTTCGCTGGAAGCCCTTGTTAGCTGGTCACCCTATCAAAATTTGTCATCGTGCCAGTCCCAGTTGCGCCTATCCTCTGATATTTTCTTCAGGACGACCATTCTTAGATCCGTATCTTCGTAAATCCAGCGACAAACTTTCCGCGAAAAAAGCTCGGCTAGCATTCTCGGAGATATGAGAGACAGCACAGGCCGAGCAACGACTCTCTTCCAGGATCGGGATTTAACTCTGCCTAACGATCGGAAAAGCTCGTAACAAGGGTAATTGAGTAAAAAGTCAACCACGCGCCGCACGGCGGGGAAAATTACATCATCGATCGCGAGATACCCACCAACTCGCAGGAGCTGGGTGGCATAGAAACAATCCAGAAGCGTATGGTCGAAAGTGTGCCAGCCATCTATAAAAATGAAGTCGAACCTACCTCCACCTTGCTCTAATATTCGTGGCAGTGCGAATTCAGATTTGACTTCAACGAGATTGAAGAATCTGATTCCCGCTTCTTCTAAGTTTTTGACGCCAACACTGTCCCAGTCTGTTTGGAATGGATCGATGATGGTGTGAGAGGCTCTCGTGCGGCTTTGGAGGGCCTTGCATATGTGGAGCGATGACAATCCAAACCCACATCCCACTTCCAGAGTCTTGACGATGCTGAGGTCGTCGCGAATGGTGTTGAAAAGCAAAATCCCCTCCTCGTGATCGATCTCCGAATGGAGGTGATGAACTTCTCCGCTACGCCCCACGACCAAGCGCGTCTCATAGATTCTTTGAATAACTTCATCCATAATGGCGTGGGCTCCTGTCACAGCTAACGTATCTTTACGGAGTTGGGACCCTTGAATTGGGCTACGAAATGATCTGCGGGCGTTTTTTTCTGAACACCTCCGGATCGGCGACCAGTGGAACAATCAAAGCTCAGATCCCCTCTCCCGGCAAGCCCGGCACGAGCGCTTTGCTTCAATTACCCGATTGCCGGCCTGCGTCGACGCGCGGGATTGCGAACCGGCAAGATACTCGACCGATGGCTGCCGCCACTGTGCCGCTTAAAAGCCGGTTGGTCGCTGGGCGCGTTTCAATCCAAGAGATCTCCCTTTCGGCCGCAGGCGGCGGTCGAGGAAGGCCAGAGTGGCATCCCAGGCGAGGACCGCCTGGCAGCGGTCGCGGAAGTTGAAGACGTGGCCGGCGCCGGGGATCACGAGGAGCTCGACCGGCCGCCCAAGCTCGGCGAGCCGTTGCGCCAGGCGGCGGGACTCCTCGACGCTGGCCGAGTTGTCGCGGGAGCCGTGCACGAGGAGTACGGGAGTCTTAATGGACTCCACCTGACGCAGCGGCGAGGCCCGCCGTAGCAGGGCCTGCAACTCCGCGTCGCTCCGCGCGCCGCTGGCGCGGCGGAAGCCGGCACGGATCAAGCGAAAAACGAGCCGCCGCCCGGGCCCGGTGCCCGCCGCTTCCAACCAGCTCTCGAAGTCGGTCACCGGATAGTAGGCGACGACCGCGGCGGCGCCGCCGTCGTACGCGGCGATGAGCAGGCTGAGCACGCCGCCCTGCGAGAAGCCGAGGAGCCCGATGCGCCGCGGGTCCACATCGGGATGGGCGCGCACCCGATGGATGATCCGCCGCGGATCGGCCGGATCGCGCCACGGAAAGAGGCTCTCGCGCCAGCGAGTGCCCGAGCGGCGTTGGTAGTCGGCGGCGGCCGCCAGATAGCCTGCCTTAGCCAGGTCGTGCAGCACGCCCCGCATCTCCGCGGCCTTGTGTCCCGCCTCGGGATGGACGATCACCGCCGGCAGCGGTCCGGGGTCCGCCGGCCGCACCCACTCCAGCCGCATTTTTAAATCGCCATCGACTGCGACCTCATTCCAGCTCTGCGCGCCCGCGGGCGCCCATCGGGGGTGCAGGAGGTAATGGTCCACGCACCCGGCGAGAAGCAGCGCCGGGAGCAACGCAGCGCTGGCGCTGAGATTCAAAATACGCTCAGGTCCTCGAAGAACGCTTTTGTTCACGCTTGATTGAAAAAAATCTCCTCCCGGAAGCCGTATACGTTGAAACCTAGGCTCCGTAACACTCGTGAAGTTGCGAATTAGAAACCGTATCGCGGCCAGCAGAGCCCCGATGGCATAATGGAAACGCCGGCGGCATCGACGGTGATGCCAACGATTTCCATTATTTCTTTAAAATGAATCATAAAGTGAAGGCAATTGGTTAACTATTCTGACCAAACTTACGTGGCAGTGCCATCCTGAAAAGCGACCATTCCGCCCCGCTAGCTTTACATTCTCTCTCGCCGCGACACGCGACGATTGAGTCTGAGGGAGCGCCTTCCGGAGGCCTCGGTTAAAGGAGTGCGCCAAATCGGTCACAAGAACAATCCACTATGGCTGCACATAGCGCCGCAAGCGGGGACTACCACAGCGGCAAAGCTACCGCTCTTGGTGAGCGAGGATTTTGCAACTCCTGCTCGAACCACTCTTCGCGGGAGAATTGTTTCTGTACACCATGCGATCGGCGCCCAGAAGGACGAAGAGAGCGTATATCCCCTCTCCTAGCAAGCTCCGACTGGCAGCCGGGTCGAGATTGCAGGGATTCTCAAAGATGCGAGGCCTCTTCGATCAGGCAGCTGCCGGACTAAAATCGCGATACGCGCACACAGAATCGAGCTCACCGAAACCAAAAACGCAAAGAAATTCGGCGAAATCCGCTGTGAATTCCATAGATTTTGTCATGGCTTCCGACGCGCACATCGCCGGCATTTACGTTTCGCCCGGACACAACTTTTACGGGCGTTACGGTCTTGCGGCCGGTGAACATCCCGCCATTTCGGTCCCACAAGTCGAGTGTATTGCCGGCAAGGGACTCGTAGGCGATCGATTCTTCGACTACAAGAACGAGTACAAAGGGCAGATCACGTTTTTCGCATGGGAAACCTACGACGAACTGTGCCATCGATTCAGGGTTACCGGCAAGAATCCCGGCGTCTTCCGGCGCAATGTGGTGACACGCGGTGTGGATCTCAATGCATGGATCGGCAAAGAATTCGAGCTCCAGGGCGTGCTCTTCGAGGGAACGCAGGAATCGGCACCGTGCCTATGGATGAACCAGGCATTTTGCGAGGGAGCCGAAGCGGCAATGAAGGGGCGCGGCGGCCTTCGGGCAAAAATTCTCACCGACGGACTCTTGCGGGTTGACACGACGTGAAGAAGTTTGCCGCCGTCTTGTTGGCTGGAGGCCGGTCAACGCGTATGGGAGCGAGCAAGGCGTTGCTCGATCGCGATGGAACGCCGCTCTGGCGTTTTCAGATGGAAAAGCTCAGCCAGCTTCGCCCAGACCAACTCTTTTTTTCTGTTCAGCCGGGGATGGCGTTTCCGTCCGGTGCCTGGATGTTTGTTCATGATCGCTCGCCCGATGTCGGTCCGCTTGGCGGACTGGAAGCCGCCCTGCGCCTGACGCGTGCGGACTTTCTGGTCACGCTTGCGGTGGATATGCCGTCCATGACGGCGGAATTTCTGAGCTTTCTGCTTGAAAAGGCCGGACCTGCCGGGGTCGTGCCACTTCTTGAGGGCTTCTTTTACGGTGCTGCTGCCGTCTATCCCGTTAAGATTCTTCCACTCGTTGAACAGGCCCTGGCCGGCAATGATCGGTCATTTCAGCAACTGATTCGTGAGGCCCTGCAATCCGGGATCATGAAAGCACAGGAAATCGAGCCGGCGACGAGCGGACTCTTTGAAAACTGGAATTCGCCGGAAGACGCGAAGCGAGCCGGAATCCGCTTTTTTTACCGCTGATAGCGCTGATTGCACGGATACATGCTAATTTCTCTACTGCGTTGCTATCCGCTTTATCCGCGCAATCCGCGGTCTATACTTCAGAGTTTGGAAATTTCTTTCCGCGGTTCTTTTCAAGCGGCTTCGACCTTCACCGCACAGGCTTTGTATGAGGGCTGGCGCGAGTACAAATCGAAGGCCGGGAATGTCAGTCGATTCACTTCGTGATAATGCATTGGGATGAAGAGCTGTCCCGGCTGAACGGTAGGCGTCACGAAAGCCGTTGCCCGAATCTCGGCGCGGCGAGAAGAAACCCTGACGATGGAGTTTCTTTGAATATGAAGTCTCTGGGCATCCTTCGGATTGATCTCAACATAGCACTCCTTCGGATAAAGCTTTCGCAGCACGTCGGATTTTCCCGTTCGGGTGTTGGTATGCCACTGCGAAGAGGTTCCTCGTCCGGTCAGAAGAAGGAACGGATACTTTTCGTCCGGCTGCTCTGGCGCCTCGCGAGGTTCCTCGAAGAGAAATTGCGCTCTGCCATCAACAGTAAAGAAGCGGCCATCCTCGAACAACCGCCTCTCAGAAGGGATCTGACTTCTGGCGTCGGACGTCTGGCACCGCAAAACGTCCGCTTCGCTAAGCGGCCATTGGATCCCGCCGCATTCGTCAAGCATGCGATAGTCACGGATGCCCGTGATGTCATTGGGCATCTCCTGTGAAACTTCTTTGAGCATCTGAAAAACCGCTTCCGGCGACGACCACCGGGCGAACATTCCTCCGCACCTCCAATAATGGGCAATCAGCTGACAAATGTGAAAGTCGGATAGAGCCTGACCGGGTGCGTGGCGCACTTTCTTGATCAGTCCCATGCGCCGTTCCGAGTTGATCAACGTACCTTCCTTTTCCCCCCACCCTGCCGCAGGCAGATACAAATCCGCGCGCTGGGCGGTCTCCGTTGTTGGATACATGTCCTGCACGACAAGAAAGTCCAGCTTCTCCAGGATGCGATTAAACTCGCCCTGATGAATCCAGGAATGGGAAGAGTTCGTCGCAATCACCCACAGACCCCTAACGTTTCCATCGGCGATACCCTGTACGATTTGGTCGTAGGCCAGTGACGGCTGACGAGGGATAACATCCTCTCCGATGCCGAGAATCTTCGAAACCTTGGCACGGTCGGTTTCGTCATCCGCATCATGGCCGCCGATGAGGCTGGTAATATTAGCAAATAGGCGCGAGCCCATTGCGTTGCATTGGCCGGTGATCGAATTGGCGCCCGTGCCCGGGCGCCCAATGTTTCCGGTCATCAGAGCAAGGTTGATGATCGCCTGCGCGGTGCGCGTTGATTCGTGGCCCTGGTTGACACCCATCGTCCACCAGAAGGAAACGCGCCGCCCGTCGGCGATGGTCCTTGCAAATTGCCACAACTCCTCAGGCTTCAATCCGGTTTCGCCGCAAACGCGGTCCGTTGTAAAGGGTGCGACGAATTGAGCAAATTCTTCGAAACCCGACGTATGGGCCCTGATAAAGTCTCGCTGAATCCAGCCGCTGGCAATGAGCAGGTTTGCCAGACCGTAAAGGAGCACGAGATCGGATTTGGGCCGAATGGCATAGTGCTGCGTGGCGGCCATGGCGGTCTCCGTTGTTCGAGGATCCACAACAAGGATCTCGGGCTTGTTCGGATTGCGCATCACACGCTGCCACATGATGGGATGAGCGAGGCACGGATTCGCCCCGACGAAGACCAGCACGTCCGATTCCTCGAAGTCCGCGTAGGTGAACGGCGGAGCGTCAAAGCCAAACGATTCCTTGTAGGCCACGTGCGATGTTGCCATGCATTGACGCGTGTTGCTGTCGCAATGCACGAATCCCATCCCGAACTTGAAAAGACATCCGACGAAGGCCATCTCCTCCGTGGTGATCTGTCCGGTGCTTAGAAAGGCAACGGACTCAGCGCCATGCTTGGCCCGAATTTCCTTGAACCGCTCGCAAAACAACACCAAGGCACGTTCCCAATCGCATGGCTCAAGGGGCGCGTCGCGGCTGGGCCGAACGAGCGGTGTCGTCCCGCGGTCTGGCGCAGACAATGGCGTCAGAGCCTCCCAACCTTTTGGGCAAGCCATGCCAAGGTTAACCGGATAGCTGGTGTCGGCGCTAAGGTTGACGGCCTGACCATCGCGCATGTGAATGTTCAAGCCGCATCCCGTCGAGCAAAACCCGCAAACCATCGTCGTCGTTGCATCCGGCGCAAGGCGTGCCGGCACCTGGCCGAGGCCAAACTTTCCTGGATTGCGAACGAGTTCTTCGGTCAGCGGTCCGTCCCAGGCGCGAATCGCGACGGCCTTCTGCAAAGACCCGAGTCCCGCGAAGAGGCCGCCACGTTTCTCTTCCCGGCCTTTTGCATCTGCGCTCATACGCCTCCAGGCATGCGCGGCGCGGTGACGGCGCTGAAAAAGCTGAATCGTTCGAGAATCTGAGAAGCGAACGTTGCGGCCAGCGCCACACTCGCTCCGATCGTTGAAATGGCACCACTCGCGCCGATCGCCGCGACCGAAGAAGAGGTGGCAAGAATGAACGACGCAACGCGCGCAGGCGTTAACCACGGCAGCAATACACGGATCGTTCGCTCGGAGCGATGACTAAGATTCGAGGGATCGTGCAAAGCCCGCGAAGCGCTCAAGAGCTCCCACCCAAAAAACAGCGTCCGGGCTGCTATCGAAATGATCATCGCAATGCGGAACTCAGAGGCGAGATCTGCTGCGACGATTAGCCCCATCCAACTCATCGCCGCGGCGGCCGCCGTCACGCCCAGCAGAATCGTCGCACCATAGAACCGTGCGGCTGTCAGTGGCAGCGCCCAGAAAGCGCGGCGAGTGTCGGCGTAGATCATCACAGAAGTGAAGACCGCAAGCAGGCCCATTGCCGCAGCGCCAGCCAAGCCCGCCAGCGCAAAACGCGAACCAGGCAATACCCAGGAAACCACCGTCGCGACAAATGCCGCTCCTGCGAAAAGTCCGAACGCCAGAATTTCACGGCTCATCCACGATGTGCGCAGCCCAAGGAAGAATCTCCATGCCCCAAGCGGGCGGCCAAGGTGAAATACGGATGCTGCGAGGCCCGCATTCAACGCAAGAAATCCGAGTGTTGCCAGCGGAGCGGCATAAACACGGAATGATTCGCCGCCAGCGGCTCCCATCGCCGCAAGCGGGAGAAAAATTCCCGCGGCCATTTGCGAGAGGAGCAGCATGATGATCAGCGGCCAGTGCGCATGCTCAAGCCGCAGCGCGTGTGCGTCGGCAGGCTCCGAGTTTCCAGGGATTCGCTTCTTCGAAAAATACTGCGTCGTAGGCTTCGTGTAGTTCGAGTCGAATGCGCCCGGGACAATGCGTGACCCCGGCTGCGCGGCTGCGCTGACCTCCGCGACATCAACGAGCCGGATCGTTATTGCTTCGTGCGGACACGCCTCCACGCACGCCGGAGCCTCACCGACAGCCAACCGATCCGTACACATGTCACATTTCCGCACGATTCCAAGCCGATGCGAATACTTCGGCACATCATACGGACACTTCATCGTGCAGTAATGGCAGCCAATGCACTGGTCATCGAGATGTCGCACGATTCCCGTCTCGGGATTCTTGTCATAGGCGAGGACCGGGCAACCTTCGAGGCATGCGGGTTCGAGGCAATGATGGCATGCCGTCGTCACAGTTTGGAGGTAGGGCTTCTCCGCCTCCAAGCCGGTGATCAATCCAACGTCGCGCCAGGTTTCGTGCTCTTCGAGTCCATTCAGCGAGTGACAGGCGCTGACGCACGCCTTGCACCCGGTGCAGACATCGAGATCGACAGCGAACGCATATTGCTGGCCGCGGCCCGGCTTGGACGACGGGATCAGGTCGCGGTAGTAGCGGGCCTGCGCAGGAAAATCCGCGCGCTCATGCTTTTGCGCGAAGCGCTCGACAGGTGTCAGCCTTTGCTGCTCTGCAAGGAGCTCATCGATGAGATTAACTTCAAGAGTGACGCTGCTCATTCCTGGAAAAGCACCTGCAGGGAGTTGACGTCATGCCGCGTCGTAAATGACTGAAACGATTCGCCGGACTGCCGGTGCTTAAGATAAGCTAGAAGGATCTTTTCCACTGCGGCGTTAATCTCATCAAAGGGAAGGGCCTGATAGATCTGCCTTCCACAGGCTGCGTTCTTTCCGAACCCACCGCCGACAAAAACGTGATAAGCCTCGCGACCGTCCCGCGTCTTGGCTCCGAGCATGCCAATGTCGCCCATGTAATGCTGGGCGCAAGAATTCGGACATCCCGTGAAGTGGATATTGACCGGCTCGTCAAGTTTTACGCGATTTTCGAGATATTTGATCAAGTTAAGAGCATGGCCTTTGGTATCGGTTGAAGAAAACTTGCAGTACCGGTTTCCCGTGCAAGCGATGACGCCGCTCGCAATATTTGACTGCTGATAATCAAACCCCATCTTGCGGACCGCCTTTTTGACGGTTTCGAGATACGCCTCGGGGATGTTAGGAATGATAAAGTTTTGCCAGACCGTGAGCCTAATCTCGCCCGATCCATAGTTGTCCGCGAGATCCGCAATGCGGAATATTTGCGCCGGCGTGATTTGTCCCACTGGCGACGCAACTCCAAGATAATAGAGTCCCTTCTGCTTTTGCGGATAAGCGCCGATATGGCTATGGGGGAGATCGACGTAGGGATAGATGATCGTGGCCGGATCCAACGCCATGCGTGTCAGCCCGGTGCCAAGGACTTTTTCTGTCTCTGCCAGATACTGCTCTATCGTCCATTTATCGAGAAGGTGCTTAAGGCGCGCCTTCTTCCGATCGCCCCGGAAGCCATTCCTGATGTAAACACGAACGACGGCGATAATGGCTTTCACGATGTCCTTCGGCGGAACGATCACCCCAAGGTCTCGCGCAAACGACTTGTGCCCTGTGGCTCCGCCTAACAGAATTCGAAAATAGACTTCACCGCCGATCGTCACGGCCTTCGCGCCGATGTCATTCGTGTCCTCAACCGACCCGATAAGTCCTCCCCCATCGAACGCGATGTTGAACTTTCGCGGAAGGTTGTAAAATTCGCGGTGTGAGAGGATGAAGTCGGCAAGCTCCTGGACGTACGGCGTGCAGTCGATCACCTCCTTAGGATCTATTCCTGCGGTAGGATTTGAAGTAAGGTTCCTGATATTGTCGGCGCCGGTGCCGCGCGTATGGAGGCCAATCGCTTGGATGCGCCGAAGCACCTCAGGCGCGTCCTTGGGTTGAATAAGCCGAATCTGCAGATTCGCCCGTGTCGTAATCTGGCAATAGCCGGTGGTAAGGTCCTTCGCCGCTTGCGCGATCCCGCGAAGTTGAAACGTCCGAACTGTTCCGCCGGGGATGCGCAACCGCGCCATGAAAGCGTCCTTTACGGGGGTTAAATAAAATAGTCCGTTCCATTTGAATCGGAAGGTTTCTTCCTTGTCCGGCGCCTTGTTCGTTCGTGAGTTTTCAAGAAGCCGGTAGTAAGAATCGAGGGGATGCTCTTCGTTCTTGATCCGCTCTTCGGCGATGAGCGGAACTTCCTCTTCGTCCTCCTCCTTCGCGGCATTCGCAGAGGCCTCTTTGCAATCAGAAAGGAAATCCGCGAAGACGACCGCACGCTGCTGCATGCCTGCAAAGAAGCCTGTCAAGTAAGTCGTCTGTTCTTCGTTGAGCGGCGCTCCCGCAATTTCCTTGATCGGTGTGATGGTCATGGCTGGCTCCCCTCGCTTCTCCTTCTCCACACTGGACTGCGCTCGCGATGGGGACGGGGAGCACACGCGTCCCGCGTGTGGCGTCCGGCGTCCCGCCGGGCGCACAGTGAGCGGCTAAAGTGCGCATCCAGATGTTTTCGGCGAGACGCCGAAATGCGCACGCGGGGACGCGCGCGCTCCCCGGAAAATAACTCGCGAATCTTTGGATCAGTACACATCGCGCAGGTATCGCTTTTCGGTCTTGAGTTGCTTGACGTAGTCCACGGCCTGCTCCGCGGAGAAACCGCCGGCTGTTTCGGCGATCTTGTGCAGCGCCGTGTCGACGTCCTTCGCCATGCGCTTTGCATCGCCGCAGACATAAAAATATCCGCCCTCCTGCAGCCAGGACCAGATCTCGCCCGCGTTTTCGATCATCCGATTTTGAACGTAGATTTTCGCCGCTTGATCGCGCGAAAATGCGGTGTCGAGCTTTGCCAGGAATCCATCCTCTTGCATCGCCTCGAGTTCCTCGCGATAGAGAAAGTCGGATGCGGCTTTTTGGTCGCCAAAAAAGAGCCAGTTTCTTCCGCTGGCGCCGACGGCACGGCGCTCTTCAAGAAATGCCCGAAATGGCGCGATGCCCGTGCCTGGGCCGACCATGATGACGGGATTCGAACCGTCCGCGGGCAGTTTGAAACTCGGGGACTTGTGAACGAAGACAGGGACCTTCGTATCCGGGCCGACACGGTCTGCGAAGAACGTCGAGCAAACTCCTTTGCGTGGCCGCCCATTCAACTCGTATCGAACGATGGCCACGGTGAGATGCACTTCGCCAGGATGCGCCTTCGGACTCGATGAGATGGAATAGAGGCGCGGTTGCAGCTTTCGCAGCGGGGCGGAGAATTCCGCCGGTGAGGCAGCCTTCTGAGGGAAATCGGAAAGGAAGGGTTTCAGATCAAACTTTTGCAGAAGGGCAAGCCTCAGTGGCATTTCGCTGCCGTCCGGCGCCTTGACCGCCTCCTCGCCGTCAAGACCGGCCGCATCCAGGATCTCTCGCACAAAATCAGGGCAGTTCGTCGGCACAACTCCCAACGCATCACCAACCTCATATTCGAGTCCGGAGCCCTCGAGGATGATCTCGAGGTGCCGTGTTTCCTTTGCAGAGCCGGGCGCGTTTAACACGCGGTTCGTTTTCAGAATAGCCGGAAACGGATTCGATTTGCCGAAGGATGGAGAGGTGGCAGCTGTCTCGACGGCCGTCACGACATCCGCAACGGCCACCTGAGCGGCCGCAGCGGGCGTCGGTGCAGCGCTTCCCTCCAACGACTTCATCAGGCCTGCGAACCACTCGGTGGAGGGACCCTCGTAGTCGACGTCACAATCGGTCCGGGGATGGATCCGCTTTGCGCCAAGCTCTTCAAGGCGTGCATCGAAAGCCTTGCCCGCCTCGCAGAACTGGACGTAGCTGCGGTCACCGAGAGCGAGGACAGAATATTCGAGATTCTCGAGGCGCGGAGCGGTTCCATTTTTCAGATGATCCCAGAAAGGCTGCGCATTGTCCGGCATTTCGCCGTCGCCATACGTACTCGTGACGATGACAACCCGCTTTTCCTTGGCGAGATCGATTGTCGCGTGATTCTCCATCCCCACGACGCGCGTTTCAAAGCCCTGCTTCTTTGCCTCTTTTGCGAACCGCTTTGCGAGACCCTCGGAGCACCCGGTCTGCGAGCCAAAAAGGAACAGGAGCGGGCCGAGTGAGGGCGATGCGGCTGCCGCCGGAGCGACTGCGGTACCGGTTTCCGAGCTGAAAAGTCCGGCAAGGAAACCATTTAGCCACATGCGCTGCATGGCATCAAACGGGGCTGTTTCAGGAATGACAGGAATCTTGGTCGTCACGTGAGTTTCGGGCTGTTACGTGCCGGCCGCGGCGGGTTGAGGGTCCGTGGGATAAGCGATCGTGCCGCCACCCTCCGTGGGCTGACCTTCTCCAGGCCGATGATGCGCACGCACTTCGAGAAATTCGATGAGCTGCTCTCGCAGCTTGTAATAATCCGGATGTTCCATCACTTCCTTGCGAAATCGGGGACGAGGAAAATCCACTTCCATGACCTCGCCGATGCCTGCGGCAGGGCCATCGGTCATGCAAATAATGCGATCGCTAAGGAAGAGCGCTTCATCGACATCATGAGTGACCATCATGGCCGTGATCTTTTCGCGGCGCCAAAGGCTGATCAGAACCTCTTGAAGTTCATACCGCGTAAGGGAATCAAGCATGCCGAAAGGCTCGTCAAGCAAGAGCATCTTCGGAGCGAGCGAGAACGCGCGCGCAATTCCGACGCGCTGCCGCATGCCTTGGGAAAGCTCAGACGGAAGCTTGTGCATCGAATCGCCAAGTCCGACGAGCGTAAGGTAATACTCGGCGATGAGTGCGCGCTCGCGAGCCTCTGCGGTGTAGAACACCTGATCCACGCCAAGCATCACGTTTTGGAACGCCGTGATCCAGGGAAGAAGCGATGGCGCCTGGAAGACCACACCGCGATCCGGTCCGGGACCATTGAGTTCCTTGCCCGCAAGGACGACGCCGCCCGACGTTACCGTACTAAGACCAGCGACCATCATGAGAATCGTGGACTTACCGCAGCCCGAGTGGCCAATAACCGTGACAAACTCCCCTTTCCGGAACTTGAAGTTCACACCCTTGACGATGACCGCCTCTCCTTTGGGCGACGGGTAGCTCTTCGTAAGATCCCAGAGCTCGAGGTAGGCTTGATCGCTCATACGGTGACTTCCACGGTTTCACGCTTCTCTTCACTGCGGCGGCGCGGCCTGCGCCTTGCGCTAATCATCGAACGTGGTTCGTTAAGATCTTCCGGCAACAGGTCTGGAAGGACGAGCTTCTTGCTCATCGCGAACTTTCGCTTGTCGGTTGCCATGAGCAGATAGTCGATGACCTCATTGCGCGTCTGCTTAAAATCGTAACTTTCGTTAATCAGAATGCGAGAGCGCGGACGAGGGATTGTCACAGGAATCGAAGGTCCCAGGGTGGCGCGGGGTCCGGCCGTGAGCGGAATGACGCGGTCCGCAAGAAGAATGGCTTCATCGGGATCGTTGGTGATGAGGATGACCGTTTTTTTCTCTTCCTGGCAGATCCGGTTGATTTCATCCTGCAGATTGGCCCGGGTGAGCGCGTCGAGTGCGCTGAGCGGCTCGTCGAGCAGGAGGATATCGGGTTTGAGCGAGAGGGCGCGTGCGACCGACACGCGCTGCCGCATGCCCCCGGAGAGTTCGCGCGGAATCTTGCTGCGCGCAGGCGTCAAGTTCACCATTGCGATCTGCTTTTCGATGTGCTCCCGGCGCTGTTCAGGAGTCCACTGGGGGAAGACCTGATCCACAGCAAGCGCGATGTTTTCGTAAACCGTCAGCCAGGGCAGCAGCGAGTAGTTCTGAAAAACAATTCCACGGTCCGGACCGGGTCCATCCATGCTCTTTCCATTCAGTTTGATCGAACCCGAATCCGGCTTGCTGAGCCCGGCGAACAGCGACATTAGCGTCGTCTTGCCCGCGCCCGAGTATCCGATGATGGCGACGAACTCACCCTGCGCGATTTCGAGCGTGATATCCTCGAGGACCTCCGTCCGTTTGCCTTTCGGTCCAAAGCCTTTGGAGACGTTTTTGACTTCAAGAAGGAGCATGATTTCAGGCAGTTTTGAATTGTGCCTCGACCACGCTCATCAGCCGGTCGAGGACGAAGCCGACGATGCCGATGGTAAGAATGCACAGAATAATGTGCGCATAGCTAAGCGCGTTGTATTGCTGCCAAAGAAAGCCGCCGACGCCGGGTTTGCCGGTCAGCATTTCTGCGGCCACGATGACGAGCCACGCGATTCCAAGCGAAAGCCGGAAGCCAGTGAACATGTACGGCAGTGTCGCCGGCAGCATCACTTTGAAGAGCGTCTTCGTCCTCGAAAGTTTGAGGACTTTGGCGACGTTGAGATAATCCTGCGGAATGGCGCGGACGCCAACGGCTGTATTGAGGACGGTGGGCCACATCGAACAGATTGCGATCGTGAAAATCGCCGCCAGGTCCGATGCCCCATAGGTCACCCCCAAGCCGGGAACCGTCAGCTTCGCGCCAAGGAAGAGAACCATGCCGAGCGGCAGCCATGCAAGAGGCGAGACGGGACGAAGAATCTGAAAGATCGGATCGAACATTTTCGAGAACGTCTTTGACAGGCCCAGGAAGAACCCGATCGGCGTACCGATGAGCAGGGCGATGATATAGCCCTGCGCGACAAGTTTTAAAGAAAGCCACGTGAAACTCAGAATGCCTTGATCCAGTTCCCCTCGCTTTGCGAAGGGCTGAACAATGTAGGACTTGCTCTTGCTCCACGTTTCAGCAGGCGACGGCAGGTCGGCTGAGACTCCAACGCGTTGCACCTTAGTCACTTTGTCGCCGAAGTCATCGACTGTTTCCTTCCTGACCTCTTTGCCGGCAATGAGGCTCCAGATGAGCACGCAGACCGCCACGCCGATCGCAGGAAGGATCAGCCAGTCAATTTTCTTGAGAATGGATTCGTTCATTATTCGTTAGGGTTGATCTATCTTCGGAGACTCGTGATCTCGAAGTCCGCCGCATACTTTTCGGGTTCGGCAGGATCGAAAATCTTGCCGTCGAAAAGTGATTCAGGCGCAAAATCCGCTCTGCCATGCGACGCGCCAAGTTCATTCATTGCGGCTTCATAAAAGTCGGGGCGCATCACCCGCGCAGCGACGCCCAGATAGTCGGGGGCCGAGGGAAGCATCATCCAGCGACGGAATTGCGAGAGCCACCAGACGGCAAATTTCGGCTGGGGGTAGTTGCATTCGCCACCCGAGAAAGTGAGACCGCGCAGGTTGTTGACAATGCGGCCGTTCCCGCAATCGACTCTCGTACCGAGGCGTGACTTGATCAAACTCGCCGGACAATCGAGATAGGGTCGTTCGGCTAGGAGAGCCGCGAGTGCATCGCGATTTGCCTCTTCATCGCACCAGATGCTTGCCTCATGAAGCGCCTTGAGTGCGGCCTTCGCCGAGTTCGGATGGGTCTCCGAAAATTCCTCGGAAAACGCGAGCACCTTCTCGGGATGATTGGGCCAGATTTCCTCACTAAGGATCGCGGTGAACCCAAGCCCCTCATCCACCGCTTTCGCATTCCACGGCTCGCCCACGCAAAACCCGTCGAGGCGCCCGGCGCTCATGTTCGCTACCATCATTGGCGGCGGGATTGTGATAAGAGCGACATCCTTGTCCGGATTAATTCCTCCCGCTGCAAGCCAATACCGCAACCACATGGCATGGGTACCGGGCTGGAGAGTCATGGCAAAAACCATTGGACGGCCTTTGTCGCGGCGCTCCTGTGCAAGAGCCCGGAGATCACGCGCGTTGGAGCCGAGTATTTCGCGATGCCGTACTGAGACGGTAATTGCCTGGCCGTTACGATTGAGAATCCAAGGAATCACGAGTGGCCGATGCTCCGTACCAAGCTTCCCGACAGCCGCGGCCACGGGCATGCCGAAAAGCATGTGTGCCGCTTGCGCCTTGCCGCTCATTAGGCTGTCGCGGCTGGCCGTCCAGTTCCCAAATTTCATCACGCTCGACTCGATTCCGTGCCTTAAAAAGAACCCCTTTGCATGGGCAACCACGATCGGCGCGCAGTCCGTCAACGGAAGAATTCCAAACGTGAGCTGCCTGACCTCCGGCTCACCCTCCTCAGCGACTTCCAGCGCGCGCCCACGCTCGAGCAATTCCGACAGATCCAAGCCTCCGCCTCTTGAGGAAGAAACGCCGGCTGACCGGCTCGCAGTCTGCATCTCCGCCTCTTTTCCATTTTCCTTATGGCGAGTGGTCTCCATTCGCTTCAGCCTTTCATGCTGTTGACCGAAAAGCCTTTGGCGTACGCTTCAAGGTCCCCCTTCGGATCGAATGTCACGCCATCGAAAAGCGTTTCAGATGCTTCGCTAAGACCTGCGTGCGTATGACCGATCTCTTTCATCGCTTCCTCATAGATGTCCGGACGCATAACTTGCTTGGAAACTCCCTCGTAATCCGGGGTTCCTTCCACAAGGCCCCACCGGCGGAACTGCGTGAGCCACCACTTGGCGTACTTTGGCTGAGGATAGTTGCAGTTGCGCTCGCTAAAGATCATGTAATCCGGATCACGCAGCTTGCGTCCATCGCCGAAAAGATACTTGCCCTCGAGGCGGCCAAGGATCACGTCCGGCTCACAGTTGATGTACGACGGGGAGGAGACGATTTTCGCGAGTTCAGCCCGATTCGCTAAGTGATCGCTCCATACGCTTGCATCGTTGAGGCCCTTGAGCACGGCCTTCACTGCCTTCGGGTTGGCATCCGCGAATTCAGCCGTGAATGCGCAAATCTTTTCCGGATGATTCTTCCAGATCCCCTGTGAGGTGATGCCCGTGAAGCCGATGTCATCGGCGATGGCGCGTGCGTTCCACGGCTCGCCCACACAAAATCCGTCCATCTTCCCAACCTTCATGTTGGCAACCATTTGTGGCGGCGGGACGGTGATGAGCGAGGTGTCGCTGTCGGGATTGATGCCGCCGGCGCCAAGAAAATAGCGCATCCACATCGCGTGCGTGCCGGGGGGAAATGTCATCGCGAATGCCAACGGCGTGCCCGCAGCTTTTGCTTCATCAACAAAGGGTTTCAGAGCCTTCGGATCATCCGTGACCTTTCCCTTGAACTTATTCGCAAGCGTAATGGCTTGGCCATTTCGGTTAACGAGCCACGGGATGATCATCGGCTTCCTTGGAGAGCCGGCGAGACCCATTGTCGAGGCAATTGGCATCCCCAGGAGCATGTGGGTGGCCTGATTGTCGCCGTTGGATAGCGCATCGCGAATTGCAGCCCAATTGGCGCCCTTATTGATAGTCGCGTTGATGCCATACCTTTTGAAAAAGCCCTTTTCATGCGCGATTACGAAGGGTGAGCAATCGGTGAGCGCAATAATTCCGAACTTGATTTCGGAGACCTCAGGCGCGTCGCTCGCGAACACCGATCCGATCCAACCCGCTGGCAGTCCGCTCAATAAGGCAGCCAAGCCGAATCCCTTGGCAGACGTCGAAAGGAAGCTGCGGCGCGTCATGCCCAATTGCACTTCGCAGGCTAACGGCGCTTTTTTCTTACGGGCTTGAGAGATGCTGCGGGAATCTTGCATTGAGTTGGTTTGTTTCATGATGCGTCGAAGAATGAGGTCGCCGCATGCCCGTCGCTCGAAGCGCGCATGAACGAGATACGCATGCGCAAGCGTGAGCTGCGATGCCCCGTTCCCGGACCAATCTCCTTAGGGGAAAAGGATAAGATGAGAGGGAAGCCACCGGCGCCCCACCCTGCCTCTACCGGGAATCGAAGACTCCTTGTCATGCTCGCTGCGATGACTGCCATGTCAGTGGGAAGGGAGCAGCTTTCGTGCCTGTTCGCCTCTCCGCGTCCGTAAGTTTACTTAGAATGAGCTGGGAGCTGCGCCGTTTCGGACCAGCCCCGTATCGTGCTCATCGAGAAACGCGTCAAGGCAGAGTTTTCGGGTCCGGCCGTCAGCCATCAAGGCCCCGGTCTCAATGACGGTCTCGAGGCACCACTGTGCGCGCTCGCGGGTCGCACTATTTGCGTCGCCCCGATGAAAGATCACGAAGGGACCCTGCCCTTCCAAATCGGCAATACCCGTATTGAAAGGTCCAACGAGCGAATTGATTAGAACCTGCTTTGCGACGGGAAAGACATGGTACTGATGCAGGATGTCCACAACAGCGTGTCGATTCTCAGGTTCATCGCAGAAGCGGCCTGCTTCCAGAATGGCGCTGCGCAATGCCGAATAACCGTCTGGCTGCCGATGAAAAATTTCATTGCGAACGAGCAAAACTTTCTCGGGATGTTTTGGAGCCAGCGACATGCTCGTCGCAACCACCCATCCCTCCCCGGAGAGTGCCGCGGCGGAGTTCCACGGTTCCCCTGCGCAAAAACCGTCAACTTGCCCCTCCCGCATGTGCTCGACAACAAGAGGAGGGGGCAACACGACGATCCGAACGTCCCGCTCAGTATCCACTCCCGCAGACCGAAGCCAATTGCGCAACAGGAAATGATGACTCGAAAACCGCGCGACGACCGCGAAGACAGGCTTGTGCGGAGCCTCGCCGCGAACCAGCACTCTGAAGGTGTGGGCATCGCGAACGCCCCTGTCCCAAAAGCGGCGCGACAGCGTGATCGCATTGCCTTGCAGACTAAGAACAAGATCCGTGGTCACGCCGCAGGCCCGGGAATGCGTGCCGAGAAGTATCGAAAAGAGGAGAGGCCCAGGCGCATGCGCGGCTTCCAATTCGCCGTAGACGAGCTTCTCGCGAATGGAACCCCATCCCAGCTCGGCGCTCAGGCTGACCGTCACGCCTTTCCTGGAATAAAGGCCAAGCGCCTCCGCAACGAGCAACGGCGCAGCATCAACAAGTGGAACATAGCCAATCCGGAATGTTCCGACCAATGGAGAGCTCCGCCCGGCGGTCGCTCTTGGAGAAGGTCTTGTGTGTGATGCCATGGTCCGATCAACTAGCGTCGGTCGCTGCACGGCGCACGGGAAATTTACATGAACACAGTGATTGTTTTTCAGCACAACGATGAATACTGTGCATGAATGCCCGCAGACCTTGACTTGCGATTACTGCGTGTTTTCGCAACGCTCGCCCAAGCGGGAAGTTTCACGAGGACCGCGGGGATGCTGAATGTCACCCAGTCGGCGATCAGCCATGGAATGCGGCGTCTGGAGGATCAGCTCGGCTGCAGGCTTATCTATAAAAAGGGAAAGACCACTCACTTAACGCCCGAGGGCCGGCACTTCCTCGGCCAAATCCTGCGGATTCTTGACAGCCTCGATCGCGCGGCGGAGTCGATATCGAGCCAGAATGAGTCCCGCGCCAAGTTGAGCGTGATCTTTAGCACATCGATGGCGCAGGTGATTCTTGCGCCCGTCCTGCGGGAATTTCGGGAGTCCTACCCCACCGTCTCCCTTGTCGTCAGCCTGGAAGACAGTCCGAAAGCCGTCCAAGAGGTGGAGGAGGGACGTGCGGATCTTGCTCTGGTTGTTGAGGACAAGCTGCCCGGCGGTCTCAAGACGCATCCCCTTTTCCACGACCGGCTTCATCTCATTTTCTCGCCCCTGCATCCATGGGCCGAAAAGAACGGGATCACCGCGGCCGATCTCAAGAAGGAGCACTTCCTGCTCTATCGGCGGAACAGCGTTACTTTTCGAAGAGCTGAGGACTTCTTTTTGAAAAGCGGCGTAGGTCTTACGTCGTATGTCGAAATTCCGAGCTTCGAAATCATGAAACAGCTTGCCAAGCTGGGGCTTGGTGTTGCGCTGATGGCGCCATGGGTTGCTGAGAAGGAACTCGCCGAGGGCTCGCTCGTCATGCGTCCCACGCCGCGATCGAAAGTAACTCGCCAATGGGTGGTCATCCACCAGGGACACCGCGAGCTCCGCAAGCCCGAACAAACTTTCATTGGGCTCTGCCGAATGGCGGCCGCCCATCTCGGCAGACGATTCGGCGATGGATGGCACTACGCGCCGGTCAGAGAGGCCTCCAAGAGGGATCGGTAGATCGCTGGAAACGCCAAGTCTTCGGGATATTGAAGAGAGCCCGAATACCGGCGAATTCGCAACGCTGGAAAGCACCTTCACAACCAGCGCTGCAGTCTTCCCGGGGGAATAATCATGAGGATTTTTCATAGATCCCCTTCTGCAGCGCAGAATTCGACTATTGAGTTCGCAAGTTAACGGAAAGACTGGATCAGCAGTCTCGAGACCCCTGTCAACGGCCGCCGCGGCCTTCTGGTCAAACCTGTGCAGGCCACTGAGCAAATTACGCCAGAAGGAAGCATGGCTTCGCACGGCCTGCGTCGGGCTCGCGCTTACCCCGAGTCGGCTCGGCTCACTCAGGATCAGTCTGGCGATTTGATATGAATTCTATTCATCATTTCAGATCATACTGGTCTCCAGCCGCGATCAAGCCAGGCGCGAGACGAGACGCCCGAGCACGGCGATGGCGCGTTCAATTTTGATGCTCCAGGGAAAACCGCAGCTTAGACGGATGTAATTGGGGAAGTCGCCAACGGGCGAGAAAATGGGACCCGGAGCGATGCTGATTCCCACTTTGCGCGCTTCAGCGAAGAGCTGCATAGCGTCCACCGCAGCCGGCAGCTCCACCCAAAGCACGAATCCACCCCGAGGATTGCTAATTTTGACCGGATTGGGAAACTCCGTTGCGACGGCTTCCCGCATCTTCTGCACCTGATCGCGATAGGTGCGCCGGATTTTTCGCAGATGATGATCGTAGCCGCCATTGCGGAGGAATTCCGCGATCGCCAGAGCGGGCAGGGTTGCGTTGCCCCAATTCGTGGCGGTTTTCAGGTGGACAATTCTTTCATAGAAAATCCCAGGCGAGATGTAGCCGACACGATAGCCCGGTGCGAGTGTCTTTGAAAACGAACCACAGAGGAGAACGAGCCCGTCCTTGTCCAGCGCCTTGAGACAGCGGGGCCGCGCGCCTTCGTGTTGGAGGTCGCCGTAAATATCGTCTTCGATGATGGGAATGCGGCGCTTGCCCGCAAGCTGCAGCAGGGCAAGCCTGTTTTCCTCAGGCATTACGCTGCCGAGTGGATTGTTGAAGTTGGGAATGAGGGTGATGGCAGCAATCTTGTGCCGCCTTAAGGCACGCTCCACACCTTCGATACTCAGCCCCTCGCGAGCCGAGGCGGGGACGGCCACCGCCTTTAGTCCAATTTGATTGAGGATATGCACGAGACCGTAGTAGGTCGGGGACTCTATCAGGACCGTATCACCCGGCTTGGCGACGGCGCGAAGCGCGAGATGGAGGCCCTCCGTCGCGCCATTCACGACAATGAATTCGTCGCTACTCAGGTAGCACCCCCAATCCAACGAACGGCGGCTAATTTCGCGCCGCAGCGTCAGGGAACCGGGTACGGGGTCATAGCTGATGGTCTCCGCTGTATGCTCCCGCGCCAGGCTGCCCACGATCCTCGCCAGCTTGGCTCCCGGAAGGAGGTCCGGACTGGGGATGGCGCCGCCCAGAGGCACGAGACTGGGATCGACGAGATCGCGAATGATCGGCGTGGAGGGATGAAAGTCGGCCCAAGGTACCGTGGAGGTCTTGCCCGACACCGCCGGTTCGGCCAAGGATTCGGAAAGACGTGGCTTCACGAAAAAACCCGACTTTGGCCTCGCCTCGATCATCCGCCGGTTTTCGAGGACCATATACGCCTGCAATACGGTGGGAACGCTGACGTTTTGCTGCCCGCTCAGACGGCGCACTGAAGGCACGCGATCTCCCGATCTGAGGCTGCCCGCCGTAATCAGGTCTGCCACGCTGTCAGCGACCTGAAGATAGAGCGGCTTTTCATCAATCGTTCTCACCTGCACAGACTAGCACAATGCGAAATAAAGACTATACACAGTTGCCCTTCATCCCGATATGAACAGTTGTGATGCACAAATAATCTGTATAGGTCGAAAACGTTTCTCCGTGCATCTGTTATTTTTCTCTCGTCATGTGAGAGTGCTTCCATGCAACAGACTGTTCTATTTCACGAGCAGAGATCAGTGAGTTCTTTTATCGACTGCGGCGGCAATAACCTCGTTGCCGAGTCCGATGAGACGCGATTTGCCAGCGACCACAGGGCGCCACGCGCGGCCGTGGTGCAGCGTCAAGGTGTAGGGTGGATGCGAAGAATTGCTCGCGCATTTGTGAGTAAGACAAACGCAAAGGCCCGGCCCCGCCCAACTGCCGATCACGGCATCCATCAACTCTCGAAAGGATGGACGAAGCGCATGTGTTTTGCGGATGGGGGGAGGATTTCTTGCCGCACGGGCAAAGTCTGGATCACTCTCGACGAAGGCGGCGAGGACATCGTCTTGACCGCCTGCGAAAGCAAGAGCTTTGACCCTGGCGCGCGCGTGCTCGTCGAAGCCCTCGCTGAATCCCGTGTCTTGCTGGAAGCACTCTGAGGCGACAGTTCGGCTCGCCGAACGACGCGACAAAGCGCCGTTTGGTTGGCTCCGGTTGCTTTTTGATCCGTAGGGCTGCCGAATGCTTAATTTGCGAAGCTCGTCCGCCGCTTTGGCGATGTGCGTCGCGCGCCGCAGCCAGGACAAACTCAAGCAGATGAAGAAGCGACACGAAGGCGTCGATCACTCCAATTCGTTGTCGCATATGCGACAAACTTTCGGTTTGCTGCGACGGTCTTGAGTGAAGTCTGCATACGGCTTTATCCCGAGCAACGTAGGCTCCGGGACCGCCTATTGACACACCGCGGGGCTGGCTCCATAGTCCTCGGCCCGCTTCTCTCGAAGTGAGCATCATGGAAAAGATTCGCAACATCGCCATCATCGCCCATGTGGACCACGGCAAGACCACGCTCGTGGACCAGCTTCTCAAGCAGTCGGGCACCTTTCGCGCCAACCAGAAGGTGGACGAGCGCATGATGGATTCGATGGATCTCGAAAGAGAAAAAGGCATCACGATCCGCGCCAAGAATGCGGCATTCCGCTGGAATGGATACCACATCAACATTGTGGACACGCCAGGGCATGCGGACTTTGGAGGCGAGGTCGAGCGCATCATGAAAATGGTGAATGGCGTTCTCCTGGTCGTGGACGCCCACGATGGCCCGCAAGCGCAAACGAAATTTGTCCTGCGCAAGGCAATGGAAAATGGCCTCAAGCCCATTGTCGTCATCAACAAGATCGATCGCGAGAACGCCCGCCCGCACAAGGTCCTCGACATGGTCTTCGAGCTGTTTCTCGAACTTAACGCGACGGATGAACAGCTTGACTTCCCGCACATCTATGCGAGCGCGAAGCAAGGATTCGCCAAGCGCGAATTGGTTGATCCCAGCCAGACCATGCTTCCCCTCTACGAGGCCATTGCCTGGCACATTCCTGCGCCGCAGAAGTCCGACGCAGACTATTTCCAGTTCCTCGTCTCGAATCTCGACTATAGCGACTATCTCGGTCGCATCGCTTACGGGCGCATCGTCGGCGGCAGCGTGAAAGTCGGCCAGAACGCCGTTTGCTTCCACAACACGGGGAAGAAAACCCGCGCAAATGTCACCGCGATTTTCAGCCATGAAGGACTTGAGAAGATCCAGGTCGAAAGCGCCGCCGAGGGCGACATTGTTGGCATTGCCGGGTTCGAGGACGTCTTTATCGGCGAGACGATCACCGACAATGAAGAGCGCGAAGCGCTTCCCTTCGTACATATTGATCCGCCCACGATCACGATGAAGATCTGTGTGAATGATTCGCCGCTGGCCGGTCGCGAAGGCAAACTGTTGACCGCGCGGCAGATCAAGGACCGCCTCATTCGTGAAACGCGCACGAACGTGTCCCTCCAAGTCTCCGAGACTGAAACTGCAGGACATTTCGAGGTCAAGGCTCGCGGCGAGATGCAGATCGCGATTCTTGTCGAACAGATGCGCCGGGAAGGCTTCGAGATGCTCGTGTCCCGGCCGGAGGTCATCTTCAAGCGCGCCGAAGACGGCTCGCTCCTCGAACCGATGGAAACGCTTTACGTCGACGTTCCCGGCGAACACCTCGGCGATATTCTCCAGTCACTCGCAGGCCGGAAAGCTGAAATCGTCAGCATGCAGCACAACCCCCACAACGTGCTCGTCGAGGCCACCATCCCGACGCGCGGGTTGATCGGCTTCGAGACCGATCTTGTCAACGTCACCAAAGGCCACGGCATCGCGAGTCACCTCTTTAAAGAATATGGCCCCCATAAAGGCGATATCCCGAGCCGCGGCAAAGGTGTGCTTGTATCGATGGAGGGCGGGATCAGCATGGCTTATGCTCTGGATTCGATCCAGGAACGCGGACGCCTCTTCATCGGGCCTCAAGAGGAAATCTACGGAGGCATGATCGTCGGCGAAAACGCTCGCCCCGACGACATGCCGGTGAACCCCTGCAAGGCGAAAAAACTCACCAACATGCGCAGCCAAGGCGACGGCAAGGGCATTTCCCTAGCACCCCCGCTCGTCATGAGCCTGGAGCGCTCTCTCGAATTCATCGCACCTGACGAATATGTCGAAGCCACGCCGAAGTCCCTGCGGCTGCGAAAGAAGATCCTCGATGCCACCGCGCGCAAACGTGCCGCAGCGAAGGTGGCGTAAGCAGTCGCCCGAACTGTCTTGCGAGTCCGAGCCTGTTCCGCGAATCCAAATTGACAGGTCTGGCGCCCTCCATCCATGACCAAGAAGATTGCCATTTCGGTACCGCAGCAGCCTTTGCAATCTCCGTTTTCCGCGCTCAGCAGTGAGGGTTTGCCCGAAGGGCCGGTAAATCCCTCACCCTCAGTCGTAAAGAGAAAGCCGCGCATCGTCCTGCGACGAGAAAAGTCACAACGCGGCGGAAAAACGGTCATCGTCGTCAGCCAGCTTCCCACCCATCTTTCTCCGCCGGAAATTGAGAATATTTCGCGGGCTGCTCGCAAAGCACTCGGCTGCGGGGGCTGCGTGCAGGGAAGAGAGATCGAGATTCAAGGCGACCAAGCGGAACGGGTAAGACGCCACTTCGAAGAACAGGGCTACGAAGTTGCCGGACCATAGACTCCGCCGAGTGCCCGCTGTGAGACTCACTGTCGTCAAGAGCAACCTTCAAAGGATGCCGAGGTTCGATGTTCCGCCCAATTGGGAGTTTGGGATTGATGTGAGCCCCCGACGGCGTTAGGCAGAAGCGTGGCGCGACGTGGTAAAAGCTCTCGACTGACCTTGGGGATTATCACTGCCCTTCTGTTGATCCTTGCCGCATTCATCGGCTCGCGACTCTTCGTCACTGCAACATCGGAGCCCTTCCGGACCGTTTCATCTCTGGATGTGCGGACCTATTTGGAAAATGCGAATAGCCTGCGCGGAAACGTTTACAAAATTGAGGGTGAGGTAATGAATTCGCTTGGGTGGTCCCCAACCCAAGGACGTCTTATTGCCGTCGGAGTTGAGAATGGCAGCGAGGTCGTCCCCGTCCTGGTTACAACGAATTTCAACCACATCAACATCCAGAAAGGCCAACGATTCATTTTTCTGCTCGAAGTCGATAATAAGGGTATATTGCGCACGAAGGATATGACAAAATCATGAAACGCGGGCTGGTAATATTGCTTGCCACCGCCGCTCTCGCTGTTGCTCAGGGAGATGTTTCCTCGGAGTTTCAAAACGCTCCTCAGCAGCCGGCCCAGAACCCCCCTCAACCTGCACCGCCGCAACCCGCGACCACCCAACCCGCCGGCGGCGGCGCCCCCGCCAAATCGGATGCCCGATCGGGCTCCAACGCTGGCGGCTCGAGCTTTCTTGGGAAGGACGTACCCTTCTTCGACCCCGGCAGCAATATTGTCTCTTGGGACGGGAAGAACTGGAACATCAGCAATAACGCGCTTTTTGGGGCCCGCTTCGAAAAGTACCTCAACGCGCCACCGGCTGTCACAACGCCGGAAACCGACTATCAGGCACTCCTTCAACAAATCATGGACAAGCTTTCACCCGGCAGAATCACGCCCCGATCCACCGATGAAGCGTTCCAGCTCCTGGCAAGAGCCTCGCGATATCAAGAGGATGCAAATCTGTGCGACTCCATTGCAAACCAGGTTTATTCCGCCTGGCTCTCGCGCAAGAACAATGACCGGCTCAACGCCGCCGGCAAAACCCTCGAAGACGAAAGAAAACGCCTTGAGTGGAATGCAAGACTGACTGCGGAGGGCACCAAACTCGAAAGCGGCGGTTCTAGGAAATCGAAAGAAGGAGCAGCTAACGAAGAACAGAGGCAACAGCAGCAACTTAGTCGCGAAATGCAAATGCAGCCTATCCTCACGAGGCTTGCGGAGATCACTGCGCTGATCAGAGCCAATCAGCTTAAGCGCGAGGTGGCTGAGCTCCAGGTAAAGATTGAGTTCCAATCACTGATTGTCCAGCACTTCCTCCAGAGGCGCTTCCAGCACGCCCTGATCGGCACGAGATTCTATCGAAGTATCTTTGCCGATGGCGACAGCCAACTCCGCGTGGGCGAGGATGCCAGAAACCTTTTTGTCAAGACCAGCGGCCTCCCGCCGACGATGGGCACGATCGATTCGCTCGCAAATGAAATCATGCGCGACGTGCGCGAAGGCGTGCACGCTTTCAAGTTTCTCCTTGAAAAGAACGAGCTGCAAAGCGCCACGAAACGGCTCGCGGAGACCTTCATGATCGGCGAATACCTGCCGGCTGTACGCACCCTCGATCGCGGCGACAAGCGAAGAGCTCTCAGCTTCGTGCAAAAATCAAACCAACTCATCAGCGCGATCGAGGTGAAGGACTTCGCACTTGCCGAAAAGCTGGTCGCCGAGTTGAGCGAAACTGCAAAGGATTTCGACGTTTCCAAGCCGATGGCAGCCATCGAGACTGCCAAGCAGATCTCTGCCATGCATATCGCGAAGGCTCGCAATGCCGCGGTAAGCGGCGACAAGGAAACCCTCGAAGCCGAATTGAAGGCAGCAACCGAAATCTGGCCCCGCAATCCCGCGCTGACCGAGGTCTCCAAGATGATCTTTTCCCAAGCGGACGTCCAATCCCGGGCTCTGGTCGATTTTGATCAGCTTCTCAGCCAGAAAAACTACCGCCAAATCCTTGACGACAGGATGCGATTCATCGCGGCTACCGCGATGTACCCCGAGAAACAGAGGCAACTGCGCAAGGTGCTCGAAGATATGCAAGTCATCGAGACCTCCATCATCCAGGCACAGGAAATCGAGAAGCGCGGCGATTACGCCGGCGCGTGGGAAAGCGCGGAAAAGGCATTCCGCAATTTCCCTGACGACAATAAGTTAAATCAAGTTCGGGCCAACCTCACCACCAAAGCTGCGGATTTCGTCCACGCCATCCGGCAGGCGGAGGAACTCGAACAAAAGGAACAACCCGGCTCCAGCCTTTCTTGGTATCTCAAGGCCCAAAGCGAATACCCTGCCAGTGAGTTCGCCCGGCAGGGCGTCAATCGTCTCACCAAGCAAATACTGCCTGATGCCAGCTAGGAATTCCTCCGTTCCAATGAGGCAAGCTCCTTCCACAGTTCGCGTTCGCGGCTGGTAAGCTCGCGAGGAAGAACCGGTTGAACAACGGCGTACAAGTCTCCCCGTCCTCCTTCCTTCCGGGGCAGACCACGACCGCCGAGCCGGAATTTTTGGCCATTCTGCGCGCAGGGAGGCACGCGCAGCTTTGCCCTGCCCTCCAGCGTGGGGATTTCCACATCGCCGCCCAGTACGGCTTGCCAGACGGGAATCTCCAAATCGTAATAGAGATCGCTGCCGCTAACGTCAAAGTCCGGATGCTTCTCAAACTTGATCCTTAAATACAAGTCGCCGGCTTGCCTGCCTCCTCCGCCCGATTCTCCCTGTCCTGCGAGACGAACGCGCTGTCCCTCGCGAACTCCTTTGGGAATTTTTACCGTATAAGTCTGAACCTTTCCCGATGCTCCACGGCGAAACGAAATTTGCCGGGTGGATCCATGCAAAGCCTCTTCAAGGGTCACAAGAACATCCGCCTCGACATCCTGACCGTGCATGGGCGGTTCCTCAAAGTCGTAGCCCGCGAATCCCCGACCACCTCGGCGCCGCGCCCCAAAGAGCTGCTCGAAGAAATCGCTGAATCCCGTGCCACCGAAATGAAATTCGACACCACCCTCCCCAAAACCCCCTGGAAATCGCTCGTACGCACCGCCACCGCCAGGCGGAGGTTGAAATCCACCCTGCTGCCAGTTGGCGCCATAAGCGTCATACTTTTTCCTCTTTTCCGGATCGCTCAAGACTTCATAGGCCTCATTGATTTCCTTAAATTTCTCCTCCGCCGACTTCTTGTCCTTCGCTGTGTCAGGATGGTACTTGCGCGCAAGCTTCCTGAAGGCGCTCTTGATTTCTTCCTGGGTGGCAGTTTTTGAAACGCCCAGGGTCTGATAGTAGTCGCGAAATTGGACGGGCATAAGACGGTTGAGGAATTACAGAAAGATCGGCAAGAATCGAGTGCGATAATTTACGACAGTGGCGTCCTTGTTCATCATGTAAATCCTGTTAATCATATCTAGTTCGCCTTGACACCATGCTCGACATCCGCCTTGTCCGCGATCAGCCAGATCTTGTGAAGGCTCGCCTTGCCACGCGCGGCTCCGGCATGGAAGATGCCGTAGATGCGGTGCTCACAGCGGATTCGAGGCGACGTGCCGTAGAAACCCGGCTTCAAGGACTGCAGGCCGAACGAAACCGCCTCAGCAAGGAAATCGGGGCGCTGCGGTCGAAGGGTCGCGACACGACCTTGATTGAAGCGGAGGTGAAGGCCCATTCCGCCGAGATGCAGGCGCTTTCCCAGCAAGGCACGCTTCTCGAGCAAGAACAAAGGGATCTGCTGCTGAATCTGCCCAACCTCCCGCAGAAAAGTGTCCCGGCCGGGAACGATTCCTCGCACAATCCCGTGGTTCGCACTTGTGGCGAGAGACCCGATTCCGGACGAACGGAGGATCATGTTTCCATCGCCGGGCGTCTCGAGCTGGTTGATTTTGAACGCGCAGCAAAAATGAGCGGCAGCGGATTTGCCTGTTTCAAAGGCAAAGGCGCGCGGCTTGAACGTGCCCTGATCAATTTTCTCCTCGACCTCCACACAAAGGACCACGGTTACACAGAAGTCAGCCCGCCTTTTCTCATCCGGCCCGAAGCCTTGGTGGGCACCTCGAACCTCCCGAAGTTCGAGGAACAACTCTATCGCATCGACCGGGATTCGCTTTACCTTGCTCCCACCGCAGAGGTGCCGCTGACGAATCTCCATCGTGAGGAAGTTCTTCCTTTCTCGACGCTTCCTTTGAAATACGCCGCCTATACTCCCTGCTTTCGGCGGGAAGCCGGTGCGGCCGGTGTTGGAACGCGCGGCCTTATCCGCATGCATCAGTTCGACAAGGTCGAGCTGGTTAAAATCTGCGCACCCGAAAACTCGGATGACGAACTGGAAACGCTTACCAGCGACGCGGAAAGAACCCTTCAAATCTTGGGCCTCCATTATCGCGTTATCGAGCTCTGCACAGGCGATCTTGGCTTTGGCGCAGCGAAAACCTATGACATCGAGGTATGGTCCCCTGGACAGAATGCGTTCCTCGAAGTCTCGAGCTGTTCAAATTTCGAGGATTTCCAAGCCCGCCGAATAAACCTGCGCTACAAGGGAGAAGATGGGAAGAACCGCTTTTGCCACACACTGAACGGCTCTGGCACGGCCCTCGCGCGGCTCTACGTCGCCCTGCTTGAGACAGGATTGCGGGACGATGGCACGGTCAGTCTTCCGGAGCCCCTTCACGCCTATTTCGGCGCCAGCATAATTGACTGACCTGCTCGAGAAACTGCGGCAGGCGCTCGTCGCTCACTCGCCGAGGAAAAAATACCTCGTTGGCGTATCAGGCGGGCGCGATTCAATGGCACTCTTATTTGGCCTGCGCTCTCTTGGCTACCGCAAGCTTGTCGTCTGTCATTTGAACCATCGCCTCCGTGACGCAGCGGCAGATGTCGATTCCTCGTTTGTCGCGGCCGCGGCAAGAGAATTCCGTTATCCTTTTGATCTTGGAGAGGCTGACGTTCGAACGCACGCCGCGGGGCAAAAACTCTCCATCGAGACGGCCGCACGAGACTTGCGCTATGCATTTTTCGGGACCTGCGCGAAGGCTCATCGCTGCAGGAGAATTTTTCTAGCCCACCATGCAGATGACCAGATCGAAACCTGCCTGTTTAATTTTCTACGCGGAACTGGAGCCGCGGGCCTGGCCGGCATGAAGCCGCTGGCGCATACGCACGGTCTCGAAATCATTCGCCCGATGCTTGGGCTCACCCGGGGAGAGATCACAGCGTTTGTCGCAGAGCAAAGCGTCCCATATCGCGAGGATGCAACCAATGCAAACATTGCGCACACGCGCAACCGGCTCCGAGGCCGAGTGATTCCCGCAATTGAGCGCGCCTTCGGACCTTCATTCCGGGCGGCCATTCTCCGCGCTGCAGAAATCCTTCGCGAAGAGGAATCCTGGATGGCGTCGTTGGTTCCCGAGGTCGGGGCAACGCTTAGCTGCGACACATTGCGAAAATTGTCACCTGCACTGCGCCGCCGTGTGGTGCTTCGATGGCTGCGAAACGCAAATATTCCGGACCCCGGATTCGCCGAAACGAATCTGGTTCTCTCCCTTCTCGACACTCGGAACGGGCCCGCGAAGATAAACCTTCGCGGCAATCGGCACGCTCGCAGGCGCGCAGGGAGGCTTTTTTTTGAAGAGCCGCAGGAATAAGCCCACGCAATGCTCTCCCTCACGACCGCTCCCCGCAAACTGCGAATGGAGCAATCCGCATCAAAATCCGAAAATACCTAGATTACCGCCTCCACCTTCGGGCGCTCCTTCTTGCTGAGCGCCTTACGAAGTTTGTGGAGCGCGATGTTCTGCAACTGCCGAATGCGTTCGCGCGTGACTCCAAACTTTTCGCCCACTTCTTCAAGCGTCTTGGGCTTCTGTCCGTCCAGGCCGAACCGGGAATTGATAATCCTGCGCTCACGGTCATCGAGCACATCGAGCAATTCGCCGACTTCCTCGCGAAGATCCTTGTCGCGCAATGTCTCGAACGGATCATCGGCTTCTTCATCGCCCACGATCTCGCCAAATTCCGTGGAGTCGTCATCACCGATTGGCTGATCGAGAGAGGCCGGACGAACGGCTGCACTCTTGAGCTGAGTAACCTTCGATGAGGAAAGCCCAATTTCTTCCGCCAATTCATCGTCGGTCGGTTCGCGGCCAAGCTCTTCCGTCATCTGCATCGCGACGCGACGCATCTTTGAAATCTTGTCTACCAAGTGAACAGGCAGCCGGATCGTTTTGCTCTGATTGGCCAAGGCGCGCTTGATGGATTGTTTGATCCACCACGCCGCGTAGGTGCTGAGCTTGCCACCCTTCTTCGGATCAAACCGCTCGACCGCCTTCATCAAACCGATGTTGCCCTCGGATATCAAGTCAAGCAATGGCAGACCCAAGTTCGCGTAGTCACGCGCAATCTTTACCACGAGACGAAGATTCGACCGCACCATCTCCGAGCGCGCCTTCTGGTCCCCACGCTTGATCTTGCGCGCAAGCTTTACCTCCTGCTCAGGGGTCAAAAGCGGAAACTGTGCGATCTCTCTCAGGTACAGCTGAAAGCCTGTCTCGTTGTCTTCCAAAGCCATCGTGTAGGGTCTCCTATTCTATTACGTTTTTGATCAGATGCCGGGTTGCAAAAAATTCAGTTACTTAATGAGGTTAACAAATTAGACAGTCTGTGTCATGCGGTGTTCAAAAAATATGAAAAAAATCGGGCGGCTCGGTTTATACCATAATAGCTTTGTATTCATATTCTTACAATATCCCACCTTCCTGAGTCGAGATTGTTCATTTCGCCAAAGTGCTGAAAGATTTTGCGAGATGCAAAAAGGACCGAAATCGGCCTTTCGGCGATCCCTTGCGGGCGCCTGGCGAGTTCACAAAGCACAGCCACCGGCACGCCAGCCTTCGCACGCTTGCCTTTCCAATCAAGATTGTCGTAGACTTCCGAAGAGTCGAACTTTGAATATCATGCATCAGCGAGTCTCCCTCTCCGACTGGGCGAAGCCCGGGTTGGGCGTCTGGCGCGCGGCACGATTTGGAAATGTTCGAGCGAGAACGGCAGGTCGATGCGTATCCTGGTAAGTGGCCTGATCGGCCAATACGCGTTCGGGGGCGTCACCTGGGATTATCTGCAGTACGTGCTCGGCTTTCGCGCCCTGGGTCACGATGTCTGGTATCTTGAGGACTCGGCCAATTGGGCATACGATCCTGTAAAACAGGAGCCAAGCGCCGATTGCTCGCACAACGTGAGCTATTTGGACCGGATCATGCGCGAATTCGACATGGGCGACCGATGGATTTACAGAAACGAGCCGGACGGCAAATACCATGGCATTACCGACGAGCGACTAGCTGAAAAAACCATTGCCGAGGCCGACGTACTCGCCAATGTTTCCGGCGCCTGCTGGCTTCGGCCGGTGACCGCCGGGATCAAGACAAAATTGTTTCTCGACGGCGACCCGATGTTTACCCACATCAAATTGACCCGTGGGGACCGAGAGTATCTCGACCGCGTTCGCGCTCACCAAAAACATTTCACCTTTGGACTCAATGTCGGAAAGCCGGGATGCAAGATCCCGGCAACGGGGCTTCGCTGGCGTCCCACCGTTCAACCGATCGCGCTCGAATGGTGGGAAAGGGCCCTGATGCCGCCGAACACGTGCCACAGCGCCGGCGGCGCGTGGACGACCGTCATGAATTGGGCCAGCTACAAACCCGAAGAATTCGAAGGGGAAAGCTACGGCCAGAAGGACGTCGAATTCATGCATTTTACTGAGCTGCCGTCACGAACCCGTGAAAAGTTTGTTCTCGCAATGGGACAGGGTCCAGGGAAAAACCGTCCGACAACGTATCTTGAGTCGCTCGGCTGGAAAATCATCGAGCCGGATACACACTTGCCGGACTACGCCAGCTACCACGACTTCCTCTCAAATTCCAAAGCCGAATGGAGCATTGCCAAGAACGGCTATGTCAAGTCGCGCAGCGGCTGGTTCAGCTGTCGCAGCGCGTGCTATCTGGCGGCGGGCAAGCCCGTAGTCGTCCAAGATACCGGCTGGAGTGACCATCTTCCTTCGGGCGATGGAGCCCTTTGCTTCTCAACGTTGGCAGAGGCCATCGATGCCATCGAAGCTGTTGCAAGAGACTACACGCATCATTGCGCAGCCGCTCGCGCCTATGCCAGAACGTATTTTGACGCTGCGAAAGTTTGCGCCGAACTTCTCGAGTGAGCTCCACATTTTCCGATTCGGCATTGGTCCTAGTCGGGCACGGCTCGACATTGAATCCAGACTCCAGCGCGCCGACACACGCGCACGCCCGCGTCATTCGTGAACGCGGAATTTTTCGCGAGGTGCACAGCTGCTTTTGGAAGGAAGAACCCTCCATGCGCGAAGTCTTCAGAATGGTGGAAAGCGACACGATTTACGTTGTTCCCGTATTCATCAGTGAAGGTTACTTTACGCAGACAGTCATCCCGCGCGAACTGGAGTTGGAAGGTCGCCATACCCGCCGCGAGGGCCGGACGATCCACTATTGCGATCCCGTGGGAAGCCACCCTCGCATGACGGAAGCCCTGCTACGCCGAGCCCGCGAAGTTGCTCCGAATGTGCCGCCGGGAGCAACGAGCCTTTTCATCGTTGGACATGGCACCGACCTCAATGACAATTCCGCCCGCGCGGCGAAGGAGCAGGCGGCGAGGATTCAAGCCCTCGGCGAGTACGCTCAGGTGGTCTCCTCGTACATGGAAGAACCGCCTTTGATCGCTCACTGGGACAAACTGTCCAACCAGGCTCACGTGGTCGTTGTGCCCTTTTTCATTGCAGATGGGTTGCATAGCTACCAGGACATTCCTGTGCTGATCGGCATTGAGACCGAGCCCGGTCCGGCGGCGAGCGAAACCGAGATCTTCCGGCGCAATCCCTACGAACTACGCGGCAAGAAACTCTTCTACGCGAGCGCGATTGGGACGGAGCCAATGATTGCCGAGGTCATCCTCGATCAAGTGGCAGCGTCCGTGCCTCAAGCAGGCTGTCGCTCTTAGGAGCAAATGCCGAAATAAATTTCCGAAATCGTGGCAGCGCCGACGGCATTTGCTCCTAGGAATTTTTCGATCAATAGCGCCATTTCATTTCAAAAGCTCGACAGGCTGCTGGCTCAATGAGAAATACGGAAAAAACCACCCTGTCGGAGGCCCCAGCGCATCATACGCTCCGCATCGTCGAAGATATACTGCGTCTTGCTTCCAAACTGCACGAGGATGACCTCGCGGCCGCCTGCCGAAGCACTGGATACCAGGCATCGACCGGCAGCATACGTGTAACCCGTCTTCATACCGTTAAAGATCGACGAGCGCTTGAGCAACTTATTCGTATTCTCAAGAGTCTTCCTTCGCCCGTTCGCGTACACGAAAGTGTAGTATCGGCTGGCCATGAGACGGCGCAAGAATGGTTCCCTGTACGCCCGGAAGGCGATTCGGGCCATGTCGCGAGCAGTCGAGTATTGGTAAGCGGGAAGGCCGTGCGGATTGGCAAAATGCGAGTTGTGAGCGCCAAGTTCCCACGCAGTAGTGTTCATGGCGGAGGCGAATGCCGCAGAACTCCCCGCGCAGTCACGGGCAAGGGCAGCGGCGGCGTCGTTCTCGCTCTTCACCATCATGGCGGAAAGCAATGTACGCCGCGTGTAGGATTGGCTGGCACGCAGGCCCAACTTGCTTGGCTCGACATATGTGTCTTGCGGCGATACGAGCAGGCGCCGGTCAAGGTCTCCCCGCTTCAAAATGATCAACGCCGTGAGCAGCTTCTGAGTGCTGGCGACCTGTGTGCGAAAATCAGCGTGCTTTTGGTAGAGCGTAAGACCGCTCCGGGCGTCAATCATGATCGCGGCGCGAGCGCGAATGGCCGGTGCTCCAGACGGCCAGAGTTGACCAGCTCCCGGCGGCGTGTCCGCGATCGGGGAACGCCAGAGTTCCGCCCTCCTCATTGGCATCGACGGAGGCTCTTGGGTGGCACATCCGGAAAGAGTCAGCGCTACGAGCGACGAAACGAGCCATCCTCTCATTGCCGCGGAAGCTCCCGTTTGCTGCAAAATCAATCAAGTCTGAAACGCGCTATTGCAGCAAAATTTTCTTCCCCTCATAGGAGTAATGGTGTATGAAAACATCCATGAAGGGGACGTCTCGCATGCTCGTCCTGGTGTTAGCGACGCTGATGGCTCCATCCCTGGCCCATGCGCACGTCGGCGTCAGCGAAACCAGTGGATTTCTCCACGGCATGGGGCATCCGCTTGGTGGCCTGGACCACATTTGTGCGATGGTCGCCGTTGGATTGTGGGCGGCTCAGATGGGTGGACGTTCAATTTGGGTGATTCCCGTGACGTTCATCGCAGTCATGGCCCTGGGCGGCGTTCTTGGAATGATAGGTATGAACGTTCCTTACGTGGAAACAGGGATCGTCGTTTCGGTGCTGACGCTCGGGGTCTTGATATCCGCTTCAGTACGCCTGCCGCTGGCCGCTAGCATCGCCATCGTTGGTCTGTTTGCAATTTTTCACGGTCAAACGCATGGCGCGGAAATGCCTGGAACAGCCTTAGGATTTGCTTATGGCGCAGGAATTCTCGTTGCCACCGCATTCCTTCACGCATCTGGAATCGGCTTGGGCATCGCCATTCAAAACCTTGCCCGTCCGAAAATCATCCGCTTCGCTGGCATCGCAATCGTGCTCTGCGGCGGTTATCTTTTTCTGAGCTGAAATCCAATTCCCGCAAAGCGGACCGTCCAGCAGGAGAAAAAGCCGACTTGGCGGGAACCAATCCTATAGTTGTCTTCGGCGCGCGAGCGCCACTCGGCGAGCGGTGGGCGGTTGAACCCTCTAATTCTGAATGGCGACCTTCTGCGAGATGGCCTCGATGGAGACGTCAGCATCAAGCTTGCCAATGGCGCGGACCGAGAATGCGGTCGATAAACGCGCGGTTTCGGCAAGCGCAAGCCCGCGAAGCCTCGCCGAGACCACTCCGGCGACCATCGCATCACCCGCGCCAACCGTGCTGCGGACCTCTATTTCTGGCGGTGTGGCGAAAAGGATCCCCTCGGCGCCAACAAAGCATGCGCCTTCGTGCCCCATCGAAATGACGACCATCTCAATCCCGCGCGAAACCAGCTCTTTGGCAGCGGCTACAACCGCATCGCGAGACGAAAGAGGGCGTCCAACCAGGCCTTCCAGTTCGTGGATGTTCGGTTTGATCAGCGAAGGTCCCGCCTCGATCGCATGAGTCAAGGTGTCCCCGCTTGTATCCAGCGCGACCTTCCGGCCCCGGGCCTTTAGCGAATTCGTCAGATCGCGATAGATGGTTGTTTCCAACCCTGGAGGCAAGCTCCCGGCGATCACGAACCATTCGGCATCGATCTGATCAATCGCCGCGCGCAGAGCGGTAAGGTCGCTGGGGAGTGGTTCCGCGCCGGGAAAATTGATATCCGTCGTTTCCTTGAGGACAGGATCGGTGATCTTGATTCCGACGCGCGTCTCACCGTCGAGACGCACGAAATGGTCGGCGATTCGTTTGCGTGTGAAATGCCGCTCGAATAACACCGCATTTTCGCGGCCGAGAAAACCGGTGACCGCCACACTATGGCCGGCGTCCGCAAGCGAAGAGGCCACATTCACACCTTTGCCACCCGCGTTGGAATACTCTCCTTGAACCCTATTCACCTTTCCCGCCTCGAAATTCGCAATAGAGATTGTGCGATCGATCGCCGGATTCAACGTGACGGTTAAACAATCGTAATGTTTGCTGGACATGGCAGTCAGTGGGTCAATTGCCGCACTTCTGAGGCAGTTGTGCAGGCTAGCGCCCGGCGCGCCAGGTTTTGCGCATCGGTCAGCTTGATCTTTCGCAGAGAGGCCTTGACTGCAGCGATGCTGGGCAGGCTCATGCTTAATTCAGCGACGCCAAGTCCGGTAAGGATCGCAGCTCCGATCGGATCACCGGCAACCCCACCGCAAACTCCAACCCATTTTCCAGCCCCCTTTGCCGCACGGACGGTCATGTCGATCATTCTCAAGATGGCTGGATGCAGGCCATCAACGTTTTTAGCAAGCGCCGCGTGCATCCGGTCCATGGCCAGAGTGTATTGTGTGAGGTCGTTCGTCCCGATCGAGAAGAAGTCGACCTCCTTGGCAAACTCCGCCGCCATGAGCACGGTAGAAGGAACCTCCACCATGATGCCAATTTCGATGGGCGGCACGCCCAGCTCCTTCCGAACCTGCTCCGCGAGCTCCTTCGCGGCAACCAGATCCTCCAGAATGCTGATCATTGGAAACATGATCTTTACGGGCCCTGTCGCGGATGCTCGGTAGATCGCTCTCAATTGCGGGAGAAAAATCCCCGGCTGACGCAGACAGAGGCGAATTCCGCGAACGCCGAGAAAGGGATTTTCTTCCTTTGGAAGCGAAATATAGGACGCTATCTTGTCACCGCCGATATCCAGGGTCCTAAGAATCAGCGGAAGGCCGTTCAGGGCGCGAGTCATCTCGGTATAGGCTTCGAATTGCTCGTCTTCCGACGGAGGCGTCTCGCGGTCGAGAAAGAGAAACTCTGTCCGCATGAGTCCGATTCCTTCGGCACCCGACTCGACAGCGGCGGCCGCCTCGACCGCCTTTCCAATATTGCCGACGACCTCCACGCGATGGCCGTCCGAAAGCACTGCCGGTTCGTAACGAGTCGCGTACTCCTCGTTGCGCCGGTTCTCCATGTCGACTTGAAAGCTCTTCGCAGACTCGAGGTCCGCCTCGTTCGGCTCGATATACAGTTTCCCCGCAGATCCGTCGAGGATGCACACGGTGCCGGATTTCAGTTCGAGAGCCGCTGCACCCGCACCCACCACGCAAGGAATGTCAAGGGAGCGCGCGATGATAGCCGTATGCGCGGTAGGGCCGCCTGAGGCCGTGCAAAGGCCCAGGATGCGCTTCGGATCAAGTTGGGCGGTGTCCGAAGGGGTCAGATCATCAGCGACAAGGATCACAGGTTCCTCGGGCAGTTTAGACTCGCTTTGCTCGGCTCCGGCGAGCAAACGCAGAACGCGCTGTCCAATGTCATGCAAATCCGCGGCTCGCTCTGCCAGGCGTTCGTTCTCGATCTGCTTCAATTCGACCGCGCGGCGCTCAATCGCCTGCTGCCAGGACCATGCCGCACTGTGGCCGGCCTCAATTTGTGTTCTGACCTCCAGGAAGATTTCCGCGTCGTTCAATAGCGCAAGGTGGGCGCGGAAAATAGCGGCCTCGCCCTTCCCGGATTGCTTCTTCACCTGTTCATAAATTTCGGAAATCTGCTCGTTCGCCGCAGCGATCGCGTGCTTGAGCGCCAGTTCCTCTTCAGCGGCGTCCTTGGGCTTGTCTTCGACAACGATGTGCGTCGCTTGAAATTGATAAAGGGGACCGATCGCGACCCCTGGCGCAGCTGAGACCCCCGCCAAGGCGTGTCCGCTAGACGCTGGAACCCACTTGTCCGCTTCTGTGATTACCTCCTTGACCTCCTCGACATCGCCAAGCCCGCTATCAACGGCTTCCTTCAACGCTTTCAACGCCGCCTCGGCGTCGGGCCCTGACGCAATGATTCGGATCGATTCGCCGCCTGGTGTCCCAAGTTTGAGAAGCGCAGCCATCGATTTGCCGTTCGCTATCTTGATCCCATACTGAACGCGGATATCTGATTCGTATTGGCTGGCAATATCGACAAACATCGTTGCCGGCCGCGCATGCATGCCAGCGCTACCCACGATCTTGGCATCCACATGGTGAGCGCCGGGCGGCGGGGCGGCGCCTTCCGGAGCTTCGCCACCCGGCTCTGCTGCTTCCCGGCTGAGTCCGGCGATGATGTCATTCGGATCCTTTGTCTTTGCCAGCAATTGGGCTTGTGCAGGATCGTCGAGCACGTCCGTCAGTGCTGAAAGAACGCCCAGGTGCTCGTCCGATTTGGCGGCGATCCCGACGATGATATGCGCCACTTTGCCCGGTCCCCATTCGACTCCCTCAGGCAACTGGACGACGGAGATACCAGTCGCACGGATCAGCTCACGGTCCTTCGCCATTCCGTGCGGGATGGAAATGCCGTTACCCAAATAGGTGTTCGCCTGCCCTTCACGCCCGATCATGCTCTCGATGTAGCCGGGCTCGATGAAGCCCGATTCTACGAGCACCTGGCCCGCAGCGCGAATGGCTTCGTTCTTGTTCGCGGCGCGAGCACCGATTCTAATGTTTTGCGGGGTGAGTTGAATCATGGGGTCGAAATTTCGTACGTGTTTTTTGGATTACGAAGGATGTAGAGGCTTGGAATCAGGCCAATGCAGGCAAAGGCTCGGCCTCGGGGCGCTTAAGGAAGAAGAGAGCCCCCGCGGTGACGGCAGTTCCCGCAAGGATGGCGACGATATATGCGATCAGGTTCGATACTGCCCCGGGAATCAGCGCCGCGAAGATGCCGCCGTGAGGAACGAGAAGCTGCACCCCGCTCACCATCGAGATCGCACCCGCAACGGCGGACCCGGCCATCAGCGCCGGAATGACGCGAATTGGATCCTTAGCGGCGAAAGGAATCGCCCCTTCGGTGATGAAAGAGATCCCGAGGACCAGGGCTGGACCGGCGGCCTCGCGTTCTTCGAGATCAAATTTGCTCTTGAACAGGAAACACGCGAGGGCGAGACCGAGCGGCGGGGTCATCCCCGCGGCCATCACCGCCGCCATGGGTGCGTAGATCTTGCTTGCCAGCAGCCCTACGGAGAAAGCGTACGCGGCCTTGTTAATGGGCCCGCCCATGTCGAAGCCCATCATGGCGCCCAGGATAATGCCGAGGACGATGGCATTGGCGCCCTGCATGCCCAAGAGCCAGGCATTCATAGTGTTGTTCAACCACGTCACAGGCGGTGCAATAATGTAGATCATGAGCAAACCGATTCCGAGGGTTGAAAGGAACGGCAGAATCAACACGGGCTTGAGTCCCTCGAGAGTCCCAGGAAGGCGAATCTTGTCGGCGAGAAATTTTGTCAAATAGCCGGCGAGGAAACCGGAGAAAATTCCGCCAATGAAACCCGCGCCGAGGCTCTGCGCCAGGAAGCCGCCTACCAGACCCGGCGCTATACCCGGGCGATCAGCAATGGAGTAGGCTATAAACCCCGAAAATACCGCAATAAACAGACGGAACGCGGTATCGCCGCCGATCTTCATGAGCGCAGCCGCAAGCGTTCCCTCCGGATAGGCACCCTCTTGAATGCCACCAATTGCGAAAGCGAGAGCGATGGCAAGCCCGCCCGCCACCACGAGCGGCAGCATGTACGAAACGCCGGTCATCAAGTGCTTGTATGGGCCCGTTCGAGCCTTCGCCCGATCGGCTTTTGCCTTTTCGACCGCCCCGGCGAGGCCGCCCCCATCGCCACCCACGGGTTGTTCCAGCGCTTTCCTAAGCACATCCTGACCGGCGTGCATGGCCTGCTTGGTGCTCGTCGAATAGAGGCGCTTGCCCCCAAATCGAGACGTGTCGACATTCGTCTCCGCGGCGATAACCACCGCGTCGGCTGCCGCGATGTCCTCTGGCGTGAGTTGGTTTTTCGCGCCGACTGAACCCTGCGTTTCAACCTTTATGGTATGCCCGAGAGCTTTGGCGGCCTTTTCAAGGGCTGCCGCGGCCATGAATGTGTGGGCGATTCCTGTCGGACAGGAAGTAATCCCAACGAAGCGCTTGGGGCCGGCAGTGGCAGCCGGTGCGACGGCCGCAGCTTGCGCCACGGCAGCCTCTTTTTGCGGCGCCGGAACCTCGGCGGCGGGTTCCGGAGGAAGAAGAGCCAAGGCCGATCCGATAACGTCTTTGGTATTGCGAATTGCCTCGCTCGTCGATGTTTCTAGGATCGGCTTCCCCGCGAAGCGTGCCGGCTCAATACGAATATCGGTGGCGAGAATCACGACGTCAGCCGCGGCGATATCGTCATCGGTGAACACCCCCTTTTTTCCAGCGGAGCCCTGCGTTTCCACCTTTATTTGATGACCAAGGGAGGAAGCAACCTTTCTCAGAGCTTCCGCAGCCATGATGGTGTGCGCTATGCCGGTAGGACAGGAGGTAACAGCAATGATTTTTTTCATAGGGGAGTGTTCTGGGAATTTTCGGGAGTTTCCGTTTGTTTCAGACTAGGGGAGTAAGTCGCTGGGAGGCTT
>JAXIPG010000162.1:0-2798 GCA_045403045.1 Terrimicrobiaceae bacterium
GGGAATCGAACCCACATGGCCTGCTTGGAAGGCAGGAACTTTACCATTAAGCTATACCCGCGAAGCTTCCTAAGAAGTATGCGCCGGAGGACGGTTCCGTCAACGGCTATTGTGTCCGTTTAACCCACGTGCGGAAGCAAATTCACGCTCACGGCGCGATCCATCGAAAAATACCCCCCTCCGGTAATCATCAAGGAGAGGCCGGCAGCAATCAGGAGAATAGGAAACTCGACGGCCTCGAAGGTCGTCCCTTCGTGAACAAAAATCAAGACACCTCCCGTCATGAGAACGACGACCAAGGCGGCCAGGCGAGTAAGGAGACCGAACAATAGCGCGAGGCACACGGCAAGCTCCGCGACAAGAAGGAAACCGACCAGGACATACGGAAGGTTATAGTTCTCCGCGCTCGTCCAAAGCGCGATTGTGCTATTCCACCCCGGTCCGCCGAACCAGCCGAACGTCTTCTGCACGCCATGGTAGAAAAACACGGTCGCAAGCGCCAGCCTCAGAAAAAAAGGCGCAAAGCTCCCCGGAGTGGCAAAAAAGGAATAAACGGGATTGTTTGACACGGCGCGGACGCTAACAAGCCGGGTTCGCGGCGAAAAGCAAAAGTGTCGCCTGCCCTCAGCCTCTCCTAATAGAATGTCCGGAGTGGAAACTGCCCGGCGCGATTTCATCGCCTACACTCTGCCATTCGCTGTCTTCATGGCCTTCCTGGCACTGTATTCGGCATTCGGGAGTCTCTTCCAAACGTCGGACCGGTTGCTGCTCTCTCAGCCACAGTACTGGATCTTTCCACTTCAGACGGCCGTTTGCGCCGGCCTGCTCCTGGTTTTTTGGAAGTCTTATCCCCTTCTCGCGCACAAAGATTGGCCGTCAGGCGCTCTGGCGGGCATCGTCGCGTTCGTCATTTGGATAAGCCCGCAGGCCTTCTTCGGCGGTCCTAGTCGAACCAAAGGATTCGATCCCGAGATCTTCCGCGACTCGGCCGCGCTTTATGGGATGACTGTCGTGGCGCGCTTTGCCCGACTCGTGATCGTGGTGCCCCTCGTGGAAGAAATCTTCTGGCGTGGATTCTTAATGCGTTATCTCGTCGACGAAAAATTCACTGCAGTAGGCTTCGGAACCTTCAGGCCCTTTTCGTTTTTCGCCGTCGCCGTTCTGTTCATGCTGGTTCATTCAAGCGCCGACTGGATTCCCGCGCTCCTCACAGGATTCCTCCTCAATGGCGTGGCGGTGTTTACCAAGGCCTCTGGGCGTGCGTCGTCGCACACGCCGTGACAAATTTGGCATTGGGCATCTACATTATGGCGACCAAGCAATGGGGATTCTGGTGAAATTAGAGCAAATGCCGAAATAAATTTCCGAAATGGTGGCAGCGCCGAGGGGTCTCTGGCAAGGCGCGGAGGCAGGCCAATCCCCATAGGGCTTGGCCTGCCGACGCAACACAACCAGAAACCCCTCGCCGCGCCAGCCCTTTCCCAAGCAATTCTGTCAGAAGTGCTTGGGAGGCGGCCCGGGCGTAATGGCCTGTCTGCGGTGTCATCGGCAAGAGGCCAAGGTCTATGGACATTGGCCTTTGCCTCTTAGAAGACAGGCCATTGCGCCTCGGCCATTTGGAAATTTCGGGCATTTGCTCTAGGTGCCGGTTACTGGAAATGAATTTTCGATCATATTGCCATCATGGGTTGGTCGTTCGCTCTGCGGAAACGAAATAGTCCTACTGCTGCTGCTTGCATTGGCTTCGTACGCCTCCAACGACGGCAATTGTACTTGCGCCTTGCGGGCGTAGGCGTGATGAATCGCCTTGGAGTTGTGGCCCAGGGCCACCATGGCGAACCGCAGGGGATAGCCAGCCTTCTTTGCGCGTTCCGCCCACGCATAGCGATAAGAATGGAGACTGATGCCAGTGATTGCGAGACCGTTGCAGCGTTGTTTGAACTCCGTAGCGCGATCGCCACTTCGGACGCGGCAAGATAAGGAAATAGTAGGCCGGATCGAGGCAATTGCTTAAAAAGCTTCTCGGTTTGAGGTCCGAAGTGGATAATTGGGGGCTGGAGATTGGTGCGGTTACGCAGTTTGACCCGAACAAAACTCACTGTGCGATCGGTCCAATCGATATCTTCGGCGTGAAGCTGTGCGATGTCGGATTGCGAGCCGCCAAGGTGCCAACACAACTCGTAAAAAAGCTTTCTTTCGGTATTGGGTTCGCGGTCGATGATTTTTGATGCTCCTCCGGGGTGATTGCCCGTTTCGATTTGAATCGAATCGTCGGCCATTGCCGCCTAGGAATGATTGGGGCAAGGAGCCAATTCATATCGAGGCCGAAATTGTGTAGTCGGCGAAGATACACATTGGTGCTCACCGTTTTTGCCTTTAACGCCCCCAGAAAATCTTCTGCGGTCGTCTCAATAAGCGTCAACCGATAGATGCTCTGGAGGGCTTTGTCTTTTAAGACACTTTTCCAGCGAGCGTGACGGGCCAGTTCACGGCCTGCATCAGGGTAATGAGCGGCCTCGGGGCGAGTACTCGATGAGTAGTTGGCAAATTGCGAAATCCGCTGACAGTTTTGCTGACAGCAGTGGTCTGTCAGTTTCGTAAATTGTTTAAAACCAACGCATTGAATATGGAGGCGGGGGTCGGAATCGAACCGACGCATGGGGCTTTTGCAGAGCCCGGCCTTACCACTTGGCTACCCCGCCGCGAGAAAACCCTACCAATACACGTTGATCGGTGGGGTGACAACGGAAACCTGGCCCGCACCAACCAGGGTGCCTTCAGTCTGGTCAAGCGCATCC
>JAXIPG010000157.1:0-14338 GCA_045403045.1 Terrimicrobiaceae bacterium
AGCGCGAGATGGGTGTCTTGAAAGACGCTTCCCGCAAGCACCGAAACTTGCATTCGGCAAGCACTGCAAAGCCAAAGCCCTCGCGAAATGGGCCAGCAATCCTGCTGTCCGCACCGAGGGCATCGAAAGCCCTTCGGCCACTGCAACTCAAAAAGGTACTGTCGGCATGCGGCATCATCCGAAAACCGCCGCTCAAGTTCCACCAAGGTGCGCGGATAGTCCTCAGGCATTCCAGACCACTACATCTTGGATAGGTTGAGTCAAGTAAATAGCCCTAATTTATCATGACTGACCCCTTGACTTGACCCCTTGACTTGACCCCTTTTCGCTTGCGACCCCGAGCCGAAGTCCGACCGAAAAACCAAAAACCAAGTCTGACCTGACTCCTTTTTTATGTCCCGTCACGACTTTCTTAACGCCTCCGCATAGGCACCGGCACGCTCGCGCACGCTCGGGTTCTCGTCACGAAGCACGGGGGCGAGCAGGGGCAGGTCCCGAGGGTCCGGATGCGCCGCCAGCCAATTGACAGCCGACCAGCGGACATTCGGGTTGCTTGAGGTGAGCAGTTCTTGCACCTTCTTCCGCGGTAGGGAGATTCTCCGCTGGTCGATCTCGTTGAGCGCCGCGCCGACCACCGTCGAATCCGGGTGCGTGAGCATTCCGGTGATCAGTTCCGCGGTCTTCGGGGAGGGGAAGCGCCCCAGCGACCGGATGCCGATGACCTCCAGGTTGTCGATCGCCAACATGCGGGCCACGTACTCCACGCAGAGCGGTGTATCCAGAAACGCGAGAGCCTCCGCGGCTTGCATCTTCTCCTGGCGATTTCCGCTCTCCAGCTGGGCCGCGTACCTCGCCAGTTCGTTGCGCAAGGCCTGTTCGGTGCCCTCAACCAGCTGGACTGCGAATTCGCCGTCGAACACGGCATCTTCGTGAACGGCCTCCGGAGTGCCCGGCTGCCCTGTGACGAGGAGTCCCAGCCGATACGATACCCGCACCTGGCCCGCCTTCAGGAAAGTGAGGTAGCGGTTGAGATAGTAAACGGCGGTGTAACTGCTTCCGGGATCGATGCGGATGGGAGCCGTGCGCTCGATCTCCTCTCGTTCCACCCGCTTCGGCTTCGCGTAGCCTTCCGATTTGCAGGCAAAACCAAGGTGATTCGGGTTCGGATAGGGAAGCAGGATCTCGATGCGGTGCGTGGAGACATTCCTGACTGTCACGATTGCTTCCACGGGACCGTGGAGGAGGTTGGGTTTCTCTGATCCCGTGACGGTAACGGCAACGGTGTCCTTTATCATAAGGGGTCCTTTCGCTTGGACGGTCCAATCATTCATCATACACGCTATCAGGCAGGACAGTGTGAGCATGGCCAACTACGCCAGGGTTTACGGGAGGTTGTGATTCGGGCTAACAATGCCAGCTCCCGGAGTTGTCGCACCTGCTTGCGTTGAATTGGCCCCGATGGTTACTGCGGCGCCGACCTTCCTCGTTCTGTGCTTCCACTGCGCGCCGTCCAAAAAGACTTCGTGAATAATCTTGAACCCGGAATTGGGCTGAACCTTGTCCGTCGCCCCGCACCTCTTGCACTTGAAGAGGGAGAGCTGCTGGCGGTCAAACGTAGCCGCCGGGCCAGCGGCTGGGCGGGGTTCGCCATGAGAATCTACGGTCCTGCCAGTACCCGACGCGTACCCACTGTTGTGCGGCGGTGCTGCGGCCATCGGGACGAAGGGGGGGGTAGTTACCGCGCCGTATTCCACAACCTCGGCTATCTCCGTTTCATCCAGGTGAGCAAACGTCCCACTGTCGGAGTCCCAGTCGTCCTGAACCCTCATACCGACACTCCCGGCTGTGCTAATATTGCTGTGGAATGTATCTCTCCAATTGATCGGGTGCGCACACACGGTGAAGCCCGCGGACTCGGCCTTGACAGTCGTGCCGTCGAGCTTGGCCTGAATTTTGAGCTGCCCAGCATGGCTAGGCTTTGTCTGTGATCCCCCTTTGACGATCACCGTCGTCGTTGCCGTGATTTGCGCAGGCGATACGGTCGCCGTCCCGTTGTCTGCGCTGCCGTTGATGATACTCAAGTCGATGTATTGCCCTGGGCAGGATGGCTTCGACCATGCGACTGTGACTTCTACCTCGTACGTCTTGCCCGGCGGCACGCTGTCTGGCATTCCATCAGCAGGATCAGCGTTTTTGGGAACGTATGGATTACCACGCTGGACACGTCCAATGGTAACAGTCGCATCACATTTGCAAGTCCCCGTCGGGCAATCCGCAGGAGTTCCCCCGTTTCCCGAACCTGGGGGCGTCGTTTTTTTGTCGCGGCTCATGCCTGTGCTCCGTCGTTCCCTGCTACGACATGCTCAAGCCACGTCAAAGCCTTCTTCTCCAGTCGCCCGGCGCGAGCTGCGGAGTCGATGATCCTCGGATCTCTTAGCGTCCGTGAGATCCAGGGATAGAGCGGATCGTAGGTGCAGCCATGGCCGAAAGCAAACATTAACACCACCACCATCGCTTCGGCGCGGACCGTGGCGAAGCCATACTTCCGCGCCTCGGCGACGCCCTCGTGGATGAGTGCGGTGAGCGCCTCATCGCCAACATAGGCCGCCTTCTGAGGGAAAATGCCGGCCATTTCCTGAAGAATGCCTGCTACGAAGTCGTTCCTCGAAAGCGTCAACGGCCGTCGGGCGAAAATCAACAAGTCTCTCAGCGCCTTTCGCACGTTCTCCGCACCGGGACCGGAGACCCTTTCAAGATAATCAAGAAATCCTTCATGTATCTGTTCTGCCCGATGCATCTGCTCATCGGAAGAACGCAAGACCTCGCCCAGCGCCGGATACTGCGGATCGGTGTCGAAAGCACTGCCGCAAAGAAACATCATCTCTATGAAAAGGCGAATGGGACCTCGATAGGTAAATCCGTAACGCGCGGCTCGCGCCATCGCCTGACGGAGTGCCACGCGAAGCTGCTCATCGCCGATTATTTCGCAAAGCTCTGGCGAAAACTCCTTGCTATGAAGCACCATCTCGTCTTCGAACCGCCGCAGGGCGTCCTGCTCGAAGGTCACCATTTGTTCCTTGCGGATTTGAAGCATAGTGTTCCTCGAGCTTTGGCGGGAGCTAACTAGGCGTAAAGCGCTGCTTTCAGGAATGCAGCGTCCTGACTCACAGCACTGGTTGATGAACCAATATTCTCTTCAACAATCCCGCTTAGCTTAACGGCTTCACATTGCGCAAAATCCTGGCCGGGTTGGAAAACCAACAGGGTATCCGGCGCCTCACCCTCGCAGAGATACGCGGCAACCGGGCCGAAAATAAAGTTGGTTTCCGCCGCATTGCACGTCGGTAAATACACTCGCAACACTCGCGGATCGTAATAGCGGAAATAGAGCTGCTTGCCCTCCGGGCTCTTGACCATCAGGAACGTCCGGAAATGTTTACGCAAGGTTTTGAAATCCGTGGCGCTGACGACAAAAATGCCCCAGTGCTTTCCCCATCCTTGCGCTACCAGAGTCTCAAGCAATCGTGAGTCCCCTGGTAATCGGACCAAGTAAGGAGCATAGGCTTCGAGCATTTTTCCCTGCATTCCCTCATAAAGACTCTGATATTCCTCGCCGGAGCTGCGCAACATCCCTAAAATCGTCAAAGGATCGCGAGTCGCATCGAGGACAGCAAAGAGAGGCCCGCCGATGTTTCGCAGGATATTGACCAAGTCTTCTTGAAGCGTCGTCAACGTGACCGCTTCCAAGGGCGCCGTTGCGTCTAATGGCGAGTCAGGCATTTTGAGCGGCTTTGGCCTTTTCGCACTCTTCGCAGAACGGCGCATCAGTCTGCAGGGCCGCGCCTTGAGAAGGAGTGCAAATCATCACGGTGGGACAACCCATTACGATCTTGTTGGGCGGGCCGATCGGCTCAAGAATCGTGTTACCCAAGTAACAAGCCGGGAGGTTGTTGATCATGACCGTTGAGCATCCATCGATCACCACTCCGGGACCATGGGGCGGAAGGGGAAAAGGCGTCACGCAGGCGTGGATGTCAGCCCCGGCGGCCGACGAAGTAATCGTCGACCCCATCGACGCAGCCGCAGTCCCCTTTGCCGTCTCTTCAGCGGCCTTGGCCGCGGGAGCTCCTGGTGTCCCGGCAGCGGCCAAGGTAGCGGCCTGAGCAACCTGGATAGCGGTATCTGAGACCTGTTTGGCAGCTTGAAGTGCTGCAGCAACTGCACCAGGGACGCCGCGCCAGGCGGGCAGGAAGCCGATTAAGACATTCGGGCTGCCCGGACCCGGTTGAAGAACAGGCGGAAGAGGATGCAAGACCGGATCAGTGATTCTCGCGGCGGGAGGCATAATTTTTTCTATCGGTAGAGGGCTGTAGTGAGCAGAATTTTTTCCTGTTTTCCGCCGGAGGCGGAAAATTTTAGCAGCCTGTCAGGCAGGGAAACTTCGTTAGTCAACCGCAATCTAACCATGAAATGGGAGTTCGAATTCAAGCCCGACAGGCTGCTAGTTGGACTTTTGTCCGGTTTTTGAGTCATCGGCAACGACCGGTGCAGTGGGATTGGCTTTCTTGGCGTCGTCGGGTCCCGCCGGCGTAGAGCCGCTGCCGGTACCTGCCGAGCCTCCGCTGTTGATCAAAACCATGGTGCCCTGAATCGTGACGCCGGCGGGATTGATGTCAACGAAACCGCCCGGCCCCTTGATGGTAAGCTGCACGCCGGCTTCTATAATGACCTTCATGCCGCACTTTAGGTGAATTTCCTCGGCGACATCCATGGCATGCTTCTTGCCTATCTTTTCCTGTTGGCTGCCACCGACGGTCAATGATTGGCTGGCGCCGATTGTCTCCATTCGGCTGCCCTTCACGTGGAGATGATCGTCCTTCTCGATCAACTCCTTTTTGTAACCCTGGATCACGATGTCTTGATTGCCGTCGCCATCGATCCCACCGACGAGCAGTTCCATGTTGCCCCCAACCTGCTCGATTTGGTTACGATGAACCTTGAGATGCTTGTCGCGATAGATCATCTCGCGCTGATCACCGGCCTTTGAGCCGTCCTTTTCCCCCCCAACAGTCAAGTGTCGATCGTGCAAGACAGACTCCATCGAATCGTTCAGCACGCGGGTGTCCGCATTGCGCTGCGCGTGAATGAACACCTGCTCCTTGCCTTTGGTATCATCGAGGCGCATCTCGTTATAACCCCCTCCACCAGGCGTCGAGCACGACTTGATTCCGCTTACCTTATTGTCCTTCTTGTGCTTGGAGTCGGGACCGTCGCCAAGGTAAGGCGGCATCTGGTCGGCATTGTAAACGCTCCCCACGATGATTGGCTGATCGGGATCACCTTCCAGAAAGTCTACGATCACTTCCTGACCTATTCGCGGCCAAAAGCTTGCTCCCCATCTTCTCCCGGCCCAGAGCTGGCCGACGCGTATCCAACACGAACTATCGGCGTTGTTCTTGCCTTCGCGATCCCAATGAAACTGAACTTTCACCCGGCCATACTTGTCCGTGAAAATTTCTTCGCCGGGAGGGCCGACGACGACGGCTGTTTGCGTACCGGGAACCGTTGGCTTGGCTGTCACGCGAGGGGGTCGGAAAGGTAAGGCGAGCGGAATGCATGTGAAGCTGTTACTGTATGCGAAAGCTTGGCCGGTGGATCGGTAATTATCCTCGCTGCAGGCGTGCTGCACCGATGTTAGAACGTGCGCGCCATTGGCGTTGAAATGCCGTTCCAGGGTAAATTTGTGCCCGCTGGTGAACTGGCGGCACTGGGAAGCGCCTTGGATGAGAAGCGATGGCACGGCCTCCTCCTGCATGCGGATCTCAACCGTGCGCCGGTTGTCTTCGAAAATCTTCTGCACTTCCTCAGGTTGCTCACCACCGCCCCCGCTGATGCCGTCGAAACGCTGTGAATACTCCCCGGGGAAATCATAGAGCTCAAGCTTCTGATTGTTGGCGACGTTCAGCTTATGATTGACGCTGCCCACCGGGACGCTGTCGATGATCGTCTTATTGGCCTCCAGATGCTTGTGCGGCAGCTCGAAAGAATGGTCCCATAGCGTGTATTTTCCAGAGCGCAACTCCTGCGTCTTTGTCCAAGAATAAATGCGGTATTCGTCCCGTGTTCCGCCCTCGACTGCTTCGTAAATGACCTTCGACGTGACGGGCAGATCACAATGACTCCCCGGCGTATTGGCCACAACCATCTTATGGTTGCCCGCACTGTGCTTGAAGAAATAAAAGATGCCTTCTTCTTCCATCACCCGGCAAGCGAAATTGAAATCGGTCTCGCGATATTGGACACAGTAGTCGCGCGCGTGAAAGGTGCCCTGCAACTCGAAAGTAACGTCCAATCCCTCGAACACTTTCTTCAAAATGTCAGGCACGCTCACATGCTGGAAAATGCGCGATTGGGCTCGACGGGTCAGCAGCCAGAACTGCGGAACAATCTCCAACGTATACCCCGTAAAGATCACACCTTGCTCTCCTTCAATCGCCCTGCTAACGATACCGTTAAAGAAGCGCTTTTCTTTGTTTGGCAACTCGATCTCGACGGTTACCTTTTGGCCCAGCAACTTCTCGAATGCCACCTCGGTCTTGTTTTCGGCCAGCACCTCGAGTTGGAAACTGAATAACTGGCTAATCCCCTCATGGCCGCTGAGGCCGATCAGAAAAAGCTTGTCCTTGCCTAAAGGAGTTTGGATCGCGAGGGGCCTTCCGTCCTGTGTGTAGCTCATAAATTCCAAGGAAAAGGCGAACGCGCAGGCGACAAAGGGACTGCGCTTTTAGCGCGTTCAATTCGTAACATGCCGAAACGCACCGGCTTGAACAAGACATTTCATCGGTCGAAGGCGCGCGGTGCCATCCGTAGATGACACAGATTGTCGCAGATGGAGAGAGGGATTGAGGAGGCCCGAGTTATCAATATGGCGTGTCCCGCCCGCAATATGATGAGTCCGTGGCGCTATTCCGGCCGCGGACCATTCTTGATCGCCGGCATGGGAGACGCGCGATTCGCAGGGACGGCCGTTCGCATTGTCGCTCGACCCTGTTTATAGAGCCTCGCTGGTCACCTACCTTCCCCCTTTTAAAAAGTTCCGCGGCTGACGAAGCGGCGCAACGATCCCATGAGGCCGCGAAACCAGCTACGGTGTTGCAGAGTTTCGTTTCGTCATCCGTTCTATCCGGGTGATCCGCGGTTCAAAGATGTTTGCGGATTACTAAAATTCGTACACGAATTCTCCGTCCTTCACGCCAACATGCACCCTTGTGGCCGGATTTCCGTCCAGCATGCGGCTCAAAAACTGCCGGCTGATTTCGGGGAGCAGCGTTTGTGTCAGGATGGCATCCACCATTCGGCCTCCGCTTTCGACTTCGGTGCAACGGGCGGCGATCAACTCGATCACCGCATCGTCACAGGTGAATGGCACGTCGTGGGTTTCCGCGAGCCGATTCTCAATCCGCGAAAGCTGCAATCGGATGATCGATTTCAGCATCTCGTCGCTAAGCGGATAATACGGAACCACCACAAGCCGGCCGAGAAGCGCGGCCGGGAATGTCTTCAGCAGGGGCTGGCGCAGCGCTTTCGCGATCCCGTCGGGTTCCGGCTTGAGTTCCGGATCTTTGCACAGGTTCATGATCAGATCGCTGCCAACATTCGTCGTAAGCAGGACAATCGTGTTCTTGAAATCAATCAGCCTCCCCTCAGCATCTTCCATGATCGCTTTGTCAAAGACCTGGAAGAATATCTCATGCACGTCGGGATGAGCCTTCTCGACTTCATCAAGCAGCACGACGCTGTAAGGCCGGCGCCGCACCGCCTCGGTCAGCACACCGCCCTCGCCGTATCCGACGTATCCCGGGGGCGAGCCTTTAAGCGTAGAGACGGTGTGCGCCTCCTGAAATTCGCTCATGTTGATCGTGATCATATTGCCCTCACCGCCATAGAGCGTTTCGGCCAAAGCGAGTGCGGTCTCCGTCTTTCCAACGCCACTCGGACCGGTGAGCAAGAATACCCCGATCGGCTTACTCGGGTTGTCCAATCCAGCGCGCGAGGTCTGGATGCGGCGCGCGATCGCGTCGAGTGCATGCCGCTGACCGATTACGCGCTTTTCAAGACTGTCTGCGAGACTCAGAACAGCCTGAATTTCGTTCTTCACCATCCTGCCAACGGGAATACCTGTCCAGTCCGCCAAGACCGACGCCACAGCCTGGCGGTCAACGCTTGGAAGGATTAGCGGGTTTTCGCCCTGTAAGACCGAGAGATTTTTTTCAAGATCCCGCAACTGATCGAGAAGAGAAGCACGGTCTATCGTGGCGCCGTTGCCATTCGATTCCCCATTGCCTTGCGGTGGCTGCAACTGATTTCGCAACTCGAGGATCTTTGTGACGAAATCGCGCTCTTTGTTCCAGTCTGCCTCCAGCGCAGCGAACCGCTTTTTCTCGTCCTCTAACTTCGTCTCGATCTCCAATCGCCGCTCGGAGTGCTCGATGCCGACGGAGGACTCGCGATCAAGAATTCGCGACTCCGTTTCCAGTGCCTCGATGCCTCTTCGGCAATCTTCGACTTGCGGTGGCATGGCATGCTGGCTGATTGCGACTCGCGCGCACGCTGTGTCGATGAGGCTCACGGCTTTGTCGGGCAATTGCCGAGAGGGGATGTATCGATGCGAAAGCCGCGCCGCCGCTTCGAGTGCCTCGTCCAGCACCGAAACTTTGTGATGCGCTTCAAGCACGGGCGCCAGGCCCCGGATCATCTGCACGGCCTTCTCCTCGCCCGGTTCCTCAATTTTGACGACTTGAAAGCGCCTCGTCAGCGCCGGGTCTTTTTCGATATACTTTTTGTATTCGCCCCACGTTGTCGCCGCGATCGTCCGCAATGTTCCGCGCGCCAACGCCGGTTTGAGCAAATTCGCCGCGTCGCCTTGACCCGCCGTTCCGCCCGCGCCGATGAGAGTGTGCGCTTCGTCGATAAAAAGAATGATCGGCTTGGGCGATGCCTTCACTTCGTCGATAATCTGCCGCAGACGGTTTTCAAACTCTCCCTTGTAGCTCGCGCCAGCCTGAAGCAGGCCGAGATCGAGGGTCCGCAGAACGACATCTTTCAGCGCTGGGGGCACATCGCCCGCGCTGATTCGCAGCGCGAAGCCTTCGACCACCGCCGTTTTCCCGACACCCGCCTCGCCGGTCAGAATCGGATTGTTCTGCCGCCGGCGCATCAGGATGTCGATGATCTGCCGGATCTCAGCATCGCGACCGACGATCGGGTCGATCTCACCTTTTCGCGCTCTCTCGGTCAAATCGACGGAAAAACGCGCGAGCGCCTCCTGCTTTCCCATGATGCCAGGAGTAATCGTACCACCCTCTTCCGGCTGCGCCGCCATCGCATCGGTCGCGCCCCCTTGCGCAGCCATCGAATCTTCGGGTGAACCCTGCACAATCTTCGGAAGATCCTCGGAAAGATCGTCCGCTTTGAGCTTCGCGAATTCGCGCGAGATCCCGGTGAAGACGTTGCGCAATCCCGGCGTCTTGAGCATGCCAAGAATCATGTGACCCGTGCGTACACGGGGCTCGCCGTAGAGCAGCGACGCGTAAAGCCACCCGCGCTCGACAGCCTCCTCGAGGTGAGGAGAAAAATCGGAAATGGCCGTCGCGCCGCGCGGCAGTTTGTCTAGCGACGCGGTCACATCGGCAGCGATTCGCGAAGGATCCAAGCCTGAGTACTTGACGATGCGATGAATGTCGGAGTCCGGGTATTGCAGCACCTGCTGGAGCCAGTGGACCAACTCGACATACGGATTGCCTCGCATTTTGCAAAGCACCGTGGCGCTTTCCATCGCTTTGTAAGCCAGTGTGCCGAGCCTGCCAAAAAGGGCGGTACGTTTAATTTCAGCCATAAATGTTCCTCATCCACCGTTGACCACGAGGTCGTCCGCGTCACGCTCAAACGGTTTGCTCTTCAGCCATGTGGTCCATCCGAGCAGGCCCGCCTTTCCCAGACACGTCTCGGGAACCTCCTCTGCCTTCAATACCAACTGGACGTCCCAAAAATACTCCTGACCTGAGTAGTTGAGCACCCAGCACTTCAATCGACGAAAAGCCTCACCCACAGGGAGCATGCGATAGAGATCATTCAACCTCATAGCCCCGAGGCGCAACCTGTACTTTAGCTGGGTTTCCCAGAAGCGCGAGCCGACAATCGCCGTCGTACCAAGCGTGCCAGTTTCCGGAGACTCGCCGAGGCGGCACTGACTGGCTGGCGGGAGTACTAACCACTGGCCGACGAACGTCAGCACCCTCGCCGGCATGCCAAAGAAATCAGCGATGATCTTTTCGAGCCCTTCCGCGTGCCGCGTCTTGCAAGCGAGGTGCCCTGAGAAGTAAAGCTTCGAGTTGTCGGGAACGGCGTCACAATTGCGCAAAGGCTCGGCGCCGATGCCGAATAACGTGCCGATGTAGGCGGGAAAGCGCGCATCTTTTGGACGATCCATGTCTGCCGCCTTCTGGTTCACGGCCCAGGCGCGGTAAAACAACGAAAGGATGCGATGATGAAAGACATCCAGGAAACCCGTCAGCGTCGGGTCATGGGCATGGCGCTGCCGCTCCCGCGCATATTCGGTGATGTGCAACGGAATCGGGCCGTTGGGACCGAAAAGGCCGAGAAAATTCACCGATAGTTTCGCCGGACGCCCGTCATCGCCCGCATGAAACTCCGCCAGCGTGGAGGGCGCAAATGCCAAAGACGCCACCTGCCCGAAACGCACCGGATCGTCGCGAGGACTCAGCGATTCGCCGATGCGCGGCTTTTTGGGAAAGCGGCTTTCGATCAGCCGCAGCGCCCGGAAAAAGTCGAATGCGAATGGGTCCGCGGTGAGCCGCTCTATTAAGTCAGGTGTCTGCTTCCCAGTTGAGTCGGCCATCGCATGATTTCTCCCCGTTGATCGGTGCGGATTACCGTTTCGGTGAATGAATTGAGCGAAACATATCGCGCGAAAAACTGTTCCAATACCGCGCCAATGAGGAATACGCCCGTGCCCTCGAAAGCACTTTCGTCGAACAATACGCCGATTTCGAGCCCGCGCGCAAACGCGATCGGGCCCGGCGTCGTCACTCGCCGCACGATCTGCTTTGCCTTCACCGAGCGCACGCCTTTGATCTGCTTGCGCAGATAGGCGTTTTCAGGCTCGGCGTACAGGCTCAGTAAATCGCGCAGAGCTACCGCCCCCTCGCCACCCGGATGGTCGAGCAAAGAGAGGTAATTGAGCGAGAGATGATTGATGATCCGCCATGCACGCGCGCCTTCGGCAAATTGCGGTCGCGGCGGTGTGGGTGTCGTCACGCACTTTACCGTAGCGACTGGCGCATGCACATCGAGCGTAAAATCCGTTCTCCCCACACCCACCGCCATCTGGATTGGAAGGTGCCTGTTGGAGCAGAGCGCCTTCACACTAAGTTGCTGAAGATTACCCCCGTAAGGCGCATCGGCCCCATCGACCAGCGAGAGAAACACCTCGCTACCAGAATATGAAGTGGCCTGGCCAAATCGCCTTTCCTTCTCGGAAAGCACCCGCGGCACGCGATTCACCGTAAAAAAGGCGCTGCTCGCGAGATCCAAATCCCGTGCGAGATAAAAGGGGTGGATCTGCTGTTCGTCTTCAGCACTTTCGCCGTGACCGGTCACAGCCTCGATCTGGTAAACCTCGAAATCGACCGGCCGAGTTCTGTCGATCACCACATGAAACTCCGATGCCCGATCAACCAAGGAGATACGGTCGGCACGCCGCGGGAACAGGTTAATGGCCGGCGTGCAGAACAGCTCGAAATTCGAAACGTCCACTCGGTTTTCCAATCGCACATCCTCCTCATCGAGAACGACGATCAGGTCCATATGGTCGCAATCGAAGCTATGGATCGCGTCCTGCAGACCGTCGATCTCGAAAAACAAGAAGCGTTGCGGACAGGCAAAATACTCGTGTAGCAACCGATAGCCGCTGAATCCACGCGGACCATACGGCAACAGCGCCTCTTCGTCACGGAAGCCGACGCGCCGGAGGTTCGCTCGCGGTAGAAGGACCGTCGGTTTGATTCGTTCGGCTGTAAGACCGCGCACAACCACTGCCTTACCTTGCGAAAAAATCTGTTCGTAAATGGCCACTGGCAGTTCATCCGTCCCGCGGAGGAAAAACGTGAGTTTGTCGAGCGGGATCGCTTTCAAGGGTACATCCGCAGGGCTCTGGAGGCGGATCCGGAAGGCGGCACGACCTGCCAACCCTCTTGGCAACTCCAGTTCCGCAATATCGCGGGTAAAGTATCGCGCCTCAACAATCCGAATCGGCCAGAGCTTCACTTCATGAGCGGTACGGTATTCGCAAGGCGTGTGCTCCTCCGGGCCGATGATGCTCTTGAGCGCTGTGCCGCGCGGGATCGAAAATCCTTCCGTTATCTGGGCCGGCTCGAAGCGCACCACAGCCATTGAGGGTGTCGGGCACAGGTAATGCGGATAGATCGTCTCCAGCATGGCTTGTGTGAAACGCGGAAATTCCGCATCGAGCTTCAAATGGACGCGCGCGGTTAGGAACGCGAAACCCTCCATCAGGCGCTCAACAAAAGGGTCCGGGCAAATCTCCTTCGCTTCCCGATCCAGCGCCAGTCGCCCGGCGATTTTCGGAAACTGCTGCGCAAACTCCGCGCCGGTCTGCCGCAGATGCGCGAGCTCTATGTTGTAATAGTTAAGGAGTCGGCGGTCCATTCACGTGCCTGAAAGCTGCCGGGACCACAGATTTACGAATGGCCCTACATCGCGCCACATTCTCACACAGTATATTCGCCTGTATCAAGGTCTATCTCGCTGCGCAGGTAGAGCTGCTCAGGGATTGGGTAGGCCCAGAGCTCGCCCCGGATTTCGATGGAGAGTCCGTTCGAATCGCGCTTGGTCCCGGCAACCGCTTTTACCTCAAGCGTACGCGGGTTAATCCTTGGTTCGAAGAGGCGAATCGCTTCGGCAATATCGTGCTCCAAATCCCGCATATCCATGTTTGCCGAAATCAAACCGCAGAGATCGCGCGTGCCGAAATTGAGGACCGAGCGCGCTGCTTCGGGAAACTCATTTAACTCTTCTTCGACTGTGTGCGCCTTCCCGTTGAGCAGCCATACCAGGTCTCGCAACACCCCTTCGCGGTAACGCCGTATAGAGATGATCCGTTCGCTTCGGCCTTCCTTTTGCGATTCAGGATTCTCGTCCGTAAGGCGATCCAACAGACACGGTTGGATTTTTTCAATGATAGCGTCGGCCATACCTAGCGAAGCTGCGCCTCAAACCGACGAGGATTGGTCGAAAAATCCGCAGATGGAACAGATGGACGCAGATTGAAGGCCAGACGCCTCAAAATCGAGTCACGGGCTGCCGAAACCCCACAGAGACCAGTTTGAGGCGGGAGGCCTGATATTAGTCTATCAACAGTCATGGGGGCTCCAACGCCTGCATCAATCTGCCTCTGCGTCAATCTGCGTCATCTGTGGATTCCACCAGAAAAACTTGCCTCACTTGTTACGGTTTTCACCATTGAAGACAAGCTAGAGCGAAAACTACGGCTGCGACAGCTCAATCTGGCGCATTTCCGTCAGTGCGATTTCGGTTTGATCGGTCGCGAACATACGTTGCCCCAAGCCTAGGTAGAGATCGTTACCCTTATCCACCCATTCGGTTTTGCGCGCCAACCTCAGCGAGCTGTCGGTTGCATTTTGGCTGCCTGGATATCGGGTCGGAATGAAGCCCGGTGATTCGCCGCCATTTGCCCACACAAACTGGGCAGCGGTCCACACCAGGTCGCGCAAGTCCTGCGGCGGCTCCGTTCGAATCGAGCGCACCCGAAAGAATGGCACCCAATAATACTTTCCATCGATGATCGTTTCGATGATCGGACCGAGACGCGAATCAGCGTCGGCTATCCACTCGAAGGGCTGGTCGTTGATAGTGCCCGGCATTGCCGGGGCGGTTTCGAAAGCTCGAGTACGCAGCTCCGACGCCGCGGCAACCTCCCCCTGGGCCAGCAGTTGATTAGCCTGCAAGAGCAGGCCGATCCATTCCACCGGCTCGCCGAAGATCAAGGGACCACGTTTCCCGCCGAAAATCTCTTCCCGCAAAGCCTCGCACTGTACAACGGGCCGGAACACCTGTGCCAGCAGCATGCAATTCGCATCCATGTCCTTTAGGACGTTGAGTTGCGTGAAGGCACGCTCCCACTGTCCAAGCACGCTGAACAACTGGAAGAGCAACACACGCGGGCCCGCTTCGGCTGGCGCCTTCCGCACGCCGTCTTGCGCGTACGCCAGCGCCTCGT
>JAXIPG010000082.1:0-12945 GCA_045403045.1 Terrimicrobiaceae bacterium
TGGCAACGGTCCACGAAATTACGGAACTCGTCGGGGTTTCCGTGCCGGCTTGTCGGCGCGTAAAAGTTGACGACTTGATAGCCCCACGAGCCATCGAAGGGGTGCTCCATCACAGGCAGCAATTCGATGTGCGTGAATCCCAGCTCCTTGACGTAGGGAATCAGGCGGTCCCCGAGCTCTATGTAACTCAGGAAACGATTTCCCTCCTCCGGATTTCGTTGCCAGGAGCCGAGATGCACCTCATAGGTGCTCATCGGAGAATTGTACTGATCGCGGTGCTTGCGCTGCTCCATCCAGTCCGCATCGCTCCACCCATATCGGGTGATGTCATAGACCATGCAGCCGGTCTGCGTCCCGTGCTGGGCAAAAAATGCGAAAGGGTCGGTCTTGAGCATCGAGTCGCCATGCGGACCGCGAACCTCAATTTTATAATGGGCGCCCTCCTGAACATGCGGAACGAAAATTTCCCAAATGCCCGACGGAATCATTTTGCGCATCGCGTGGACGCGGCCGTCCCAATGGTTGAAGTCCCCCACCACGGACACGCGCTGGGCATTGGGAGCCCAGACGGCGAAGTGGGTGCCGGCCACGCCGCCAAGTTCCATCAAATGCGCGCCAAGCTTTCTGTAGACTTCGTAGTGCGTGCCTTCATTGAAGAGATAGATGTCCATCTCGCCGAGCACGGGACCGAAGGAATAGGCATCCTTCTCTCGCCACGTTTCCCCGGCGTGGCTCTTCATTTCCAGCACGTAGTCGAACGGCTGCTCAACTCCGCGCAAGACGGACTCGAACAAGCCGTCCGGATGGACCTTGCTCAAAGGGAAGCGGCGCGCATCGTCCGCCCCATCAATGATTACAACTTCTGCAGCATCCGGGCGAAAAACGCGTCCGAACTGGCTTCCCTGAAACTCTCGAATTCCCAGGAGTTTAAACGGATCGAAATGGCGGGCTTCGATTAGCGGGTAGAAGTCATCGTCGGAGAGTGTGGAGGGATTCACGCTCCCACTCTAGCGCCCACAGCTTAAAGTCCAAGACGGAAAACAAAAATTCCTCTGGGGGTTTTTTTCGGCACGAAGTGTCGATTTAGCGTTCGTCGATGGGGACGAACTTCTTGCCTACTGGAGGTCCGACGTACGCGCTGAGGGGCCGGTAGAGCCGATTATCGGCGAGTTGCTCGAGGACATGAGCCGTCCATCCGCTGGTGCGCGCGATGGCAAAAATCGGCGTGAACATGTCGGTGGGAATGCCGAGCGAGTAATAAACTGTAGCGGAATAGAAATCCACGTTTGCGTTGAGGCCTTTCTTTTCCTTCATGATTTGCGCGATGCGCTCACTCATGCGGATCCACTTGGGTTCGCCAAGCTCGTCAGAAAGCTTGATGGCCATTGCGCGCAGATGGGGAGCGCGAGGATCGAGGACCTTGTAAACGCGGTGACCAATGCCCATGATTTTCTTTTTCTGTGCAAGCTGTTCGTCAACCCACGCATCCACGTTATCTTCGCTGCCAATTTCCACGAGCATGTGGATCACCCCTTCGTTCGCGCCGCCGTGCAGCGGGCCTTTGAGGGTTCCGATCGCCGAGGTGATCGCGGAATAGATGTCGCTCAGCGTCGCAATCGTCACACGCGCGCTGAACGTCGATGCGTTCATCCCATGATCGGCATGCAGCACGTAAGCCACATCGAGCGTTTTTGTAGCCTCAGTCGAGGGCTCCGTCCCGTTGAGCAAGTAGAGAAAATGGGCGGCCTCGCCGAGGTCCGTCCGCACCGGAGGAAGCGTGAGCCCTTGTCGGGCGCGGTGGAAATAGGCGGCAATCACGCCGACCTTGGCAGTGATGCTGACGGCGCGGCGGCGGTCGGCGTCTTCGCGCCCCTCTTCCGCGTTGAGGCCGCTGTCATAGAGACCAAGCATCGAGATCGCCGTACGCATGACATCCATCGGATTGGAACGGATCGGAGCGGACTTAATGAAATCCACGACGCCCCGAGGAAGCTCGCGTTCGCCACTCAGTTGAGCCTTGAGCTCGTCAAGCTGCGGGCGACTCGGCAACGCGCCATGCCAGAGCAAGTAGACGATTTCCTCGTAGGAAGCCTTGCCGGCGAGTTCGTTGATGTCGTAGCCGGCGTAGATGAGAATTCCTTTCTTTCCAAGCACATCGCTCAAGCTGGTTGAGTTGGCGACGATTCCTTCGAGTCCTTTCGCGATAACTGGCATAGGGTGATAAGGGGTTTGCTTAGAGTATGACGCGCCGAACCCCTTCGCCAATCAAAACCTGCCGCAGCACACGCAAAAAAAGGTGAACGCCCGCCAAGGGTGAACTTGGCGGGCGATTTTGCGGGGAGGGAAATGATGAATCCCTATCCCAGACGGGCAATCAAGGTATCGGCCATGTCGGCAGGGGTGGGAGCAACGGCGATTCCTGCATCCTTTAGCGCAGCGATCTTGGCCGCTGCGGTGCCCTTGCCGCCGCTAACGATGGCACCAGCGTGCCCCATGCGGCGTCCCGGTGGGGCGGTTGCGCCCGCGATAAAGGCGGCAATGGGCTTCTTGCAATTCTCTTTCGCCCAGGCAGCGGCTTCTTCTTCGGCGCTGCCGCCGATCTCGCCGATCATAATAATCGCCTCGGTATCCGGATCCTCGTTGAACATCTCAAGCACGTCCAAGTGCGATGTGCCGTTGACCGGATCCCCTCCGATGCCAACACAGGTGCTCTGTCCGTAGCCTCGAGTGGTCAACTGCCAGACAGCTTCATAGGTCAGGGTGCCGGAGCGGGAAACCACACCAACATTGCCCTTCTTGTGAATATATCCTGGCGCAATCCCGATACGGCAGCCGCCGTGGGAATTTGCGCCGTCACCCGGTGTCACAACACCTGGACAGTTTGGGCCAATCAGGCGTGTCTTTGAGCCACGCATGGCGAGCTTTACTTTGACCATGTCGTTGACAGGAATGCCTTCGGTGATGCAAACGACCAAATCAAGACCAGCATCGACGCCCTCGAGAATCGCGTCCGCCGCAAACGGAGGCGGAACAAAAATGGCCGACACGGTCGCGCCCGTCTCCCTCACGGCCTGATCCACAGTATCAAAGATCGGCACATAATCGGCAAAGAGCTGACCGCCTTTGCCGGGCGTTACACCGGCGGCAACGTTGGTTCCGTAATCAAGGCTGAGCTGCGCGTGCCGCGCGCCGAAGCTGCCGGTGATGCCTTGCACGAGAACGCTGGTTTCGGGGGTGACAAGAATGGCCATAGTCAGGAAGACGATTTGCGTTGATGGATGGTAAAGCAACTGCCGCCCGGGTCTCTGGCGACAGCGAGCCAGCAGACCAAACTCTCCATTTTTCCCAGGTAAACAGGCGAGCCGCCGGCGCCGCGCTTCGCGAGCGTCTCGTCGATGTCGTCGACTTCCTTGAGCATGTCAGGCGGCTTTCTTGACCGCGGCGACGACTTTCTGCGCGGCATCAAGAATGTTGTCGGCTGTGATGAGTGTGAGGCCGCTTTCGGCGAGAGTCTTCTTGCCCGCATCGACGTTGTTGCCTTCAAGGCGCACGACGAGCGGGATGCCGAGGTGGGTTTCGCGGGCGGCATCGACAATTCCGTGGGCAATGACGTTGCAGTCCATGATTCCGCCGAAAATATTCACCAGAATGCCCTCGACGTTTTTGTCGCTCAAAATGATTCGAAACGCTGCAGCGACCTGCTCTTTGCTTGCCCCGCCTCCGACATCGAGGAAATTGGCGGGTCTGCCGCCTGCGTACTGGATGATGTCCATCGTTGCCATTGCCAACCCCGCGCCGTTGACCAGGCAGGCAATGTTGCCATCAAGTCCGATGTAGTTGAGACCGTGTTCGGAAGCCGCCACTTCACGAGGGTCTTCTTCTGTCAAATCGCGCATGGCGACGATCTCGGGCTGCCGGTAGAGAGCGTTGTCGTCGAAATTGAATTTCGCGTCGAGAGCGAGCAACTCGCCTTTCGCCGTCACCACGAGCGGATTGATCTCTACCATGGAACAATCACGCTGCATGAAGAGCTTGAAGAGGTTGCTGAAGAGCTTAGCCGCTTGGTTCATCAGAGGGCCGGTCAGCCCGAGAGCAGCGGCGATGTTGCGCGTTTGGTAGGGCATGAGCCCAAGCGCGGGATTCACGCTGATGCGAAGGATTTTTTCAGGCGTCTTCTCGGCGACAGACTCGATGTCCACTCCGCCTTCCGTGCTGGCGATGACCACCGGCGCTGACGTAGCGCGGTCGAGAAGGATGGCGAAGTAGAGTTCACGAAGAATGTCCACAGCCTCTCCAACAAAGACCTTTCTGACCTCCTTGCCTTCCGGACCTGTCTGATGGGTGACCAAGGTCTTGCCGAGCATTCTCGCGGCCAGATCTTGGGACTGCAAAGGAGTATCACAAAGGTGAACGCCACCTTTAAAACCCGTCGTGAAGGTTCCCTTGCCCCGCCCTCCCGCATGAATCTGGGCCTTTATTACAAGCTTGGCACCACCCAATTTCGATGCGACTTGCCCGGCCTCTTCAGGCGTAGAAGCGACACCACCTGGCTGCGTGGCAACTCCAAACTTGGCGAAAAGCTCCCTGGCTTGGTATTCGTGGATGTTCATCTGACAAAAGAGAGGTGGATGGTAATTAGCGGTTTAGGGGGGACTTGCCAACGGAATATTGTTTTTTTTGCACCATTCGATAGCGGTCCTGTTGCCGCCCTGTGCGGCGCGCACGTACCAAGTACGGGCAGCTTTGCGATCCTTGTCAATCCCGACGCCGCCCTCGAAGCACATCGCATAGAAATACATGCACAAAGGATTGCCCTTTCCCGCTCCGTCCCTGAAGAGGGCGACGGCCTGCTTTTCATCCTTCGGAACGCCCTGCCCGTAGATGTACAGGACACCCAGATTGCCCTGTGCATCGAGAAACCCGAGTTCTTTCGCCTGGGAAAACAGCCGAACGGATTCGTCGAAATTCGGCTCGATCAGCCCGGGCACTCCCCTGCGGTAAAGGTCGCCCAGGAGATTCATCGCACGGGGATTGTTGAGGGCCGAGGCGGCGGTCAGCAGTTCGACGGCGCGCTTGGGATCTTTCGGCACTCCTTTTGCGAAAAGGTGACACTCGGCGAGCGCGTACATCCCGGTCGAATCGCCTTTCTCGGCCGCCTTGGAAAACCAAGAAGCAGCCCCGGCCAGATCGGGCGTCTTAACGCCGCGTCCGCTAGCCATCATCTGCCCCGCAACAACCATCGCTTCCGTCTGGCCCCGATTTGCGGCGGCGATGAACCATTTGAGCGCATCGTCCGAGTCGGTCTGGCGGAGCATTTCTCCGAGCAGCATCTGCGCGGAGATGGTATCGAGAGCGGCGGCTTTCTCAAGAGGCTGACGCAATGGGGCGAGATCGCCGGGCCGCATTTTGGAAGAGTTCGCACGCAAGCTGGCTGCAATCCTCTCCAGGGCTTCACGTGGTTGCTTCTCCTCCGGAAAACGGGCCGCGACTTCCGCATAAGCTGCCAGGGCGCCAGCAAGATCATCCTTTCGCTGAAGCTCCTGTGCGACGGTGAGAGCCTGCTCGTACGGAGAGAGAGTCGGCTCACGCGTTGCCGGAGAGAGAGTCGGCTCTGGCGTTGCCGGAGAGAGAGTCGGCTCTGGCGTTGCCCGAGAGAGAGTGGGCTCTGGCGTTGCTCGAGAGAGCGTGGGCTCTGGCGTTGCCCGAGAGAGCGTGGGCTCTGGCGTTGGGGTAGCAGTGGACTCGGGGGTCGGCGATGCGGTGACCACGGGCTCTGGCGTTGGAGTAATTAAATCGACCCGAGGAGTCTTCGAAACGCGTAGCCATTCAGCCAGCTTCACTCCCTGCAAGAGCACGATGCCGCCGATGATCAGCAGCACGACCACTGCTGCCATAAGCCATCTCACCGAAAACGGCCGCGATTTTTGCCGCGGCAATGGGGGCGGTGTAAATGTCGGCGCTCGAACCTTAGCCGGCTGGGGCGCAAAGGAGACCTCGTCCGCCAAGTCCTCCACGAAGGTCCTTGCGCTCTTGTAATACTGCGCGGGAGTGAGTGCCCGCCTCAATACCGCGTTTCCCTGTTCGGATAATCCCGGAATCGGCACATACGTGCCCATCGAGCTACCCGCCTTCACGCCGCCAAGCATTTCATAGGCGAGAGAGGCCACGGCATAGACGTAGGCCGTCGAGGGACTACCCGTGAATGCTCCCCTTTCTTTCATGAGCGCAAACGACGACGCAACCATCGTCGCCTCGGGTGAAGCCGAGCCCGAGCCCACTGTCGTCAGTGCCAAAAACCTCGGCTGACACACGGGCCAGGAAGTGACCGGTTGGCCGACATCCGCTCCCGGCAGGAGAATTTCGTGCGCAGCGATGTCCGGACACCCCAGGCCTGCCGATCCGAGCTCGTCGAACGCATCCGCCAGAGGCGAGAGCAGCAGTTTTGCTTCGCTCGCCGGGAGAGCACGCCGGGTTCGGAGCAAGTCTAGCAGAGCCGGACCTTCAATCCATTCGAGGAGGAGGAACGTGTGCGCATTCGTGTATTCGAGGGAAAGAATTCGCTGAAAGGCAGGGTGCTTCAACTGCTGCAAGCTCCGCACTTCCTGCTCCAGGCGCGTGAAGAGCTCCGACCGCCCTACGAGGCTGGAGTGAAGAATGAGAACGGCTACCGCGGCGTTATCCTCGATGCGCTCAGCGCGAAACATCCGACCATGATCTGACGCGGTTATTTCCTGCAGAAGACGGTACCTTCCGGCAAGAAGTGCGCCAGGAGCGGCGCGGCTGCCTTCGGGCGGCTCCGGCGGAGCGGGCGGCGGCTCGAGAGAATCCGCCTTTGCCGGCGTCGCACCGTCCTCCAGCTGTTTGATGCATCCGTCGAGTTCGCGGCGCAGGTCGGCTGGCGTCTGCGGACGATCGTCCGGGTTCTTCGCCATCATACGGCGAAGAAGATCAACCACTGTCGCAGACTGGCCTTGGAGTGTTCCAAAGGGCGGATCGCGATTGAGGTGCTGGCTCATGACTTGAGCGGTTGATCCACTGAACGGCGTCTTGCCAGCAAGCATGTACCAGAGCGTGACACCGAGGGAGTAAATGTCGGAACGCACATCGATTTCCCGCTCCTCCAGCTGCTCGGGGCTGGCAAAATGGGGTGTTCCGAGAAATCCGCCCGTCGTGAGAGTCGCCGAGTCCTCGCCGTCGGCGCTGGTGTTCTTCGCGAGGCCAAAATCGATGACCTTCACCGCAATGTCGCCTCCCTCTTCGCGCACGAACATCACGTTCGAAGGCTTGATGTCGCGGTGCACCAAACCCTGCTTTTGCGCCGCGCCAAGGGCGCGGGCAACCTGCGCAGCAATTTTCAGCGCCATTAAAGTCGGAACCGCTCCCTCCCGCTTTATTAAAGCCTCGACGGTCTCCCCATCGACGAACTCCATCGCGTAGAAATAGTTGTCCTCTTCGCGGCCGAGGTGGAAAACGGTCGCCACATTCGGATGCCTGAGCGCCGCCGCCGCACGCGCCTCGCGCAAGAACCGCTGTCGGGCCGTCTCGCTGTTTAGATAGGCCGATTTGATGACCTTGAGCGCGACGTGGCAGCGCAAATTCGTATCGAAGGCCTTGTAGGTGATGCCCATGGCCCCGCGGCCCAGTTCGTACAACGAGCCGTCTTCCTTTCGCAAAACCTCGAAATGTTGGAATCTAACCGTATCCGCCATGTGCGTCTTTCAACAGTCTCCTAAGCCACAGGTTGGAAAATGACAACTCTCCCTCAGATCCGGCGCAGCAGGCGCATGGTCTTCCTCCCTATCGACGTCGGACCCAGCGCCAACCGCGCGCGATCCCGTATTGGAATTTTCGCTCATGTTCACGTATCAAAAAGGGAAGATCTCTCGTGAGTTGCAATTCGAAATCCGGATCGAGGATTTCTTTCAAGGCCTCGCAGGATCGTATTCCCTCCTCCTTGCGGCCACCCAGCCATTCTGCACGGGGAGTAAATTCCTCAAGCCAAGTAAACGGCGTCGTGAGCAACAACTGGCCGCCGGGATTGACAAGCTGCGACAGGCGCCGGAGAAAAAGCCGCGGCTCCGGCAAGCGACAGATCAGATTGGCTGCAAGCACGAGATCGAAGCCGCCCAAATTGGCCGGCAACTTCATGGCGTCACCCAACTGGAAACGCGCTCGCTCGCGATCGAGCCCTTCGGGGACGCGCACCTGCACGAGGTCACAAATGTCACCTTCCGCAAGGACCTCGAAGGAAAGAACACCCTTCTCTTGCAATAACCGGGCGGCCTGGATGAAGGACTCCGACAGGTCGATGCCGAGAACCTCCGCGCAAAGGCGGCCAAGCTCAAAGCTCGAGCGTCCGACCGAGCACCCCACGTCGAGCGCCCGGGCGCAGGCGGGGAGTGCACCGGAATCGATGAGCTCATGGACACAGCGCACCGGAAAATCGCGTGCGTCACGCGGGGCCGGAAGTTGCCCGAAAATCGCCTCCTCCGAGCCATAATGAAAGAGCAGGTATTCGGCCAGGAGCTTTCCGGATTCGTAAGGATTCAGCACATTTTTTCCGAAGGCGCGCGTCGCCGCATCATTCAGCAGGCTGTCGGACTTGAAAGTCTGTGGCGAATTTTCATCGGGAATCCCGCACCGCAGCGCAGGCCCGACATCCTGCTTACCTGACGAGAGAATTCATATATTCGGCCGGCTCGTAGTTTTCGATCAGCACCGTGACCTTCCCATCGCGCAACATCCGCGCCTGCTTGAGCCGAATCTCAGGCGTCTTGTGGGGCGCGAAAAGAATATCATCGTGCGTGGCGTTCTCGCGATTGGCAAACTTCTCCGGTGTCAGTTTGCCGCCAAGATGGTCGCTGCGTCCGGTGGCGACATGAATGGTGCCCCGAATCTTCTCGTCCTGAATGTCGCGCCCTGAGAAAGGGAGGACTTGCGTTCCAAACCCCAGCTCGCCCAGTTCACCTGTCACGGGATCGGCCGCGAGCTTTTTGTTATGGGCCTCGACAGTTTCGGCGTTCCCCTTGAGGAACTCGGCCTTCTGTATGCGGCCACCGGAGACACGCATGAGGCCGATGGTACCGTCCTCGTACTTCATTGGAAATGAGCCGCTGGCGCCGGTCGGAACAAAATAGATCTCGCCGGCAGGAAGATTGGCGACGTCGGGTTCGTCTCCGAGACACAGCCCATGGCTTTTTTGGGCTTCCTGTCTGCCGAGATCGAGATGAAGAGTATTCAGAGTGTCATTGTAATCGAAATCGATTTCGACCCAATCGGCGCGGGTCATGCCCAGGCGCAGTTTTTCCGCCTCGGCGCTGACCTCCCGGTAATCGACCGCCAGGCCGCTGCTAAGAATGGTCTGGTTCACACCATGCAAGGTGGCCCCGCGAAAACCACGCTTCTTGGCGTGGGCGGTCAACGGAGCCGTCGCGGAGTAGGTGGAGATGCACAGGATAATGTCGTAGACCGGATAAACGTCCCGTTCCAGACTTACCTCTTTACCGTCCGGCGCGACGGCGCGATCGGGCAGATCGAGGTTGCTGCCGCCGGTCACCTCATAGGCGAAAATGTCGCCGCCGGATAGACCCAGTTCCTTCATCGCCCCATTCTTGAGTCCTTCATAAAAATGCGTGATCGCGTTTCGCTGGATCGAGAGGTCGGGATTCTTCAAAAACTTGAAATTGACGATGTCGCCGGGAATCTCAAGATCGATGAGGATGCAGATTTTCTGGCCGGGTTTGGGTTCAAAGGTGGTTTTCAGCAGTCGCGTAAGGCTGAATGGCGGAAAAACACGGGCGGAAACCTGCTCGGAGATGCTCATATCGATAACAGCTTAATATGATACGTCATCCGGGGCAACGCCGATGCAGCTTTCCGCTGTCGCTTTGAGAAGCCTTCTTCGGGGCGCCTCAGTTGTGCGTGGTGAGATGGATCCCTGCCTCAAACAGGAACACAAGGTTCGCCCCCTGGATGGCAAGCGAAATCAGGATCAATCCGTGAATAAAGAGATATGTGAGCGGCTTCAAGCCGGGCGGCGGAACTTCCAGACCCCAACGGCAAAGAACACAACCAAGGAAGACGGCCGGAATCCACAGGCTTCCCATGAAACGGTCCCCGCGGCCGATGGGATAATACCAGCCGTAAAGCAGCAAGTAGAACGCGGCGGTACCGACAACCATTGCCAGGCACGCAACATTGGCAGGCCGGATGAGTTCGGACAAAACAACCTTCCAGGACTGAGCGGCCAGCATGGCGGCAAGCGCAAGGATCGTGAGCAAATACACGCCGCGATGGCTCAAGGGCTGTCCCCATTTCTTGATCTCTTGCGTCTTCCAGACAAAAGCTCCGGCCCGTTTACGCTCTGGAAAGAAAAACCTCCAAAAAACCTCCTTAGAACCTGTCGCGAGCCGGGCCATCGCGTCTCTCGCGGTGTGGCGTTGAAAATACCATCGGGCACTGGGCGTTTCAGCGGCCGGAAGCATTTCGAGCTGGACGCGACCGGGATACCTGTCCTGCCAGGGCCAAGCCTCGGTCTCGAAGTCATCCATCCACATCCAGTATTTCGGATACCCAAATGTCGCAGCCCCGAAATGCTCTTTCTTGTAAAGGAACAACGGCGTAACCATTGCCCCCATCAGCAGAATGGCGGCTAGACCACCCGCCGCTGCCGCAGGAACCGCCGCGAGGTCGCGATCGAGTATCAGGCGCAGGCCGAGCGAAGCCGCAAAAACGACAAGAAAAGGCTCGAACGAGGGCTTGGACAAATAAGAAAATCCGGCCAGCACGCCGAACGCAGGATACCACCACCAACTTCGGCGTTGCAGGATTTGCCAGCCGCATACCATAGCTCCAAAGGAGAAAATGTAGGAGGTTGGCTCGGGCTGGAAATACGTGCCCCGCACCACGAGCACGCCCAAGCTTGCCAGCAGAAGCAGGTTGGCGCAGGCCAGTGGCCCGATCGTTCGGTTGGCAAAAAATCCGAGTCCGCCCAGGAAGGCGCAGCAGATCGCTGTGTTGAGCCATTTGCCGTTGGTGAAGAAAACCTGGTCATCCGGATGGGACACTGAGCGGGCTATCCACGACCACATGGGGTGGCGGACGCCATCCGACTGGCGGGGCCACAAATCCCCGTAGTAGCTGCTCGTTTTGGCGAGCCAAATTTCTGCGCCCTGATCCCCGCGGGTGCGATCCTGATTGGAATGGCGGATCGTGTGCCCGGCTGCGTAGATATGGAGACCGATAACCATAGGAAGAGATATGACGAAGCACTTCCATCGGTTGCGGTCCATTCCCTCGAGGACAGAGGACGCGAAGGCGGAAAGCCTCACAAGCAGCGGGAAGCGCATGGGTGATGGGAGTTTACGGGCTTGTTCGATTGAGGTAAACATCCGCCTGCGCCCATGCCAGGACTTTTTGGAATCGTTCCGCTCTTCTCGGCTCCGGCAGAAACGGAGTCTGCGGACCGGGTCTTTGCCGCGCTGGCGAAAAGCTTGAAGACGCACAGAGAGGATTCCCTCGAGTCCTGGAAAATCCTGGACGGACGTCTGATCGTGGGACGGGTCGGACGTCCGGTTCATCGGTTTGAGCGGCATCCGCCTCACAGAGATTCGGATGGTTCCTTCTCGGTGGCCGCTTGCAGCATGGCAGAAGTCGCGCTCGCGCCTGGCGGACGCCTGGAGAGCACCCATATCCCTATGCTTTTTTCAGCCAGGTCGTGTGGGAGGCGGAGACCCGGACCTTGTCGGTCACTGTTGACAAGTGCGCTTCGTTTCCGGTGTTTTTCAAAGCTACAGCAGACTGGCTCGCATTTGCTCCTGAGGTTGGCGCTTTGATCCGCTCCTGCCCCGCTCCTGAGCCTGACGAGACGGCCATTGCACAGATGCTTGTCAACGGTCATTTGCTAGGCGACGCCACGCTCGCAACCGGCGTCCGGCGCATGCAAGGTGGGGAAACGCTCTCCGTCGCAAGGGGACAGGTCAGCCGCAGGCGCTGGTGGCGGTTTGCGCCCGGGGCGCTCTGCGCGCGGGATCGCAGCGCGGATCTCAGCGCGGAAATGTTGGCCCGCATTCACACCGCGGTCGCCCGGCATCTGGAAGACCCCGGAGATGCCGCGATCTTCCTGAGTGGCGGCGCGGATTCGCGGGCGATCTTCGGCTGCGCGCTTCGCGCGGCTGGCGGTTCAGGCGTCCGGCTGCGAACGGTTAGCTGGTCTGCCGGGGAGGAATCAAGCGAGGGATCCGACGCGGCGATCGCCCGCCGGCTTGCCGCAGTCGCCGGCGCCCGCCATTCTTTCGTCAGACGCGAGGTCGAAGCGGCATTGATTCCCCGCGTTGTGACGATAATTGGAGGGCTTTCGGAAATGGCCGCTTGTCACGCGTACGAGATTCGCATCATGGAGGGCTTGCGGGCGGAGGGGATCGCGAGAGTGCTGTGGGGCGACGAAGTCTTCGGATACCACGGAGCCGTCGAATCCATTGATCAGGCCCTGGATGCTATCTATGTTGGCCGTCTAGTGCGTTCCCCGGTCTGCCGCGCCCTGTTGCGCCGAAAACTCGATGCGCCATTCTGCGCGCGCGATGAAGCGGCTTTGCAGGATGCGATCCAGGAAACCGAGGGATTCTCACCTCTGCAGGCAAAGGACTACCTGTATTTCAGTCACCGCCTGCAATGTTATCTGCACACCGCGAGCTACTACAAACAGACCCTCATGGACCACCGCAACGCCTTGCTTGACGGAGACGTCCTGGATTTCCTCGCCTTGGTTCCGGATGAGGATCGCGTGGAGAAGAGGTTATTTCAAGACTGCATGCGTGATGCCCATCCCTCGCTTTGGACCGTCCCGCTTGCCAGCAGCCGTGGTCTCGAGGATTGGTCCGGGCTGATGCGATCGCACACTGGTCTTCGCGAACTTCTCAACAAGGAACTCAGCGCTAAAGACAGCCG
>JAXIPG010000309.1:0-34429 GCA_045403045.1 Terrimicrobiaceae bacterium
CTGCGTTATCGTGGGCCGAATACCTACTATGGAAACGTGGCGGAGATCGAGTTTTACCGCAATGGGGTGAAATTGAACGGAACTGGATATGGGACGCCCGGTTCGTGGAACAATCAGGGGAACACCTTTGACAAGGCGCTCGAGGGGAACGTGAACACGTTTTTCGATGCGCCAACGGCTAGCGGAGCGTATGTCGGTATTGACACGGGCAGCGGCGCAACTCTCTAGTTCGTTTGAGTTCTAGTTTCTAGTCTGCGCTGGACGGGCCAAACAGCGCCGGCGGAGAGCCGCGCCCCCTCGACTTGCTAGAGCAAATGCCGAAATAAATTTCCGAAATGGTGGCAGCGCCAGCCCTTTCTCAAGCAACTCTTTCAGAACTGCTTGGGAGGCGGCCCGGACGCAATGCCTCGGCCATTTGGAAATTTCTTTCTGCATTTGCTCTAGACAAGCCCGAGAACGCGGCTGCGTCACGCACTTGTCACTGACGATGCACGCTCTTAAGACGTTCCGTCCCCTCAGCATCTCAAGTTTATTCGACGCGATCATCTTGCCTGGCGAGGTCCACTCGCGATTTCTGGGACTCGTTCCTCCACGATTTTGCAACCCTTATCACATTTGCGTTGTTAGAGCCTCCGCGGCGAGCGATAATACTTTTAGCTGGAGGTTTCACAAGCACGAACGGGCGAAAGCCCAAGAGGCAGACACTAGGGGAGCGCCAACGTTGATAACAATTGACATTCCCAACGAAAGGAGGAGTCAAATATATCCATAGCGTGCCTTCTGAGTGCTGATCGTTTAGCGCGGATCTTAACAGGTGTATTGCAAGCTTTGGTCGAGATTCAATAGGGCCGATCTCTCGCGGAGGGATGATTTTTCCGCGCACAACGCCCACGTAGCAGGCGAGCTGCTAAGAAGCAATCCCCTAAGTGAACAAAAACCCAGAAAACTCGCTCTTCTTAGGCACGCTGGCGCCTGGCGCCCGGCGCCGAAATCCTCATCCTCTTTCATGGATGAAATTCCTGGGCGGGATCGCCTCGCTACTTATCGTTTCGCTTTCGCTCGGTGAGGCGGCTCAAAGCGTCAAGCTGGCTTGGGACCCTAATTCTGAGCCCAACATCGCCGGCTATGTGCTGCGATACGGCACGACCCGCGGAAAGCCCTGTCAAATCATTGACGTCGGCAAAGCCACGACTGCCGCGGTCTCGAACTTAGCGTGCGGCACGACCTACTTCTTCACAGTCACCGCGCGCAATACTTTCGGGCTTGAAAGCCCGCCGTCTAATGAGGTTTCCTACACGACGGCTCCGCGTGGCGCGCACAAATTGACGGTTATCAACGGGACCGGTAGTGGAAATTACCCTGAGGGCGCGCGGGTCCCAGTGACCGCCAACCAGCCGGCGGCAGGCCAGCAGTTCGAACGCTGGGCAAGCGACTACCAAATTCTTGACAATCCCTGCAGACCGACCACGACGGCTCTGATGCTATTCAGGGATTTGACGATTGAAGCAACCTACAATGCGGTGAGTGCCAAAGAAAAGATCCGGTACTATCCGCGGCCGGAATGGACGGCGCGTGGTGGGCGGCGCTTTTGAAGGAACCAATGGCAATCCGATAACGGAAACCGAGCCTCCTAAACCAGCACGATCCGTGATGAGTGGCTTGCGTTCGTAATCGAAAATGCCGATGGGCCCGCCACGACCGCAACGTGTTTTATTCATCCCGCGCAGACTAACGCCCTTCGCTCAACGGCATATCAGGACAGGGTGCTCGCTGACGCGCAGAAGTTCGTCCAGAGAACTCTTCGGCGCGAACACAGGATGGTGGCTATAGCCTCCCATGATTATGAGATCGCATTGCGCTTCCACAGCGCCATCACGGATTGCCGCGGCGATCGGTCCGTGCGCCTCGAAAAGCTCGGAATCAACTCCGTGCTTGCGCAGATGTCGATTGGCGACGGCGACGGTTTTATGCATGGCCTTCTGATCGCCCGCCTTGGTCGCGAAGATCACCAGTGACACCTTGTGGCGGCTTGCCAAGTACGTGGCGACGTAGAGCGCCTCCTTGGCCTTCGGACTCCCGTCATAAACAAGCAATGCTCGCTTGAGTTCCCGGGCAGGGCCAGGAACGAGAAGGACAGGGCGCGAGCAGTGTTGAATGATGTCGTGCAGGACCGTTTCGTTCGACGGCGAACGGTCGATCACAACAAGGTCACTCCAGCGGGCGCGATCGGAAACGCTTTCCGCCAGATCTCCCACCTCAACAGCGAGCCGTCCCGGAATGCCGCCGGCGTGGCAAGTGCGATTAAACGTAACTCTCAGCGCGGTGACTCGCTCGCAGTCGACTTGATCTGCAGAGGAAACCAGGTGAAGACCGTGAATTATCGCAGCTTCGGCCCGTGCAATTCGGAGAGCCATTTCGAGTCCGTGCAAACCCGGTACGGTTTCATCGACTACGACCAGAAGATCGATAAACATCGAACCTCCATCCCGAGTCGCGAGGCGTTCACGTCTCCAGTCACCAACCGGTGGGCCGGCATCCAATGCAGGTGGAACAACCCTCTCGAGAAATTTCTTTCCGAACCGGGTGAGAACTCGGTCGGGTTCGCGGCTGCGCTGAGCCGCGAAATCTGCAGCCGCAGTCTCCGTTCGAATCTCCCAATTGAGTGCTTTTTCGAGTTCCGCGCGGTGTCTTAAGATCCATAAATAGAGATCAGCGTGCGTTCGTCCTGGAAACTCGGAGAGAATGTCTCCTTTGCGGATGACCTCGATTACAGGCGAAAAGATCGTATCGTACCAATGGGTGACAGCTTCTTCGAACGGTATTTCGCGTTTTTGATCCAGCCCCATGAAATAATGATGCACTTCGATGTGCTTCATCAAATCAGCATACGCTCCAGGCGACGTTACGGTGATGTCAGCTTTCGGTCGGAGAAAATCCAGCCGGGTGCATTCGAGAAAATCGGCGAGTTCGGACTTCAGGATGAGATCCTTTGCTTGAATTCCAGGTGAAAGCGGCACCCTGGTGTGAACATCAGTGACGTATGCCTCAATGTGCGTGTGACCACTCTGTCGCGCAACCGACACACGGTGATTGCCATCATTTACGAAGTAGGCATCTCCAATCTGAAAGAGCTCGACAGGCGGCAAACCTGCGCTCTCATTGGCGAGAAGCTCGACTCGAGCCCACCGCTCTTTGTCGCTGTCGCGCCGCGGCAGAAAATCGCGAGTAAAGTCCTCATATCGCCCAACGCTTCCGACGATGGAGTCCAGCGGTACATCCTTCAATACGCGCCGATTTCCCCGCACTCCCCGCACCTTCTTGCGCACCTCCTCAAACGAAAGAAGATCCGCCGACTTTCCAGTCAATGAGGCGACGATCTTCTCCAAGTCGGCGCGGTGGCGCGCCCGCAAAAAATCCTCCTTAGCTGATTCGTTGGTTTGTGCCATAATTGCTTAAGCTTTATTCGTACTTGCAACACAGTCTGCACCGCTTAGTTCTCCACAGCCTGGGTTGCGGTTCAAGACCGGGCGCACCTGTCGGAGAGCTAATCCCAGACTCGCCTGTTAGCTGGCCATCCCTGTCTGTAGCAGCGCAAATGCGGATAACAAGACGCTAGGACGAAGCAAGCCTAGCCGCAACTGGAATTTCCTGAACCCCAGCCGTTCAAGCCGGCGAGGAAGCCGAACTCAGAAATTTCTGGCATTTGTTTTGGTATGGACGGATGCTGACCCACGCCGATGAACGCGCAGCAACTTCGCATTTACGCGATAGCTGATATCCATTCGCCCGACAGCTTCCGCATGGCGCAGCTTTCGCCCGAGTCGTACGATCTGGTGCTCACACTCGGCGACATCGATGAAGGCACGCTCGACTACATCTCCTATATGACGCATGGCATTCCTTGGCTGGGCGTGCTCGGAAACCACGACCCGGAGGATGAAGTCGGGTTCGAGAGCCTGCACGCACGCTCCGTCGCGTTCCGGGGATTGCGATTGGGTGGCTGCGGGGGCGGACCCTGCTACAAGAAGAATGCCCCGAACCATTACACAGAGCGGCAGGTCTCCAAATTCCTGCGGAAGATTCCGGCAGTCGACTTGTTCATCTCGCACGCACCTCCACCCAGCGCGGCTTTGAACGGCGGTCGGGTCGCGGCCACGGACTTTATTCATCGCGGGTTTGATGCCTTTGATGTGTATCTGCACACCGCTCGGCCGCGCTTCTGGTTGCACGGCCATCTCGGCCGGCGCTACTCTTGCACGATTGATGGGACCAAGGTTATGGGCATCTGCGGCGCTCAGCCGCTGATACTTGATTTCCCGGCAGCCCAGGAGACTATTGAAAAACCCGCGAATGCTACGTTGCTGTCAATTTTCGCAAGATTGCAAGGAGCTAAGCGCGGGCCGTAGCTGCAGCGCTAAAAACAAGCTTGGGACAAAGCGAAGGCCGAAAATTGGAGCAACCCGGGGCTTGAGCGTGACATGAGTCGTTTATTCAACAGTCTCCTAGGGCCCTGATCCCGGCGGGAAGCCCTGGCCAGATCAAGATCCGGCCAGCCCGGGGCTCAACTTCCCGTGCTGAGCCGTCGCGGCATTCGGTAAGGACAAGTAGAGACCCTGAGTTTGAGCGCCGTTCTGGGGGTGCTTGTTGCCGAGTGTGTACGACGAACCATTTTCGGTGATAATTCCGCCTGGAAATCTCGCGACGACGACGGAGGTCCGCACGAACGATCCATCAGGGAACCTTTGGTGGTTTCGGATTGCTCCGACACATCGAACCCCGGCATCGCTGTGGTGCAGCATCCAATTGTCCATAATGATGGGTTTTGGGGCCATAGGCTATCGGTAGGGGGGATCCGGCAGCGACATGCAGTAAAATCAAAGAAAGCGACAAACTGCAAGTCTCAATTCCCAGCGCTCTCCAGGGATCGGCCGGAACCTGGGCGCTCGTTTCTTTTTTCACGTCCTTGAAGCCCCGTCTTGCACGCGGCGCCAGGTACGTTACACATCTCCCGCCCTATGAGTAGATTGGAAGGCAAGGTGCTCGTCGCGCAAGGCGGCGGCCCAACCGCAGTAATCAACCAGAGCGTTGTCGGAGTCACCCTGGAAGCACGAAAGTTTCCACAGGTAAAGGCGGTCTACGGCGCCATTCATGGCGTCCAAGGAATCGTCAAGGAAGACTTTCTGGACTTGACCCGCGAAACGACGCACAACCTTGAGCAGGTGGCTGAGACGCCCTCATCTGCGCTTCTCTCGACGCGCGACAAGCCCGACGACGCGTATTGCGCGAGGATATTCAAGGTCATGCAAAAGCATGACATCCGCTATTTCTTCTATGTGGGTGGAAACGACTCCTCCGACACCGTGCGAATCGTCAACCGGCACGCCGAGGAAGCCGGCTACGAATTCCGCGCCATCCATATTCCAAAAACGATCGACAACGACCTTCTGCTCAATGATCACTGCCCAGGATTCGGTTCCGCGGCGCGATTCGTAACCCAGGCGTTCATTGGCCTGAACCTGGACAATCGGGCCCTTTCCGGCGTACTGATCGGGGTGGTCATGGGCCGCCACGCGGGATTTCTCACCGCGTCGTCCAGCCTGGCACGAAAATATCTCGATGAAGGCCCGCATCTCGTCTATTTGCCCGAGCGGCCTTTTTCAACGCACCGGTTTATCGCCGACGTCGATCGGATCTACACGAAGCATGGGCTGTGCACGGTGGCGGTCTCCGAGGGGATTCAGGATGACAAGGGAACTCCCATCGCTCTCACCCTTTCAGACAGCGCGGAGCGGGATGCACATGGCAATGTGCAGCTTTCCGGAAGCGGAGCGGTCGGGGATTTGCTGGCGGACCAGATCAGATCGAAACTCAAGATCAAGCGGGTGCGCGCGGACACCTTCGGCTATTTGCAACGATCTTTTCTCGGAGTTGTGTCCGACCGGGACGCCCATGAAGCCCGCGAGGTGGGCGAGATCGCCGTGCAATACGCGATGTGGGACAATGTGGACGGTTCCGTAGTCCTTCGCCGGCCGGTGCTGAACTACAGTGTATCGTACGATCTTGTCCCGCTGGAAAGCGTGGCAGGCAAAACACGTGTGATGCCTGATGAATTCATCAATGCCGAGGGAGATGGAGTCACCACGGCGTTCGATAATTACTGCCGGCCACTCATCGGCTCCAGCGTTCCCGAACCTCATCGCCTCCGGGCTCCGCGCGTGCCTGCGTTGCCAGATTGAATCCGATCCTCTTCTCCGCCCCTCATACTACACTCACAGCGCATGACAGACAGGCTCTTCGATCTTTCCGGAATCATTGCCTTGGTGATCGGGGGAACAGGAGTCCTGGGCGGGGCGCTGGCCGAAGCGCTTGCCGCGGCAGGCGCCGCGGTAGCGATCGCCGGCCGCAATGAGGAACGCGGCAACGCCCGATGCGTAAGGATTCGCAGCAGTGGTGCGACAGCTGAGTTTTTCCCCGCTGACGCCTCGTCACGCGAGAGCCTGCGGCTGTTGCGAAGGAAGGTAACTTCCAAGCTCGGAACAGTCGCCGTGCTCGTCAACGCCGCGGGAGGCAACGACCCGCGCGCGACCGTAACGCCAGAGAATCCTTTCGAAAAGATCTCCTCGGAGAGCTGGTCCTCCTGTTTTGAACTCAACGTTACCGGAAGCATTCTGCTCCCCTGTCAGGAATTCGGGCCGGCGATGTGCGCCGCGGGCAAAGGAAGCATTATCAACATTGCAAGTGTTGCCGGGCACTTGCCCTTGTCGCGCGTGGCTGCCTATTCGGCAGCAAAAGCAGCTGCCTTGAACCTAACAATGTTTCTCGCGCGCGAATGGGGACCGTACGGCGTGCGTGTGAATTCGATCACACCCGGATTCTTTCCGGCCGTTCAAAACCGACGCCTGCTTTTCCAAGAAGACGGCTCTCCAACCCCGCGCGCTATCTCCATTCTCGATCACACGCCGATCGGGCGGTTCGGCGAGGCGCAAGAACTGGCGGGCGCGGTTGTATTTCTAGCGAGCGACGCGGCAAGTGGCTTCGTGACGGGAGCAGATATCCGGGTAGACGGCGGATTCCTTTCCCAGACGATCTGACCTCGCTTCTCGAGTCGTGCGACGAGGCCAGCTCCGGCATTCGTCGCGCCACTCAGATTCCCCATCACCGGACCGCATTGGCCGGCATCGATCACACAGGTCGGTCACTCCGCAGTCCGGACCCCGACCTCATCCAGGTGCTGCAACATATCAGCAGGGTCTTGATAAACACGGTAAGCACCGGCTTTCTCGAGTTCTTCCTTACCGTAGCCGCCCGAGAGCAATCCGACGCCGAGGGCGCTGGCGCGCCGGGCGGCGAGCAAATCCCAGACACTGTCGCCCACTACCACCGACGCGCTAATCTCCACTCCCAACTGCTTCGCAGCCGCCAAAAAAAGATCGGGATTCGGTTTGGCATACTGGACCTGATCTCTCGTGATCACTGTGACTTTGTTAGGATCCACACCAAGAATTTTCAAGGCAGGCCCAGCGCTTTCCATACGCCCGCTGGTAGCGACCGCCCAGGGGACTCCCGCCCCAGGACAGATAGTCGAGGAGTTCGCGTGCCCCAGGCAGCGGGCGAACCTGAGTCACCAACCGCGCGTACGCGTCGGCATGCAGCCGCTGCAATTGCACGGCTTCTTGCTTGGTCAGCTGATGCCCCGTCTCCCGGAGCAGGGCGTTCACGAAAAGACCCCCACTCATTCCTATCCGCCGGTGAATACGCCATACCGACAGTTCGATGCCGGTCTTTTCCAAAGCCTCGCGCCAGGCCAAGACATGCTGATAGACACTGTCCATCAGAGTTCCGTCCAAATCGAACAGAAATGCCGGGACGTCTGCGGTCGATTTTTTCCTGGTGGATTTTCGCGATGGATTTGGGCTCATTTTTTGCCCTGAGGATAGCGCAATTTATCTCCGCGCGGGAAGGAGCATTCAGCGATTGCTCGAAATTTGCACAGACCGATGGCTTTCAAACCAACGGCGAAGGATTGCCGGTTCATCCTGCCCCTTCCTTGAGCGGATAAAAGCGCCTCGTCCTGCGCGAGATCCGCAGTGCTGCTGCGCGATCTGGACGCCGGCGCTAAACCTCCCATCCACGAGTAACTTATCGCTTTACCAGCGCAAATTGGCGGAGATACTCCCGTTTTCTTATGCATTGCTCCCTCGGTATTGACTATGGCACAAATTCAGTGCGTGCCTTGATCGTGGACTGTTCGAACGGCGCGGAACTGGGAAGCTGTGTGGTAGATTACCCCAGCGGCCATCAAGGCGTGTTGCTCGACCGTAACGACCATCATCTTGCCCGTCAGAATCCGGCGGACTACCTTTACGGCCTTGAAAAGAGCGTTCGGGGAGCGATTGAACAAGCGAGAAAGTCCGGTTTTTCGCCTGAGACTCTCGTCGGCATCGGTGCGGACACCACCGGTTCGAGTCCTATGCCGGCTGATGCGCAGAATAAGCCGCTCGGACTCGATCAGAAATGGGGGAAGGACCTCAATGCTCAATGCTGGCTGTGGAAAGATCACACCAGCCATCAGGAGGCAGCAACCATTACCCGGCTGGCTGCGGAGCATCGTCCGCATTTTATCGCGAAGTGCGGCAACACCTATTCTTCCGAGTGGTTTTGGTCGAAGATCTGGCGCTGTCTGAAAGTTGCGCCGGAGACTTTTGAAGCCGCCTACAGCTGGGTGGAGCTGGCCGATTGGATTCCCTCGGTGCTGGCAGGTATCTCCGACCCGCGCACCATTAAGCGTGGCGCTTGCATGGCCGGCCACAAGGCGCTTTATTGCGACGAATGGGGCGGCTTGCCGGACAAAGAGTTTCTCGCCCTGCTTGATCCGAAACTTGCCGACCTGCGCGACCGGCTATACGAGAAGGCCTACGACGCGAGCGAATCCGCCGGGAAGCTCTGCACGGAATGGGCAGAGAAGCTTGGGCTGCCTCCGGGCCTTCCGATTGCCATCGGCGAGATGGACGTCCATTACGGCGCCATCGGGTGCGGCGTGCGCGAAGGCACCATTGTCAAGGTCATCGGCACATCCACCTGCGATTGCGGTGTGGTCTCCGCGGAGAAAAATGTGCCAGACATCCCGGGCATCTGCGGCATCGTCAAGGGCGCAATCCTGCCCGGGTTCTACGGCATCGAAGCCGGCCAGTCTGCCGTCGGAGACATTTTCAAGTGGTGGGTCGAGGTAGTCTGCGAAGGCGACAGTGCCCTGCACAGGAAACTCACCGACAAGGCGTCTGCTTTGAAGCCTGGTCAAAGCGGTCTCCTTGCCCTCGATTGGAACAACGGCAATCGCACCATCCTCGTGGACCCCATGCTAACTGGCCTGCTCGTGGGCCAAACGCTCTACACAACCCGCGCCGAAATTTATCGCACGCTGATCGAGGCCACCGCATTTGGGGCGCGGACCATCATCGAACGCATTGCGGAATACGGCGTCCCGGTTGAGAGTGTCGTCTGCGCGGGCGGCATCGCCGAGAAAAACGCCCTCGCCATGCAGATCTACGCGGATATCACCGGCTGCACGATCCGCATTGCCGGCTCCAGCCAAGCATGCGCGCTCGGAGCCGCCATCTCAGCCACCGTCATCGCCGCTGTCCACAAGGATTTTCCAACGGCCCAGGCGGCCATGACTTCCCTCAAGGATACCGCCTACACCCCGGATGCTGAAAATCAAAAGACCTACAACGACCTTTACTGGCTCTACCGCGCGCTGCACGACGCCTTCGGCGGCGTAAACAGGAATGCCGACCTCTCCAGCGTCATGAAGAAACTCATTGCCATCAAGAATAAGCAGAACGAATCATGAAAGTCCCCACTCCCGAAATCTGGTTCGTTACCGGCTCACAACACCTCTACGGGCCAGAACCGCTCAAGCAAGTTGCCGCCAACTCGCAGGAAATCGTCGATGCGCTGAATCGCTCGAAAAAGATGGCGCTGCCCCTCGTTTTCAAATCCCTTGTCACCAGATCGGAGGAAATCCGCCGCGTCTGCCAGGAAGCGAGCAGCGAGCCGAACTGCGCGGGTCTCATTCTTTGGATGCACACGTTTTCTCCCTCGAAGATGTGGATTGGCGGATTGAACGCTTTGCGCAAGCCGTTCCTCCACCTGCACACACAGTTCAACCGCGATCTGCCCTGGAGCGAGATTGATATGGACTTCATGAATCTCAATCAGTCGGCGCATGGCGACCGCGAAGCGGGATTCATCCACACCCGATTGCGCCTCAACCGCAAGGTGGTGGTCGGGCATTGGTCGGACGCCGAGGTGCAGGACCGCATCGGCGTCTGGATGCGTGTAGCGCGGGCCTGGAATGACTGGCAGGGTGCGGAGTTCGCGCGCTTCGCGGACAACATGCGCTATGTGGCCGTCACAGAAGGCGACAAGGTGAGCGCCGAGGCGCGTTTCGGCTACTCCGTCAATCACTACGCCGTCGGCGATCTCGTCCAGCACGTCAACGCCGTCAGCGATGCCGCAATCACGAACCTTTGCGCGGAATACGAGGAGCGCTACTCGGTCGCCGCGCCGCTTCGCAAGAACGGCGCGCGGCACGAATCATTGCGCGATGGGGCGCGAATCGAACTGGGTCTGCGTTCGTTCCTCGAAGATGGCAATTTCAAGGGCTTCACCACAAACTTTCAAGACTTGCACGGTCTCAAGCAGCTCCCTGGCCTCGCCGTTCAGCGCCTCATGGCCGATGGTTACGGCTTCGGTGGCGAAGGCGATTGGAAGACATGCGCGCTGGTTCGCGCGATGAAGGTCATCGCCGCTGATCTCAAGGGCGGCACCTCCTTCATGGAGGATTACACGTACCACCTCTCTCCGAAAGGGCACCAGGTGCTCGGCTCACACATGCTGGAGGTTTGCGAGTCCATCGCCGCCGGAGAACCAAAGCTGGAGATTCATCCTCTCGGCATCGGCGGGAAGGAAGACCCTGTGCGTCTCGTTTTTGACGCGCCGCCGGGAGATGCCATCAATGCTTCCGTCATCGATCTTGGCAATCGCTTCCGAATGATCCTCAACGAAGTCAAGGTCGTGAAACCTCAAGAGCCGCTGCCAAAACTCCCGGTCGCGCGCGCGGTCTGGGAGTGCTTGCCCGATTTCAAGACCGCCTGCGCGGCGTGGATCTACGCGGGCGGCGCGCATCACACCGGGTTCAGCTATTCGGTCACGACCGAGCATATGGAGGATTTCGCAGAGATGGCCGGCATCGAGATTGTTGTCATCGACGGCAAGACCGAAATCCGCGACTTCAAACAGGAGTTGCGTCAGAACGAAATCTATTACCACCTTGCGCCGGGTTTGGGACGCTTATAGTGGCAATTCGCGATCAATCAGAAATTCGCTCCATGCGTGCGGCGGGACGCCGAACGCTGCACGCGGGACGCATGCGCTCCCCAAAACCATTCTCGCTCCAAACGGTATGAGCTACCAAGCCATCCAGGAAGAGTGCTACGAGGCAAACCTTCAACTGCCGGAATTCGGCTTGGTGGACCTCACGTTCGGCAATGTCAGCGTGATTGACCGTGGTAGCGGTGTCTTCGGCATCAAGCCGAGCGGCGTGGACTACACGAAGCTCAAGCTTGAAGACATTGTGCTTGTGGATCTCGAAGGCAAGCAGGTGAGCGGGACGATGCGGCCGTCTTCGGACACACCGACTCATCGGCGATTGTTCCAGACGTTCACGAGAATTCGCGCCGTCGTGCATACGCACTCGCGCAATGCGGTCTCGTTTGCCCAAGCCGGAAAGGCGATCCCCTGCCTCGGCACGACGCATGCCGACTACTTTTACGGCGAGGTGCCGGTCACGCGGCCGATGACACCCGAAGAAATCCGGAGCGCTTACGAATGGGAAACCGGCAATGTCATCGTTGAAAGATTCCACAACCTCGACCCCGAACAGGTCAGCGCCGTCCTGGTGCATGGACACGGACCCTTTGCCTGGGGACCCTCCGGAGCCAAGGCGGTCGAAAACGCGCTCGCCCTCGAAATCATCGCCGAGATGACCATGAAAGCCCTTCAGATCAACCCCACAGCGAATCCCATTTCTCAGGCGCTGCTCGACAAGCATTTCCTGCGCAAGCACGGCCCCGGCGCCTACTACGGCCAGTAGCGACTAAAAGTGGGACCATTGGCTTCGCGGGAGGTATTTGTTGGCGGGTCAAAGCCCGGAAGCTATTTCAAAGGAAATGCTCCGCGATCTCCGGTTGCGCGATTTTCGCTGCTTCGATCAGCTCACCTTCGAACCCTCTCCGGGCCTGAATCTCATCATTGGCGCGAACGCTCAAGGGAAAACGTCCCTCCTTGAAGCGGCGTGCGTGCTGCTTCGGTTGCAGTCTCCGCGCTCGACCTCCCTGGCTGATGCCGTGCGCTTCAATCAGCCGGGTTTCGGTCTGGATGGACACTGGAACGAGCACCACCTGCGCCTGAAATTTACGAACTCGCTCAAGGCGTTCGCCCTGGACTCCAAACCGCAATCGCGCTCCGCCGACTACCTGGTCGTCGCACGAGTGTCATGGATTTCCAATGACGACATACAACTGGTCCGCGGCTCGGGATCCCACCGCCGCCGGTATCTCGATTTTCTCGGCGCGCAGGTTGTGCCGAACTACCTGCCGCGCCTTCGCGCCTACGAGCGCGCTCTCCGTTCGCGCAACGCGCTGCTCAAGGAAAGCCGGCCTCGCCGGGAGATCGATGGCTTCGATAAGCCTCTGATCGAAGCGGGCGAAGCGCTGCTCTCCACGCGGGCGGAAATCTGCGCGGACCTGCAACCGCGGGTCGCCGAGGCCCTCCGGTTGATATCAAGCGGTTCGGAGGCGCCAAAAATTTCGTATAAACCTGGAAGCCCGCCCGACTTCTCCGCCGCCCTTCGCGCAAGCCGCGATGAAGAAATTCGCTTACGCACTACAGTAGTCGGGCCGCATCGTGACGACATCGAGATCCTGCTGGAAGGACGCCAGGCCGTGTCCTTCGCCTCCGAGGGGCAGCAACGCTCAATTGCCCTCGCGATGAAGCTGGGCCAGGCGCGCAGACTGGCGGCTTCCGCAGGCGGCCCTCCCCTCTACCTTATTGACGATGTTTTCGGCGAACTTGATCCCGACCGGCGCAACAATTTTCTGACGGCACTGCCAGCCTCTGCTCAGAAGCTTGTCACCGCCACCAATCTTCACTGGCTGGAGTCAACCGAAGATGCCGCCTTTTTCCTTCTCAGGAGCGGAAGAGTCATCATGAAGAGCTGACACGTAATCTCAAGGTTGTTCCAGGGAGCACACGCGTCTCGCGTGTGGTGTCAGGCGTCCCGCCGGACACATCGGATGACGGTGAGAAAATTTCTGTTTCGAAGGCCCTCGGTGGGGACGCCAAGGGTTGCACGCGGGACGCGTGCGCTCCCAAATCTCGAAGCGGAAAGCACATGAAGCCAGAAACCCGTATTGCATACCGCTCACATTGAGGGTATGGCCCGCATTATGACGGACACCGAGGCCTTCGTCGCGCTGAACATGCTGCCGCACATTGGTCCAGTGCGTGTGAGAAGACTGTTGGAGGTGTTTGGTTCGCCACAGGAAATCTTGCGGGCAAAACCGAAGGATTTGCGCAGCGTTCAAGGAATCGGAGACGACGTCGCTGAATCGATTGCCTCATGGAAGATCCATTCCGATCCCGCGGCGGAAGTTGAGCGCGCCCGGACGTTTGGCGCCGCGATTATTACCCAAAATGACCCGTCCTATCCGGCGTTGCTCAAGGAGATCCACGATCCCCCAATGGTCCTTTATGTCTGGGGCGCCCTAAGGGACTCCCACGCTATCGGCATCGTCGGCACGCGCAAACCGTCCCATTATGCCGCAGAGTGCGCGAAGAAGCTCGCGTACCAGCTTGCCTATTCGGGTGTTACCGTCGCCAGCGGACTCGCAAGGGGAATCGACACCGCGGCGCATCAAGCCGCGCTCGCCGCACGAGGCAGGACCATAGCTGTCCTCGGCAGCGGGCTTGATCTCCTTTATCCGCCCGAGAATCGCGAACTCGCGGAAAAAATTGCGACCTCCGGCGCGGTGATTACGGAATTCCCGATGAAGACCGCGGCGGACCGGCAGACTTTTCCGATGCGCAACCGGATCATCAGCGGACTCTCCGTCGGTCTGCTCGTTGTCGAAGCCGGCGCGGTCAGCGGGGCGTTAATCAGCGCGGCCCAAGCGGCCGAACAGGGCCGCTCAATCTATGCGGTCCCGGGGCGAATCGACCATCCCGGGGCCATCGGCTCGAATCGCCTGATCCAACAGGGCGCCAAGCTCGTCACAAGCGCGCAGGATATTCTTGACGACTTCGGTTTGCTCTTTCCAAAAACACCGGATCTCGCGCGTCCCGCTCCCGAGTTGGACCTCACGCTTGCGGAGCGGTCCGTGCGCGAATCCATAGGTGATGACGAAACGCCCATCGATGCGATCATTTCCAAATGCGGGTTGCCAACCCACGAGGTCTCTTCTACGTTGCTCGCCCTTGAGATGCGGAGGCTGGTCAAACAACTTCCCGGCAGCCGCTTTGTGAAAATTCAATAACATGCCAAAAGCTCTCGTCATCGCTGAAAAGCCAAGTGTGGCCGCCGACCTCGCCCGCGCTCTCGGCAAAGTTCCAAAGAAGAACGACCTCTTTGAGAACGATGAATTTGTCATCACCTCGGCCATCGGCCACCTTGTCGAACTCTGCCTTCCCGGCGAGATGGAGAAAAAGCGCGGCAAGTGGAGTTTCACGAACCTTCCTATCATCCCCGATCACTTCGAACTCAAGCCTATCGAAAAAACGCAGGCCCGCTTCAACCTGATCAAGCGGTTGCTCAAGCGCTCAGACGTCGACGAGGTCATCAATGCTTGTGACGCCGGACGTGAAGGCGAACTGATCTTTCATTATCTGCTGAAGCTAGCGGGCAACAAGAAACCCACCCGCCGCCTTTGGCTGCAAAGCATGACTGCTGAGGCCATTCGCGACGGATTCGCTGCGCTTCGCGCCGGCGCCGAAATGACTCCGCTTGCCGACGCTGCTGTATGCCGTAGCGAGAGCGATTGGCTCGTGGGCATCAATGGCACGCGGGCCATGACGGCCTTCAATTCTAAGGGCGGAGGCTTCCAACTCACGCCCGTAGGCCGCGTTCAGACACCGACTCTTGCCATCCTCGCCGAACGTGAGGTCAACATCCGCGACTTCAAATCTCGCACCTATTTTGAGGTCTTCGGGGACTTCGACGTATTGACCGGGGCGGGGTCCCCGTCACCCCACCAGACGGGGGCGGGGTCCCCGTCACCTCATCAGGCCAAAAGCTATCGCGGCCGTTGGTTCGACGAATATTTTAAGAAGAATGGTGGCGAGGACACGCGGCCCGAACGCATTTGGGAAAAGCGGCAAGCCGAGGCTATTGCCGCAAAGTGCGCTGGGAAGCGCGGCGTTATCGAGGAGGAGAAGAAGCCGTCCACCCAGGTTTCGCCTCTCCTCTATGACCTCACCACGCTCCAGCGCGAAGCCAATTCGCGCTTCTCGCTAAGCGCGCGCCGCACGCTCCAAATTGCCCAGACCCTCTACGAAAGACACAAGGTTTTGACGTATCCGCGGACGGATTCGCGATATCTTCCCGAGGATTACCTTGGCAATGCCAAAGCCGCTCTCACCAAGTTTGAGAATCCCGAACTGGGCGCGCACGCGCAGAAGGCGCTTGCGCGGGGATGGGTAAGACCGAACAAACGCATTTTCAATAATGCAAAGGTGACCGATCACTACGCCATCATCCCCACGGGCGTCTCGACCAAGAATCTCGATGAGGTCGAGATGAAGATTTTTGACATGGTGGCCCGGCGTTTCATCGCCGTCTTCTATCCTGCCGCGCAGTTCGAAATCACGACGCGTATCACACGCGTCGAAGGCGAGGCCTTCAAGAGCGAAGGCAAGATCATCACCGATCCCGGCTGGCTGGCCGTCTATGGCAAACAGGCCGCCGGCGCGGACGAGCAGACACTTTGCCCGGTGGTGAAGGGTGAATCCGCCGAAACCCGGAACATCGAAATTACTGAGAACCAAACAAAACCGCCCGCCCGCTTCTCTGAAGGCACGTTGCTCTCCGCGATGGAGGGTGCGGGCAAACTCGTCGAAGACGAGGAACTCCGCGAGGCAATGAGCCAGCGCGGTCTGGGCACTCCCGCCACCCGCGCGCAGATCATCGAAGGACTGCTCCTGGATGGTTACCTCAACCGCCAGGGCCGGGACCTCATCGTTACGCAAAAGGGACTTTCGCTGATCAACCTCCTCCGCGGAATCGGCATCCAGGCGCTGACATCGCCGGAGATGACGGGCGAATGGGAGTTTAAGCTCAAGCAGATGGAACATGGCACGATGCCACGCCCGGAATTCATGCGGGGGATCCGCCGCTTTGCCGAGGACATTGTTGCCAAGGCAAAGAATTTTTCCGGGGACAGCGTCGAAGGCCAGTTCACCGATCTCGATGCCACGTGCCCGAAATGTGGCAAGACCGGCTTCAAGGAATCCTACAAGGCCTACGAATGCAAAAGCTGCGCGCTCATCGTCTGGAAAAACATGGCCGGACGCGAACTCGAACGCGAAGAGGTCAAGATCCTGCTTGAAAACGGAACCATAGGACCGCTTGAAGGTTTTCGCAGTAAACTTGGGCGTCCGTTTTCTGCGGCCGTCAAGCTCGATGGCGAGTTCAAGCAAGCCTTCGATTTTGGCGATTCCGCCAACGGAAATGGGCAGGCGCTCGACTTTTCCTCACTGCCCGCGATCGGCCCGTGTCCGGCCTGCAAGTCCGGCACCGTACATGACACCGGGAGTGCCTACCAGTGCAGCAACACAGGGAAGTGCAAATTCCGCATGGGCAAAACTATCTGCCAACGGGAAGTTCCGCGCGAACAGGTAATCAAACTCATTGAAACCGGAAAGACCGACCTTATCCCCCGTTTCATTTCAAAGAAGGGCAAGCCGTTTTCAGCCTTTCTCAAGCTCGAAGGCGCCAAGGTCGGCTTTGAGTTCGAAGAGCGAAAGGCTGCCACCAAGAAGCCCACCGCGAAAACCCGGACCACACAAGCGGCGGCGTGATCCCCGTGCTCGTCCTGGCGCGAGGGTCTTCCGGACACAACATTTAAGAGCTTGATGGATGGCATCGCGGCGATGCCCTCGTTAGCGGGAAGTCGAGCCAGCGCCTTCATGACAACGGTCGAGCACGCAAAGAAGACGCCAGCCATCAGCCCGAAACCGAGTGCCGCGAAATTTCCAGTCAGCTTGCGGAGCCGACCTCCGCTGCGACTTTCAGGCGCAGTCCGTTTAGTCGTATAAAGCCAGTCGCATCATCCTGGTTATAAGCCTTTGTCGGATCGGCCTCCATGGTGGCGATATGCGGGTTGTAAAGGCTGACCGGGCTCTTTCGGCCCGCGGCGATGATATTGCCCTTGTAGAGCTTCAGACGGACCGTTCCCGTCACGTTCCTCTGCGATTCCGTAACAAGCACCTGCAGCGCCTCGCGCTCGGGCGCGAACCAAAAGCCGTTGTAAACCAGAGCGCTGTACTTTGGGATGAGCGAGTCGCGCAGGTGCATGACCTCGCGATCCATAGTAAGAGATTCCATCTGTCGATGCGCAAAGTGCAGAATCGCACCGCCTGGCGTCTCGTACACGCCACGGCTCTTCATTCCGACGAACCGGTTCTCGACCATGTCAACACGTCCGACCCCGTTGCGCCCGCCAAGTCGGTTCAACACGCGCATGACCCAAACAGGGCTAAGCCTGTCGTCGCCATTCCCGTCATAGCCGAGAGCATCCAGAATCTCCCAAAGTTCCGGATGGACGAGACCTACGCAGTTTCCCTTTTCAAATAGCAACTCCAGATAGTCGGGTCCGTCCGGTGCGTCTTCCGGCGACACGCTGAGCTTGTACATCTCCTTGTGCTCGGGCGCGGAGGCATCGAACCACGGGTTCTCGAGCATGCCGCTCTCAAAGCTGAAATGGAGAAGATTACGGTCCATCGAATAGGGCTTCTTCGCTGAGGCCTGGACGGGGATTTTCTTCGCCTCGCAATACGCGATCATCTCGGCGCGGCCCGGAAACTCTCTGCGAAAGCGTTCGTCCCTCCATGGAGCGATCACCTCCAGTCGCGGCGCGAGCGCGGCGGCCGTCAACTCAAAGCGAACTTGGTCGTTGCCCTTGCCGGTCGCCCCGTGGGCCACGGCCTGTGCGCCCTCTGACTTGGCGATTTCCACCATACGCTTGGCGATAAGCGGACGCGCGATGCTGGTGCCAAGAAAGTATTGCCCTTCGTAGATCGCCCCTGCCTGCATCATCGGAAAAATGAAGTCCCGCGCGAACTCTTCGCACAAATCATCTACGTAACATTTGCTTGCTCCGGTCTTGAGCGCCTTTTCTTCAAGGCCATCCAGTTCCTCCTCCTGGCCGATGTCCGCGCAGAAGGCCACCACCTCGGCGGAATAGGTGTCCTTCAGCCAGTTCAATATCACGGATGTGTCGAGTCCACCGGAATATGCGACAACGATTTTCATGGAACACGGAGTCTCGCGCAAAGGACGCAAAGGACGCAAAGGATTTCATGAAAAGGAGTCTTTTACGCTTTGCGACATGTTTGATCTACTTACTGACAAGCAATGTACGACCTCACACCGGTCGAATGGATTCTTTCCGCTCTCGCCGCCATTGGCATCGGCATGGCAAAGGCTGGTTTTGGCGGATTGGGAATGCTCGCGATCCTCGTGATGGCTCGCGTCCTTCCGCCCCGAGAATCCACGGGGGCGATTCTTCCGATGCTGATCCTTGCGGATGTCTTTGCTGTCCACACCTACCGCCAGCACGCCAGGGGAAGCCTCGTCCTGAGGATGCTTCCACCCGCGCTCGCCGGCATCGTCTGCGGATGGTGGCTCATGCCGCACATTCCTGCGCAAGGGTTCGGACAGCTCATCGGCTGGCTCACCCTTGCGCTGATTGTTCTCGTGCTCGTACAGAAGCTTGCGCCGCGGTTGATGACTCTTGCCGTTGAGCATCCCGGAATTGCCTGGCCCTTTGGCTGGCTTGCCGGCTCGACAACAATGCTCGCCAATGCGGCGGGCCCGGTCATGACCATTTATCTCCTCGCCTGCCGGCTTCCCAAGTTCGAATTTGTCGGCACCGCGGCGTGGTTCTTTTTCGTCGTCAACCTGCTTAAGGTACCTTTCAGCGCTTCACTGGGACTGATCAATGGCGCAAGCCTTACGTTGAATCTCTTGCTCGCGCCCGGTGTAATCGCAGGAGTATTTGCCGGACGCTGGCTGCTGGGCATGACCAATCAGGCTGTCTTCGAATGGCTGATGATCGTCTTCTCGCTGCTCGGAGCGTTGCGCCTCATTCTTTCGTAGCTTCGTGATTCGGCCCATCAGATCAAGTTACAGAAGCAGCGCTGCTAGCCCCGTTGACTGCCTCGACCACAACACGATCTCCTTCCACCATCGCGACCCGCACCTTCGCGCCGCGATCGAGGAACTCTCCGTCGGTTACCACGTCAATTAACGCGGCCCCGAATTCGGCCTTGCCAGCCGGTCGCAAGATCGTTCGCGCCACTCCCTCCTCGCCCACCCTGACGCGGGGCTCAAAAAACGCGGGCGTGCTCTTTTCCATGGAAGGTCCTGAGGGACTTTGTGTCGCAAGAATGAGCCTGTTGAAGAACGGGAGGTCGGGGAGAAACCGAGCTAGCGCGGAAACGGCGAACACGAAAAGCACTACAGCGATTCCGAGATTCAGCAAAGGCCGCATCAAAACATCCAGCGAGAAGTCAAAGGGCTGGTTCGGATAGAAATCGACCATTGCGAAAAGCAGGGCGCCCGTCATCAGCGCCGTCCCGAGCAATGCCAGGAACGTCACTCCCGGAAAAAAGAGAAGCTCGGTAAGCACAAGGAGCATTCCCAGAACAAACACCGCGACAACCTCGAAACCGGTGAGTCCCGCAATATAGTGCCCGGTAAAAAACAACAGAAAGCAGATCGCCGAGAGGATTCCCGCGACCCCAAAACCAGGCGACTTGAACTCCAGATAAGCGCCGATCATTCCTCCGAGCAGGAAAATGGGGGCGAGGATCGTGATCCATTGCGCGATTCGTTCGAACCCGCTTGGCTGGATGCGTACGATGTCTTTGACTCGCAAACCGGCCTTCTCACAAAGGTCGTTGAGATTTGAAGCGATGCCCTGCGCGAGGAGCGGCTTGCCATCGTACTCTTTGACAGCCTCCTGCGCGCTCAGCGTAAGCAGCGTTCCTTTGGGATTGATCACTTTGTCGCCGATTTTTACTTCTTTCTCTTTGTTGATGAACGCCTCGGCCAACTCCGGATTGTAGCCATTTCTTTCAGCCGCACTGCGGAAGTAACCCGAAAAGTAGGAAACAACCTTCGCATTTATGGTCTCTTGCAAATCCTCTCCTCCCCCGCTGATGGGCGCCGCGGCGCCGATGGCGCTGACGGGAGCCATGTAAACCCGCTTGGTTGAGAGAGCAATCAATGCGCCCGCGGATCCGGCGTTGGTGTTTACATAGGTCAACGTGGGAAGGGTGGATTTCATCAGTGCTCCAAGCATTTCCACAGCCGCCTTGAGGCTCCCACCGTAGGTGTCCATGTCGATGATCAAGGCCGAAGCATCGGCTGCTTCAGAATTTTTCAGAATGCGCCTAAGGAAGAAAAACTGAGCCTCAGTGACCTCTCCCGTGAGAGGAATCACAACGACCGATCCCTTTCGGATCACCTGCTCTTCAGCGCAGCTGCAAGCCAAAGTCGATACCAGTAAAATCAACCCCAAAAGAAATCGTGTCACAAAATGAATCTCCCTCGCGCCAAATTGGCCCGCAAGGTATTTTGGGCCTTGTGTCTCGCTTCTCTGAGGAAACCATCCAGCGTGTCGCCGAAGCCAATGATATCGTCGAGGTCATCGGCTCCTATTTTCCGCTCAAGCGCGCCGGAACGAGCTGGCGGGCCCTGTGCCCGTTCCATCGCGAAAAAACGCCATCCTTTCATGTCAACCCGCAGCGCCAATCCTATCATTGCTTCGGCTGTGGCGCCGGCGGGACGATTTTCCGTTTCGTCATGGATTATGAACACCTGGATTTTCCCTCGGCGGTGCGCCGGCTTGCCCAACGCGCGGGAGTTCCCGTTATCGAGGAGGCTGGGAGTGCGGAGGACGATCGCCGTCATGCACTGCGCAAGCGCCTGCTTGCATTGCACGCCGAAGCTGCTGCTTGGTTTCACAGCAATCTGCTCAAGGCGCCGGCTGCGCAGGAAGCGCGCAAATATCTGAAATCGCGGGACATCTCCGTCGAAATTGCCAAATCCTGGCTGCTGGGCTACGCTCCGGACTCTCGCGACGCCCTAACGGATTTTCTCCGCGGACAGCAGTTTTCGATAGAGGAAATCGCCCAAAGCGGGTTGGCTGCCCCGAGGGACAAGGAGCGAGATGTCGAGGCCAACGTCCAAGATCCGCCATTGTACGCCCGTTTTCGTGGACGCGTCATATTTCCGATCCGCAACGATTATGGGGAAGTCATCGCCTTCAGCGGCCGCGTCCTTGATCCCGGCGCCAAATCCGCGAAATACGTCAACTCACCCGAGACGCCGCTCTTCACGAAAGGCCGCGTGCTCTATGGACTCGACAAATCCAAGCGTGCTCTGATCGAGGCGAACACCGCCATTGTCTGCGAAGGCCAACTCGACCTGATCAGCGCCTTTGAGGCCGGCGTGCAAAACGTGATCGCTCCTCAAGGCACCGCGTTCACCCCAGTGCAGGCCCGACTGCTTGGCCGGTTCGTGGAATCAGTCATTCTTTGCTTCGACTCTGACCAAGCGGGACGGGAGGCTATCGGCCGGTCGCTCCCGGCCCTCCTTGAGTGCGGTCTGGATGTCCGGGTTGCCTCGCTACCGGAAGGAGAAGACCCGGATTCCCTCATTCGCAGAAGGGGCGTGAGCCGCTTTCGAGAGGTCATCGATGGCGCACCAGGGTTCTTCGACCACGCGCTTGAGCGCCTCGCGCAAGAGGGCGCTCTTGACAATCCGGCGGGAAAATCATCCGCCGCCCGCCAGCTCGGACCCCTTGTCGCAACGATTAAGGATCCTGTCCTGCGCGAAGCCACGGCCAACAGAATCTGCGCACGGCTTGGCATCACTGAGACGGCCTTCGTCGCCCACCTCAAGCCCATCGCTCTCGCAGCCACCACCGACTCAACCGAATCTTCTAAAGCCATCCCACTGCCGCTCAACGAGGGCCTGCGCCAACTCTGCCGGCTCGGACTTATGCACGCGGAATCCCGCGCCTGGTTAAGATCAAAGCCGCAACTGCCATACGACATATTGGGTGAAGGCGGAAAGCTGCTGGAGAAAATCCTCAACTCCTCGCTGCCTCTCGAGAAGCCAACAGCCCGCGTGGCATTCATTTCCGACTTGAGTCCGCAAGAGGAAATGACGGTCGCGCGACTCGACCTGGACCGGATGCCTGACGATCCTCTCCGGCTGACCAAAGATGAATGGAGAGGTCTCTCTGCGCAGCACCTTCAAGAGCGAAACAAACAGGCGAAATCCCTGTTCGAAAATAGCAAACAACCCTATCGACAACAGAGCGCGATCCATCTGCGAGTCCTCGAAGGGAAACTCGAAACAGCCAAATCACGGCTAAAGGACACGACGCTGGAAACCAACGAGCGCAAGGGACTTGAAGAGGTCGTCACAAACCTCACCAAACAAATTCTTGACCTGCAAAGCTGACTGCACGAGCTTTAGCGGCTCTTCTCGAAGCACCCTAGGCTGCGTTGAAAACTTCCTATAAATCCATCAAGTCGAAGCCGCATACGGCCTCGCCTCAACCGAAGACAGTCAACCTCCCCAAACGACCCGTTCTGAAGGCAAATTCGGCGGAACCGGTCAAGAGGGCTACGATCAGGGCTTCCTCGTCCAGATCAGAAATGTTCGCACGGCCTCCGTCCGCCCCCGGAACGGATGGTGAGTCCGGTGTCGTTCCGGTCGGATTGACATCGGGCTCTTCCCAGGACCTGCACAAGGCCTTGCAAGAAAAGGTGCGCGATCTCATCAAGCTGGCCAAGGAACAAGGCTATGTAACCTACGATGATCTTGACGAGGCTTTGCCCGAGAGCGTCAACGATCCGGACAGCATCGAATCGGTCATTACGCAGCTTCGCGCCGTGGAGATCGAGATCATCGATGCGTCGGATGTTGACCGCGTAAAGGAAGTGCGCAAGGAGGGCGAAGAGGAAGAGGAAAAGGACGAGAAACCCGATAGCAAGCTCGACATCCTTGACGACCCGGTTCGCATGTATCTCAAGCAAATGGGGCAGGTGCCCTTGCTCACTCGGGAACAGGAGGTCGAGATCTCCAAACGTATCGAGGAAGCCGAGCTCAAGGTGCAGGAAATCTTGTACCAATTTGGCTTTATCGGACGCGCCCATCTCGATCTTGCCCAGAAGCTCATCGATATGCGTGAGCGTTTCGACCGCGTGATCCTCGACAAGAAGATCGAAAGCCGGGAACGCTACATGAAAGCCCTGCCGCGCCTCTGCCAGCAGGTCAAAAAGCAGGCGGAAACCGTGGCTTCGCACTACCGCGACAGAATTTCCGGGAACAAAAGCCCCTCGCCGCAGTGCCTCAGGACTTACGAAAGAGCCCTCGCGACGCTGCAAAAGCTCTATCCGAAATTTTACTTCAAACAAAAGGTCGTCGAGGATTTCGTGACCCTGGCTGACGAAAATCTCCGGGTTCTCAACACTTTGACCCACGAGCACGACCGGTCGTCAAAGAACGCGGACTCCAAGCTACAGCGCAACCTGGGCCAGCAAGTCCAGGAAATGCAGCTCCGGAACTGGATGACTACCGAAGAGTTAATTGAGAAGCATCGTGGGCTGAAGAGCTGGCACAGAAAGGCCCTTAAGGCGAAGACCGAAATGGTCGAAGCCAACCTTCGCCTGGTTATTTCCATCGCCAAGAAATACACCAATCGGGGCCTTTCCTTCCTGGACCTCATCCAGGAGGGCAACATGGGCCTGATGAAAGCGGTGGAGAAATTCGAGTACCGCCGAGGGTATAAGTTCTCAACGTATGCTACTTGGTGGATCCGGCAGGCCATCACCCGCTCGATCGCTGATCAGGCGCGCACCATCCGGATTCCGGTGCACATGATCGAAACGATCAACAAGCTGATCCGTGTGCAGAAGCAGCTCGTGCAGGAATACGGACGCGAGCCCAGCCCTGAGGAAATCTCGGAAGAGATTCAACTCCCGGTCGAGCGCGTCCGCGCTGTTCTCAAGATGGCTCAACAGCCGATTTCGCTTCAGGCGCCCGTCGGCGACTCCGACGACACCAGCTTCGGCGATTTCATCGAGGACAAAGGCGCGGAAAACCCCGCCGACCAGGCCGCCATCGTCCTGCTCAAGGACAAGATCAAGGACGTCCTCGACACATTGACCGAACGCGAGCGCCAAGTCCTCGAGCAGCGCTTCGGCCTGGTGGACGGCTACAGTCGCACGCTTGAGGAGGTAGGCCGGCAATTCAAGGTCACTCGCGAACGCATCCGGCAAATCGAGGCGAAGGCGCTCCGTAAGATGCGCCACCCTACTCGCATCCGCCAGCTCGAAGGCTTCCTCGAGCCGCAGGATTGGTGATGCTCCGCTCGCGAAGATCGCGGCGTCGAGCACAATTTTTCTTTCCTCCTTCGCATTCTTGGCATCCCTTGCGCGGGATCCAATGTCTAGAGGTTTGACCGACGCTGATGATCGCGGCCTTGGCCTCCACGGCGCTTGCGCAGGATGCTGCGCAGCTTGCCTTGCGTGTAGCCGCCAATTGTCTCGAAGACGTTGCTCTTGCTGTGCTGCCATCGTTCGGAAATTTATTTCGGCATTTGCTCTAATGGTTCATCGCGGTAAATAGTATCAGTGATGAGCTGGGAAGGATCGACTCCGGAAAATCTTACGGGCTCAATGCTTATCGCTCATCCCCGACTGCTCGATCCCAATTTTCGCCGGACCATTCTTTTCCTCTCGCATCATAGCGCCGAGGACGGCGCAATCGGCCTGATACTGAACCGTCCCCTGAAGAAAACCTTTGGCGAGGTCGCTGCGCAAACGATCTCCGACGCCTTCAAGAATGTCGCACTCTATTACGGCGGACCCGTCGCAGCGGATCACCTCACGCTAGCCAGCCTGCAGTGGCGAACAAATCCCGCCTCGGTGGCCTTTCAGAGTTTCATGGGAAACATAGAAGACGTTCATATTGAGCCGCAATGGAGGCTCGGTCTGCGCGCATTCGTAGGCTACGCAGGATGGAGCCAGGGACAGCTCGAAGGAGAAATCGGCCAGAAGGCCTGGCTCGTTCTTCCGCCAGCGCGTGAGCTCATCGAGATGAAGGAACCCGAAAACGCCTGGCGCCAGATCATGCGCAATTCGGGACCTTTGATGAAGCTTCTCGCCGAAGCTCCGGACGACCCGGAGATGAACTGATCACATCGTTCAAGGCTGGTAAACGGTCAGGTCTTTGAATCCGAGCACGACCGACCAGCTACCACTTTTTCATCCGCCAGAGCAAGAAGACGAACCCCCCCGCAATAAGAGCCATGATATTAATGAACCAGAACGGCCAGCCAGCCTCTTCCATGGGGATAGGTAGGGCGACGTTCATCGAGAAGAGTCCTATGACGAGATTGGCAAGCATGATTGCCACCGTCCAAATGGTGAACTTCTTGATGAGCTGGTTCAGATTGTGGCTGACTATGGAAGCCCGTGTCCCCATGAGGTTGCTGAGGACCTGGGTGTGGATATCTGCGCGCCGGTAACACTGCTGATTCTCGATGATGAGATCCTCGAGAACGCCGACTTGGTCGCTGTTGAAACCGAGCTTCTCGGATAAAGTCTTCATTCTTTCCAGAAGCGCGCCATTCGAGGTGATCGAGTTGACGATAAAGACGAGGCTCTTTTCGAGCGCGAACATGTTCAGGAGATACTTGTTCTCCAGAGACGTATTGATTCGGCGCTCAAGGGAGTCGGACAGCATATTGATCGCCTTGAGGTGCCCTTCGAAGTGCATTGTGGCCTGATAGAGCAGGCGCAGGATAACGTCGTGAATTGACTGCACCGGAAAGGGAACACGGCCTTCGAAGATCGGCGAGTCGTCCGCCATCACGATGACCAAATAGTTATCGTAGACGAAGATTCCCGTCGAGGTCAGCTTCATCAGGAAATTGTCATCGGCGCAGAAGCTTTTCGGACGCTTGAAAATGATCGCGGCGTGATCTGGCTCTAATTCCAAGCGCGAGAGCTCGTCGGGATCGAGCGATGACTGCAGAGTATGGTAATCGATGTTGTAGTGCTCCTGCAGCTCGGCCTCGTCGTCGATGGTCGGCGAAATGTAGCCGATGATCTGGGCTTCGTTGGGCTCGCAAGGAACCAGACGACCGCTCTCAAGTCGGTAAAAGCTGCGACGGGAGGCCTTGGTCTCCTCAAGCCGCAAAACTTCCGCCGCGGTCGCCTCCACCTCTGGTGCCACTTCGGTCGCGCTTTCAGCAGTTGAAGCCATACTAGACACTCCTGTCAGTCCCAGAGTCTGTCCAGTCCGCGCCGGATGCAATCGAAAAGTTCGTCGATCTCTGCATGAGAGATGATTAGCGGAGGCGCCAGGGCGATGAGGTCCCGGATGCCTCGCACCATGGCGCCCTCCTCGCGAATCAGCGACCAAGCCTTGAGACCGAGCATGCTCGCAGGTGTTAGAGCATCGCGACCTTGGCGAGGCACGAGCTCAAGAGCGGCAATGAGACCGTAGCCGCGCACCTCCGCCACCGCGGGATGGTTTCCTATTTCTTGAAGTTTGACCTGAAAATAGGGTCCCAGGTCGTTCTTCACACGCGAGATGAGGCCGAGTGTTTCAATCTCATTAAGGTTGGCTAGCGCCGCAGCGCCGCAAGCGGGATGACCGCTGTACGTAAAGCCGTGAGAAAAATATCCCCCGCTCAGCATGGCCTCGGCGACTTCGTCGCAAAGCATCGTCGCACCGAGAGGCAGATAGCCGCTGGTCAATCCCTTTGCGAGGCAGATGAGATCGGGATCCAAGCTCCAAAGGTTACTGGCGAACCAGTTGCCCACACGTCCGAAGGCGGTAATCACCTCGTCGGCCACAAACAAGATCTCGTTTTCCCGGCAGAGCTGTCGCAGAGCGGCAAGGTAGCCAGCTGGCGGGATGATTACCCCGCCCGCTCCCTGGATCGGTTCAGCAAAGAGCGCGGAGATCGTTTCCGCACGCTCCTCCACAATTATCCGGCGGGTTTCCTCGATGCACCACTCACCGTAGGCCTCCGGGCTCAGTTCCGTTTTGGCCCCGTAGGCATATGGTCCCGGCACATGAAGGAAATCGGCCAGGGGGAGGTCAAACGGCTGCTGGCAATTCGGCAGGCCGGTCATGCTCGTCGTCGCCAGCGTCACGCCGTGGTAGGAAAATGTGCGAGAAAGAATCTTTTTTTTATTCCGGCGTCCCTTCAATTTCCAATAAGCGCGAATTACTTTGAGCGCCGTCTCATTGGCCTCCGAGCCGGAGTTCGAAAAAATCGTGCGGTTGACACGCGCGGGCGCTTTCTCCGCAAGAAACTTCGCGACCCGGATCGGCGGCTCGGTCGTCGAGTTGAAAAATGAGGGATAGTATGGCAGCCGTTCGAGCTGTTGGGTCACCGCTCGCACAATGGCCTTTGAACTATAGCCGAGATTTACGCACCACAATCCCGCCAGCCCATCAAGGATCCGGCGGCCGCTCTCATCAACGAAATGGCAGCCGTGTCCCTCGAGGACAATGTGCGTTCCGGACGCATGCAAGTCGGCGTGGTTCGTAAAGGGATGAAGCTGGAAATTTCGGTCTTGCTCCTGAAGATCCAGAGCGAACGACTGAGCCATGGCAAGAATTTATCAGCCTCCGCAGGGAAACGCGAGAAACGACGAACCTGGCCCCCGGTTTTTTACGCTTGACGGGGCGTTCGTGTGTGGGTTGATAGCGCCGCATTTCAACGGGGAGGAAAAACTTGTGATGAGCGAATCGCTGGAGGCGATTTTCCAACACGTCATTTGGAACTTTTGTTATCTGAGTGTTCTTCTCGGACTCTCAGCTTTCGGAATTCATCGCTATTTCATAATTTATCTCTTCCTGAGAAACCGGCGTAAACGAATTGAGCCAGCGGAGAATTTCCGCGAACTGCCGTTCGTCACCGTGCAGCTGCCGGTCTTCAATGAGTACTACGTCATTCGCCGGCTCATTAGGGCGGTCAGTCGCCTCGACTACCCGCGAGACAGGCTTCAAATCCAGATTCTGGACGACTCTACGGATGAAACCCGCGCGATTGCCGCGAGCGAAACCGCCCGCTTGAAAGCCAAAGGCTTCGACATCGAGTATCGTCATCGAAACAATCGAGAGGGCTTCAAAGCCGGGGCGCTCGCGGCCGGCTTGGACAGCGCGAAAGGCGAGTTCGTTTTCATTCTCGACGCCGATTTCGTCCCTGCGCCCGACACGCTGAAACGCACCATCGATCACTTCACAGATCCCCGGGTTGGGATGGTGCAAATGAGATGGGGTCACCTGAACCGGGATTACTCGCTACTGACGAAGGTTCAATCCCTCTTCCTGGATGGTCATCTTCTCCTCGAACAGACCGCCCGCAGCCGCAGCGGGCGGTTTTTCAATTTCAATGGAACCGCAGGCATCTGGCGGAAGTCGTGCATTTCCGATGCCGGAGGCTGGCAGCATGACACGCTCACCGAGGATCTCGATCTCAGCTACCGTGCACAGATGAAAGGCTGGCAGTTCATTTACCTCTCCGATGTGGTCGTGCCCGCCGAACTTCCGGTCGATATGAACGGCTTTAAGTCGCAGCAACATCGTTGGACGAAAGGATCCATCCAGACCTGCAAAAAAATTCTCCCTGAAATCTGGTGCTCGCGCCTCCCGTTGCTGATCAAGCTCGAGGCAACGGCCCACCTGACGGCCAACTTCGGCTACCTCCTGCTTGTCCTGCTTTGTGTGCTGATTCTTCCGCAGTCGCATAGTACCCACGGCGCGTTGTACGCCTGGCTGGTCGATCTCCCGATTTTCTTCGCCACTTCCGTTTCCATTGCGCTCTTCTACATTGTGGCGCAGACGCACCTCAATCCGCGAGGCTGGCTTCGCGAGCTTTGGATGTTTCCCCTCACCCTTGCTTTGGCCACTGGCATGTCTGTCAACAACGCTCGCGGCGTAATCGAAGCAATTCTCAATCACCAATCAGAATTCAGCCGCACTCCAAAATACGGCATCGAAACCGATCGCACGCCCGTGCACCGCGTGCGTTACGTGCCGCTCAAATCCTGGCTCCCCCTCGTCGAGTTAATCTTCGCCCTCTATTTCGCCTTCTGCACGTGGAACGCCGCCAAAATGGGGCACTGGCTTTCAGTGCCATTCCTCATGATTTTCCTTGGAGGCTTTGCTTATGTCGCTTCAAAATCCGTTAGTTTCTGGATTCAACAGGTCGCCGCATTGAATCCGTCGCGTTCGACGGCGTGAGGTTCCATAGGATTATCGTCCTGTTCGGCCTGCTGGCCGTTTTGGCGGGCTGCGCAATAGATACCCGCCATGTTCTTTTCATCAGCACGGCAGATCAGCAGATGCTCGTCCTGCGTGACAACATCAAGATCGCCGAATACCCCGTCTCAACTTCCAAGTTCGGAGTTGGAGACGCGCCAAACAGCAACGCCACTCCAGTCGGACGCCTGAGAATCCGAAAGAAAATCGGAACCCATGCCCTGGCTGGCGCGGTCTTCAAATCGCGGCGCCTCACGGGAGAAATCTTGCCCGTGGACGCGCCGGGGCGTGATCCCATTGTCAGCCGCATCTTGTGGCTCGATGGTCTTGAGCCGCAAAACAGGAACGCCTTTGGCCGTTACATTTACATCCATGGTACGCCTGAGGAACGCAATATCGGCGTCGCCTCCAGCTATGGATGCATTCGTATGCGCTCAGGAGACGTGATCGCCCTCTACGACACGGTAGGAACCGGCGCTCGCGTCCTCATCACAACTCAGCCCTTCAAACGATCCGAGGAAATCCGGTGACTTGACGAATAATGCTTGCGCCAAGGAGGCACCCGTATAGAGTAAATCTCTACCGCGGGGTGGAGCAGCCTGGTAGCTCGTCAGGCTCATAACCTGAAGGTCGTAGGTTCGAATCCTACCCCCGCAACCACTTCAATACTCTAGAAGTGGTTATTATTCAGAATGCTACACATTGAAGCCTCTGACCCATCCGATTTCATTGGAACTCAATCGTTCTCATTGGATCCTAGCAAAATTTAGTCACTATTTAGTCACCAGAAATTGCTGAAATCGCGACGAATCGAACTTCACAAGTATGGTCGCGGGCGCGTACCACTCTTCGCTCTATTTACGATTATGGACGGACAGCGCAATGTTGACCTCGGCCTGAACCCTGCGCAGTCCATCCTCCGACAACCCTGGTAGCAGGGCGGTGATGTCTGCGATAATGGAGCGCTCCGATGGCTTGAAGAGATTCATTCTTCGCCACTCTTCGACCCAAGCGTCGATTATCTCTTTCTTGAGTTGCTTTTCACGCAGTGGGTGAGCTTCGATCGAGTCGTGATAGGCGGGGCTGGTATAGATGCTCTTGAGCTTGTCGAGGTAGGCATGGCTCAGTGTCGTATCTCGCGAGATTTCGGAGAACGTTTCCTCTACGGATTTTCCCTCTAGAAGACCGTGGACCAACTCCCGGTTATGAAGATTGGTCACTTCGATGAGACCCATGAAGGCCCAGCCATCACTCTCCAATTCCTTCGGAACATCCGAATACGGATTGAAGCCCTCGGCGAGTTTCTTCTCGCTCTGGTATTGCTCGATCTTGGGGATTACGACCTTCTGCCGGTATTCGACGACGAATTCCGGCTCGTAGTCGGGGTCTTCTCTTTCGAGGGCAAGAATTCCCGCAGCGATCATTCGGTTCGCCAGCTCGTTGGGTTTGATGTGAAAATATCTCGCCATGCGCCGCAGTTTTTCTGGCCAGCGTTCTACTCTCTCGTTTCCCTCCGGCCCCTCTTGAACCTGAAAGACAACCTTCAAATTCGCTTCGCCTGCTTGCAACGCTTTCTCGAACTCTTTGAGCTTCGGCTGGGCCTCGCGGTACTGGCCTTGCTGCAACGCAAGGGCCCGTCGAATGCTCGGGCCGGGAAGACTCGTCTTGAATGTCTTGCCCTGCCGTAATTTCCAAACGTTCACAAAGTCCCATTGGCGGGGCGTTACATCCCGAAATACATTAAGTCCACGCTCCATGTTTTGCAGGGAATAACCGACACATAGGCTGCAGAAGGTAGGAGTCGTTCGGCTGAGGCGAATCGCCCAGCGAATGGCATCGGGAGCGAGTTCAGCTCGCACATAGATCATCAGTTTGGATCTTTTTTTCATCTCCTCAGATGGAACGAAATAGAACGGAAGTGATCATGGAGAAGTATACGGCGTTTATACGGTTTATAATCCTTCTTTTTATGTTCCTATTGGTTTTATGCAGAGCGTGCAGCCCCCACCATCGCCGATAATCATCAATGGGTGCAGACCCCTGGCGATCACAAAGGCCGAGTTTTTCCAAGTCTTGCGCTCTCCTCGGATCGGGCAGCGTGCTCTCTATTGGACGCGCAGGGGGCAGCCATTCGTAAAGATTCTCCGGCAGGGAGGACGGGGCTGCACGCTTCTGATTGATACCTTGAGCGTGGAAATCTTCTACTCCGACCTGCTGGAGGGCAAATGCCAGCCGCCTCCCATGCCTGGCGAGCGCAGGAAAGATCTCCGCTAAGTGAAGAAGACTTACGTCTTTCGGGAGGCCTGGCCGTATCACTTCGATCCGCTCTTTGACTGGATCTCCGCGCTGCCCATTTGCTCGAGCGCTAAGCTCCTCCTGGCTCGTCTTCACAACAGCAACCGCACGCTGGAGCGGGTCAAACGCGGAGAAGCCGGGCCATTTACTTTTCCCTGGGAGCTGCAGGAGATCGCCCGAACATTCCGCCGGGCTAATTCGGCAGTGACCAAATGGCGAGCCGAATTGGAATCCTGCGGAGCGGCCAGCTACGGCTCTGGCTCGTGGATTCTTCCCGTGCCAGAGTTCTTCCGCGAGACTCGCTTCACCCATTTCACTAAAGTGAAATCGGATTTCACTTTAGTGAAATGCCCTTCTCTGTTGGAGGAGGGAGAAGAATATAAAGAAGGAATAAATACATTCTCGCGCGCTTGCGCGCGCGACAATGGGCCTGTAGGAAACAAGAAACTTCGGGCCAAGGCGCACGCGGTCAAGCGCCGGCTTGCACGTCTTCATTGGGACAATTGCAAGGTTCGGTGCGACGGGGCGGTGATGTTTTCCTTCGCCGCTGCTGCGCTAACAGCGGGCTTTCTCGAAGCCGACATCATCGCTGCCTACGACCGCGCTCTGCACAGCAACCATGCTCGCGCTACCGATTGCCAGGCGATATGGGACAACGGATCTACCGTGAGCGACGCCCGCCAGCTGCTCGCAAAGACCTTACGACGCTTCGAGCCCGGCCAGATTGATCCCGAGATCGCCCGCAAGGTCCGGGAGAGTCTGCTCTCGGCATCCGCTTCGGACAGGCCGAAAGAGGCAGACCCGACGTCAACCACGGAGCGGTCCAGCAATCGCTTTCCGACGCAATGATCGCGGACCAGGCCACCCCGGCAACTGTGATCGCTCATATGATCGTCACAATTTCAGAGATCTTCCTCCATGCTTCAGGCTCTCTCCGAATCGGCGTTGGCAAACCCTTGGAGTCCTTGGTCCGAGTCTCCAGGCACCTGCCGCTGAGCTCATCCGACCCACCAGGATTTCTGGCCTCTGCGCGCCTTTTCCTAGGCCAAAGAAGCGACATGATAGCACTTCCCCTAGGGAAGTGCCGCGCGGGTCGCGTCCCGCTCTTTTCCCGCTCTTCCCTCCGCGTGTCAGGCACGCTGTGGGAGGCCCTCGCACCTGCCGGACTTCTCGCTTCCGCAATTCTTCAATCGTTCGCTCTCACTCCGAAAATTACCATGGCTCATCAATCAAAATCCGGAACCACCCAATTCGCCCTCGATATCTCTCCTGATGCCAAGTTGCGGTTTGAATCACTTCACCAGTCGATGGGACTCAGGACGAAAGCTCAAACCTTCGAGGCCATTCTCTACTTCGTCTCGACCAAGGACAAAATCGATCCTGCTGCGCTCCAGCGCATGGAAAAGAAAATCGATCACTCCATTCACCTCCTTGAATCCCTGACGTGAAAAACGGACAGATCTTTGCCCACAAGTCTACCGCCCGAGGCGGCATCGACTTGGAATATCTTGACGAAACTTCCCGCCGGAAAGCCTCGCTTCGCGAGCGAGCCGATATGGAGCAGCAGATCGGCAAAAACCTCAAGCACTTCACCGATTACGCGTCAAAGGAAACGCTCGGACAGGTCCACGCCGGTGGATTCCTGCATCACAGCATTCGAATGAATCCAGACGGCACCAGCACTGCGCCCTCTCAGCTTTCCAACGCCGAGCGCAAACAGCGCATTACCGAAACCTGGCAAAAGCATCTGGCGAAATTTCCTTCGACTGCGAAACGTCCCGTAATCGCTCATCGGCTCGTTTTCTCGATGTCCAAGGAACAGCACGATGCACTGACAGATGCAGGAATCAACCCCGATCAAGTCCTTCATTCGACGATGAAAAAGGTCATGCGAAGATTCAACGAGAGATTTCATCCCAACGATTCGATCGGCTACGCCTACGGCCTTCATCGCGACACAGCCAACCTCCACGTTCACCTCGCAATTTGCCCGCGCACCGAAAATGGGAGCTACGTGGGCTGCAGCACGTCGCGATCCAGCCAGTCCAAGCACAAGAAGCAGATGGACTGCATCAAATCATGGTTCGAGCTCGAAAACTCGCGTTGGCAGGAAATTTTCAGCTCTCCACAGAAATTGGAAGAGACGCTTTCCAAGCGCCTTGACGCAGACCGGTTGGTCTTTTCGCAGAAGCTGAATCACCTGCAGATGAACGCGCTTCGGAGCGCCCAAAATTCTGACTCGTTCCGGCTGCAGCAGCTCTGCCAGTCAATTCGCAATTTGGAAGCATCGCTGGTCGAGAAACGGCGAGCACTTGGAGCGCAGCACGGCGGCCGGTTCGTTTCGCGACTCCTGGGACATCGCCAATCGAGGGCGAGGCAACTTGTCGCCAAGATTGGCACGTCTGTTGACCGCCGGTCGCTCCGTGAGCTTCAATCCCTCCTGTTCAAACTCAAGCGCCAATACCGAACGCTTCACAAACGCTATTCCCAAATCTA
>JAXIPG010000260.1:0-20133 GCA_045403045.1 Terrimicrobiaceae bacterium
CGGTGCCGCTGTTGACCATGCGCACTTTTTCCACCGAGGGAACCAGATCGCAGATCGTTTGCGCCATATCGACTTCCAATGGATTCGGGATTCCGAAGCTCAGGCCATTGGAAGCAGCGCCACAGACGGCGGCAATCACGGTGTCCGGCGCGTGGCCGAGGATGGCGGGCCCCCATGTTCCCACGTAGTCAATGAGTTCCCGGCCTTCGACGGTGAAGATGCGGGACCCCTCGGCTCTTGCGACGAAGAACGGCTCGCCGCCGACATTGCGAAAAGCACGAACCGGAGAGTTCACGCCGCCGGGAATAACGCGTCTTGCGTTCTGGAAGAGGTCGTGTGACGTCATTGGATGGATAAAAGCGTTTGCCGCGTCGTTAGGCAAACGGGAATGATTGCCGCTGTGCGTTTGCGGCGGCAAGCAACGTGTCAGAAGCTTAGTTCAGCGGTCTTGAAAGCGACGAGTCAACCGGCAATGGAGGAGCGCCTGCTCGTAAGGGGAAGGCCAAAGGCAAAGCCTGTCCTTCAGATGCAATGGAAGGAGCTTCTTTTCTTGCACTGGTCATGGGACGCGCGCGAAATTCAGGCTACCCTTCCGGCCGGGTTGTTTGCCGATACTTTCGATGGAAAGGCGTGGCTGGCGATTGTCCCTTTTTTCATGAGGAGGGTTCACCCGATGGTATTGCCATGTCTTCCATGGCTTTCGAATTTTCTCGAGCTGAACGTGCGCACCTACGTTCATGATGGAGCGGGGGTGCCGGGTGTTTGGTTTTATTCTCTGGTTTGTAATCAGCCGCTTGTGGTCGAACTCGCTCGGCGCTGGTATCATCTAAACTACGTCCACGCGCGCGTGGAGGCCCAAATCGATCGAACCGAAACATGTTCCTACAAAGCACGGCGCCACGGCTTTGATGAGGCGTCTTTTCGCTACGGCCCGTCCGGAGCCAAGGCGGCTGCCGAGCCCGGTTCGCTCGAGTTCTTTCTTGTCGAACGTTATGTGCTCTTCTCCGCCGGACGCAAGCGGCAGCTGTACGCAGGGCGGGTTCACCATGTTCCTTACCGGATCGGGCCTGCCGCAGTAGAGAAATGGAGTTTTATTCCTGCAATGGCCGACGGATTCAGAAGTCCCGCCCGGCCTGCCGACCACGCGATGGTCGCGGAGGACCTCGAAGTGCAGGCCTGGCCGATCAGGGCTCATTCTGCCGTTCATTAATTGCGGCCCGCTGGCGCCGCAACTCCGGCTTAGAGCAAATGCCGAAAGAAATTTCCAAATGGCCATTGCGCCCGGGCCGCCTCCCAAGCGATTCTTTCAGAATTGCGGCGATGTCCTTATCGCCCACCGTGAGGACACGGCCGCCACAGCTCAGGCATTCGTCGCGCCGCCCAGAATCCCCGTGGACCGTATTGTGGTTTAGACACGGCCAGATTTCGCAATTATACTCAAGTTCTATGGTAAAGAAACTGCTTCACACACGTTACCGCGTGACTGACTTGGACAAGACGGTTCACTTTTATAAGGACGTGCTCGGTCTCGAAGAGGTGAGACGCATGACCAGCGGACGCGGCTCCCAACTCGTTTTCTTCAAAGCGCCCGGAAGCGAGGAACTCATCGAGATCTGCAAATATGATGCCAGCGGTCCGGTGCAGGTGGGCCCGGACTTGACGCATTTGGCTTTTGAGGTGGATGACATGGAGGCGTTTGCCCGTCATTCGGCCTCTCTGGGCTATCCGCTAAGCGACGGACCGCACAAGAGTTCCAGCGGGGTTATTGCTTTCATTGATGCTCCCGAGGGCTATGAAGTCGAACTCATTCAATCTGCCAAGGATTCCTGACTCCGCGACCGGGATTTTCTGATGGTAGGGGCGGCATCCCGGACCGCCCGGCCCGCTACCATTTTAAAGAACAAACAGCCCGGTCATTGTGCCCTTGTCGGAGGCATCCCCCGTACCTCCAATTGAATCCCTTGACCGGGCTGTTCACTTGGAAACTAGAAAGCACAACGCGTGCCAACCTGTTGCGCCGAAAAAACGGCAATTCTTTCGTAGCTGAAAATCAGGGTGTTATCGAATCCACGATTTTTGGTCGTTCTCTCAACGAACTATAAGCGCGCTCCGGATGTCCCAATTTGCGCATTGAAGGCGACTTCTCGCCTCGGACTCACTGAGTGCAAGGCGCGCCGCGACGATACGTGTGGCGCGATCGCGCAGCTTCTTGTTTGTCGGCTGGAGACAGGCCATCAAGTTACCGTCCACGCGACCCAGCCGGATCATTGTGCAGGAAGAAAGGATGTTGAGGGCGACTTTGGTCGCGGTGCCGGCTTTCAGGCGGGTCGATCCGGTGATGAGTTCCGGACCTGTGGGTATATCCAACTCCACGTCGGCTTGAATGTAACCCTTTTCTCGATTGGGATTGCATGTCAGAAGGATTGTTGCGGCACCGACGGTTTTCGCGGCTTGCAGTGCTCCGCGTACGAAGGGCGTGCGACCGCTAGAGGTGATTCCGCAAACCGCATCGCCTTTGGTCACGCCGCGTTCTTGAATGGCTAGCACTCCCGCCATGTCGTCATCTTCGGCGCCTTCGACGCTCGCTTGAATTGCCGGGGCCCCTCCCGCGATGATTGCCTGCACCCGGTCGGGAGGCACGCCAAAGGTTGGAGGCATCTCGCTCGCATCGAGCACGCCAAGACGTCCGCTGGTTCCCGCCCCTGCGTAGAACAGTCTGCCACCGTTTTCGAGTGATCTTGTGGCAAGCTCAACTGCGCGGGCAAGAGCGTCGACATTCTCTACGAGAGCTTCTTGCACCCGGCGTTCCTCGCGAACGAAGAGCGAGACGAGGTCGCGTACGGACATGCGGTCAAGATGGCGAGATCGGGGATTGCGCTGTTCCGTGACAGCCCGGTGCAATGCGACTTCGTCGGATGGTTCGTCCTCGTGAGGCAAGATTTTCAAGGCGTCCGCAGCGAGAACAGCCGCTCCAAGGCTGGCCGGGATCCTGCACACGGCAACTTCGGAGCCGGGCCACTCCCGCTCCAAGGCTTCAGTGAATAAGCGAACGTAGAGGGGCTGGTTGAGGAAAACTCCGCCCATGAGTTGGACGGTTGGGCGATCGAACGCAAGCCTGCGGCATACGGCCGCGGCAAGCAGTGCCAGGGCCTCCGCCCCCTCTTGAAGGATTTCACTCACCTCCGAGTCGTGATCGAAGAGCAACGGCGTGAGACGCGCGAGATCGTTCTTTTGCGCAGTTTGCGCCCAGGCGGTGAGCTCGCGCAGCGTATTGAGACCGAGCGTGCGAAGAATATCGCGCGCCAAGGCCGTGATGCAGCGGCCAGTATCAAAATCGAATAACACCCGCCGCAAAGCGCGAATGGCAAGGTCGTATCCGCCTCCGCTATCGCCAAGAAGATGGCCCCACCCGCCGGCGCGGTCTTCGCCCCCTGCCTTTCGGCCTGTGACCGCGGAACCCGTTCCAGCGATAACAGCGATTCCATCGCCGTTTCCAAAGGCGGCGGCGAAGCCCGACTCGCGATCGCTTCCGACCCGGATGGCCGCATCCGGCCAAGTCGACGAGGCGATGTGCTCTAGGCGACGGTGATCCTGTTCAGTAGCGCAACCGGCCAGGAAAACGCCAACCTGGGAAACCTGGCGCGGTAGAACGGCAAGGAGCCGCTGCAAGGCTTCGGGGTCGAGAAGCTTCATGCTCCCGGGACCGAGTCGGCCTTCTTGGACAGGACGCAAGGCGTGAGATGTCATTTCGCAGAGCGCCCAGTCCGTTTTTGTCGCTCCGCCGTCGATTCCCAAGATAAGTTGCTTCGACACCCCGCCCACGACTACATTGTATCGCAAATGGTGAAGGGCACTTCTTTTTTCTCGGTTTTCCTTGGTTTCTTGTTCGGGGTATGGGTGGTGACGTTGTGGATCCTCTCATCGCTCCCTGGCGAGGACATTGATCTTCCACCGTTCCCAGAGGCTGACAAAGTGGCCCATTTTGGCTACTTCTTCATTGGAGGATTTCTCCTCGCAGGGGTGTTGAGGAGGACACTGGGCTGGCGGGGATGCAAACTGATATGTGGCGCGCTGTGTGCGATCGCCTTGATTGGAGCGCTGGATGAGCTTCATCAGCTCCATACCCGCGATCGCTCCGGCGGCGACCCTGCCGACTGGATGGTAGACTGCGCCGGTGGCGCTTTTGGCGCACTTGTGATTGGATGGATCTATGCCCGAGGAAGAGATCGAGGACCCCAAGCGCCGAGCGGAGCGGTTGCGCAAGGAGATTGAGCGGCACAACCGACTCTATTACGACGAAGCGGCGCCGGAGATTCCCGACCAGGAATTCGACGTTCTTTTTCGCGACCTACGAGCTCTCGAGGAAAAGTATCCTGAGCTCGCGACTCCGGATTCCCCGACGCAGCGCGTCGGGGGGAGGCCAAGCCAGGGATTTTCGCAGGTGCGGCATGCGCTGCCGATGCTGTCGCTCGATAACCTCTTTGCGAAGGAGGGTCTTGACGGATTGCGGAAGTTCGTCGCCAGCGTTGCTCGAGCCGTGCCAGGCGAGCCGTTGGAGTGGCTGGTCGAGCCGAAGGTCGATGGAGTCGCGATCAGTCTGCGTTACGAACATGGCGTGCTCGTCAGCGGAGCGACACGCGGGGACGGCGAAACAGGTGATGACATCACCCAAAACCTGAAGACGGTGCGCGCTATTCCGCTGCGCTTGCGGGGCGCGGCCATTCCGTCCGTTTTGGGAGTGCGTGGAGAGGTTTATATGACCTCTTCAGGCTTTGCGCGGCTGCGTGATGAGCTGCGCTCCGCCGGTCAGGAACCATTCGCCAATCCGCGGAACGCCGCTGCAGGTTCGCTTAAACTTCTGGACTCTCGCCTCGTCGCGCGGCGCCCGCTTGAGTTTATCGCATTTGGTCTCGGTGAGGTCAGCGAAGAGGAGAATCTTCCCTCCACCCAAAAAGGCATTCTGGATTGGCTGAAATCGCTGGGCCAGCGAACGCATCAATGGACGAAAATATGCCGTTCGGCAGACGAAATCCTTGCGGCGATCAATGAACTCGACGCCATTCGCGACGGATTCGGATTCGAAACCGACGGCGCCGTGATCAAGCTCAATGATGTTGCTTTGCGGGAGCGTGTCGGGGATAACGCGCGTGCGCCCAAGTGGGCGCGCGCCTGGAAATACGCGGCGGAGCAGGCGGCAACACGCCTGCGTGATATCACGGTTCAAGTTGGCCGTACCGGCGTGCTCACTCCCGTTGCGGAGCTCGAGCCCGTTTTTCTTCGCGGAAGCACCATCGCCCGCGCCACGCTACACAACGAGGATGAAATTCGCCGTAAGGATATTCGCATTGGAGATACGGTGATCATCGAAAAAGCAGGTGAAGTGATTCCTGCGGTTGTGGGTGTCGTTCTGGACAAGCGCCCTCCCGACACGAAGCCGTTCGATTTCTTCGCCCATATTGACGGACGTTGCCCGGCGTGCGGCGGCCCCATAAAGAGAGATCCGCAATTCGCCGTTTGGGTTTGCGAAAATCCGCAGTGCCCCGCTCAAAAGACCCGCCGCCTCGAGTATTTCGGTAAACGCGGCGCACTCGACCTCGACGCACTCGGCGGAATCGTTGCCGACAAACTTGTGGAGCGCGGTCTTGTGGAGGAGCCTCTGGACGTCTTCGACCTCACGCTGGACCAGCTTTCCACGCTCAATCTCGGCACCGACTCGGAACCGCGCGTATTCGGCGAAAAGAACGCGCGGAAACTGTTGGAAGCGATCGGACGCGCCCGCCGATTACCACTTGCACGCTGGCTGCATGCGCTCGCGATCCCCGAGATTGGCGAGGAGACTGCGCATGATCTCGCAAGGTTCCACAAATCCTTGGACGACGTAGCCGGCTCGGAGCTCCTTCAAGATGTTGTCACCCTCGATCGGTTGCGCGGTGAGATAGCGGAAACCAATCCGCGAGCCAGAAAGAATCGCGATAAGGGCGAGCTCGAACGCCAGAGACTCGCTGAAAATCATCAGAAGCTTATCGAGGAGGCGGAAGAGATTGGCGGCCGGCTTATCTCGAAAGGCTTTGCCGAGAAGGCCAAGAGGAAAGAGTCCAGCAATCCGGATGCTGTCGTGAAGGTCGGACCAGTTGCTGCCCGGGCTGTGCTCAACTGGTTTTCAAGCGAGCGCGGGAAGGAAGTCTTGCGAAGGCTTAGAGTGCTTGGCATTCGCCCGCAGGGCGGCGCGCCTTCGGGTACCGAAGATGCTTTCGCCGGCAAGACGTTCGTCCTTACCGGCTCTCTCGAGAAGATGACGCGCTTCGAGGCACAGGAGCTGATTCGATCTCGCGGCGGCAATGTCAGCGGAAGCGTGAGTCGCAAAACCGACTATGTCATCGCCGGACCTGGAGCAGGCTCCAAACTCGCCGATGCAAGTGAACATGGAGTGAGCGTGCTCTCAGAAGAGCAGTTCCTTGCTCTGCTTGATGAGAAGCATTCAAAGGTCTGAAGTAAATCGGGGAACATGCTGTCAGGAAGGAATGTATGTCTCGAAGAAAACATTGTCTGCATAGCGCAGCGCGGCAGCCTGTTCTTTGGCGCTTCGCACTGTCCAAGTAAGCAGCGGCATTCGAATAAGCCGGCGGAGCAAGGCGGGTACGATTGCCGGCAACTGTTTCCAGTGGTGTGATATGAAGTGCGGGTGGCTCATCCAGTTCATTCCATAGCGTGCCAGGATAGTCTTTTTCCAGCCAGCCATGTCGTCCGTGTCGAAAGAGCAGGAAATCTGACCGCGACAGAGGCCCGGATGGTTCCGACGAAACCAGCCCAACGAAAACGGATTGAATGAGTGGATAGCGACATCCCCCTGGTAGTTGCGCAAGATCCTCGACACGGCCGGCTCAAGAGCGCACGGGCGTTTGCGGTTTTTGATCTCAATGATAACGGCCTGTCGTCCTCTGACGAGATCCAGAACGTCTTCAAGTAAGGGAATTCGTTCGCTGCCGCCCGCGAGCCGCAGTTTCGCGATTTCCGCGGAACTTATCATCTTCACGCGGGCATCGAAGCCTGTCAGGCGAAGCAGATTCCAGTCATGGAAAACCACGGCACGTCCGTCTGCGCTCACCTGCACGTCGATCTCGACGGGAAAGCCGCGCTGAATGGCGGCTTCTATTGCAATGAGCGAATTTTCCGGGCGCGTTTCGTCATGGAGGCCGCGGTGAGCGATCGGTGTTGCAACAAGCCAGGCTGGGGCGGGCACTGCGTGAGCCTACTGCATCGGTTGCCCGGCTTCGTAGCGGGCGAGTTGTTCGATTCTGCCCGCATGGCGGCCTCCTTCGAAGGTGAACTTGAGCCAGATATCGACGATACGCAGGGCGATCTCGATGGAAATCATGCGCTGCCCTATGGATAGGACGTTCGCGTTATTATGTTGCCGGGAGAGTTCAGCCGTTTCGTCATTCCAACAAAGAGCGCACCGTGCGCCCTTGACCTTGTTGGCGGCGATTGCTTCACCGTTGCCGGATCCGCCCAGTACGATACCCAGCTCCGCCTCGCCCTTAACGACCGCCTCGGCTGTAGGAATGATCCACAATGGATAGTCGGTTGATTCGGGACTATGCGTGCCGAAATCGACCACTTCGTGTCCCTTTTCCTTAAGGCGAGCGATGATTTGTTGCTTGTAGCTGTAGCCGGCGTGGTCGGAGCCAATGGCGATTTTCATACGGGTTCAGGAAGTTTGGAGAAGGGCGCCTGAGGCTGAAGGTCGAGAACGCGAAGGAGATCTTTGTCCGCGTTCGAGGAGGGATTGGACGCGGTGAGAAGTTTGTCGCCGTAGAAGATGGAGTTTGCGCCGGCGAAGTAGCAAAGCGCCTGCGCTTCGCGTGAAAGCCGGTTGCGGCCCGCCGAGAGACGCACCTTGGCATCGGGCAATGCAATACGTGTCGTGGCTATGAGCCGCACAAGCTCGAATGTGTCAACGGGATCGCAGTGCTCAAGAGGAGTGCCAGGCATGGGGACGAGGCAGTTGATCGGAACACTCTCCGGCGGCGGATCGAAGGAACAGAGCACTTCCAGCATGCGCAATCGGTCTTCCTCCGTCTCGCCCATCCCGATGATTCCACCGCAACAGACGCTCATTCCTGCGCGCTGCACGGCGCCAATGGTATTCAAGCGATCTTCGAAAGTATGGGTGCTAACGATTTTCGGGTAATGCGCAGGCGAGGTATCGATATTATGGTTATAGGCGGTGACGCCAGCCTCCTTTAACTTGCGCGCTTCGGTGTCGCTGAGTTGCCCAAGGGTCACGCAGACTTCCATCCCGAGCTTGCTCACGGCTCGGACAGTTTCGAGCATTTGGTCGAATTTCCGATCCCCGTCACGCACTCCTTTCCAGGCAGCACCCATGCAAAAGCGGGTTGATCCGTTCTCTTTTGCCCTCTCCGCGTAGGGAAGCACTTCCTCGGCGCTCATCAACTTCTCGCGCGCGAGGCCCGTGTTGTAGCGCGAGCTTTGAGCGCAATAGGCGCAATCCTCGCTGCATCCTCCAGTCTTCACGCTCAAAAGCGTACAAAGCTGAATTTCGTTTTCCGGCCAATGCGCGGCGTGGATGCGACGGCTTTCCTGAAGCAGATCGAAAAGGGGACGGCGGTAAATTGCTTCAAGTTCGGGAAAGGTCTTTCTCACGCGGGCATCTTTCTTAACCGCTTCAATACATGGGCGTCAACGTTTCGCGGCGATCGATTGCGCCTCACCGTCCTGAAAACGCGTTCTAAGCAGCATTCCAGGTTCGACTCCCGTTACTGAAGTCAGCGGATGGCCTTTGGCGTCCATGGTGATGGTATATCCGCGCGTGAGGGTCGCCTGAGGATTGAGTGCATGAAGAACCCCAGCTGCGCGTTCTAAACGGGCCCGCTGCGCCGTCAATTCCCTCGTCACGAAATCCGTGATCTGTTGAGTGAGCATTTGACAACGCAGCTGGCTTTCCCCAATTGCCCTGCCGGGAAATTGCCCGAGCAGACGGCTCGCAAGCCGGTCCAACAGGCTCCCTTCGCGCTCAAGGCGCAGTCTTGCGTTTTGTCCCAGGGCGTCCGTCCGCCGGTCTAGCGTTTGCAGGAGCTCCAGGACCCTGCGCGCAGGGTCCCGGAAAAGGGCGGATTGCCGGCTTGTGCCCAGCCGGGCCGCCAACAATTCCAGCCTGTTGGCACAAGCCTGGGTGAGCCGCAATACATTCTGCTTTAGCCGGGCAACTACTTCCGTCCTGTCGGCGGCGAGAATCTCCGCCGCAGCGCTTGGAGTGGGCGCTCGCAGGTCCGCGACGAAATCCGCGATAGTGAAATCGATCTCGTGTCCAATGGCGCTCAAAACCGGGATCGGCGAAGCGGCGATGGCGCGCGCCACGATTTCCTCGTTGAACTCCCAGAGGTCTTCGATGCTTCCTCCACCGCGCGTGATGACAATTACGTCCACATCTGGGAGACCTATCTTGTAAGACTCGCCAAAATCGCGGATAGCCTGCGCAATCTCCGTACTCGCTCCCCGGCCCTGAACGCGTACGGGATAAATGAGCACCTCGATGCCAGGGTGGCGGCGGTGCAGCACCTTGAGAAAGTCGCGGATGGCTGCGCCGGTCGGCGAAGTGACCAGGCCAACGCGCCTCGGGAAGCGCGGCAAAGGACGCTTTCGTCTGGAATCAAAGAGTCCCTCGGCCGCCAGCTTCTGCTTCAGGGCTTCGAACTTTGCCTGCAGCGTGCCCTGTCCACGGCCTTGGATCAGGCGCACAATCATCTGATATTGTCCGCGCGGTTCGTAAACGGACAATATTCCAAAGGCTTGCACGTGCTGGCCGTCCGCGAGCTTCAATCCGTGCAAAGCCGCCGCGGCGCCGCTGAAAAGTACACAGGGAAGCTGGCTGAAATCATCCTTCAGGGTAAAGTAATGATGCCCCGAGGCCTGCCGGCGGTGATTTGAAATCTCTCCCTCGACCCACACCTCGCCGACCCCGCGTTCGATCAGTTCACGAATGCGCCTCGTCAACTCCGTGACCGAGTGAACCTTCGGCTCGGACGGCACGGGCTTCTGGTGAAAGTCGAGATCAAGCTGCATTTGCTCTAGAGTCTGACTTCAGGGCTTTCGCCCTCGTCGTCAATTTCGGAGATGGGATTCATTGGACCGTGTAACAAAGAGCCGCAAACTGCTACCGTCAATCTTTTCAAAAGTAACGGTGCTGTGATTTATTGAGATTGTGATCGTCGCCGACTTCTTTCGTGCTTTCGTATATGTTCTTGTGCTGCGCTTGGCGACAGGCGATGCAGCCGGGTCCGACACGCCGGCGAGATCGAGCGCGGAGATCGCGGCTACCAAAAAGCTGCTTCAGCGCTGCGGTGTGCCCGCCGAAACCTTTGAGCGGCTGCAAGCAGAGCTCGGCTGTCTCGATGCAAAGAGCTTCATATACCCATGGCCAGAGTTGGAAGAGACGGTGGCCAAAAACCCGGGTCATACGCTCCTGCTCGTTGGTTACGGAAGTCTCCTGAACCGCGATTCGGCGGCACGCACCATCAAGGTCACTCCGATCCCAGACAATCCGCCGGTGCTCGCTCTCGGCGCGCGGCGCGTTTTCAATTACGTGATTCCCCAGGCACGTTTGAAGTCCTACGGGAAGGTTGGCAACCGGCGTGAGCGTGCCGCCTTAAATGTGGATTACACGCGATCTGCTTCGTACGCGCTTAACGGCCGTCTGTTCGCCGTAAAGGCCAGCGATCTCGCTGCGCTTCGTGAACGTGAATTCGGTTATGATTTGCGGCCCGTGCCCTGTGTGCGCTGGGCGAAATGGGATGCCGCACCCTTCGTGGCCTACGTTCTTGTCGCCCCGGCTGCCGCGCGCGCAGGCAAGAAGGTGATCGACAACAACGCACTTCCGAATCCGGCTTATGCGCGCTTGTGCAGGGCTGGAGCTCGCGCGGTGTCGGAGAATTTCCTGCGGCTATATCTCCACACGACCTATCTCGCTGATCGCAAAACAACCCTCGCCGAATGGGAACGCCTGCGCCCGGAGCTGACAATGAATTTCTGACTATGGCTAGCGGAGGAAAACGCAGTCGCCCACGATTGGCCCGTCACCCTTTTCCCGGCGCGTTTCTTCGGGCGATAATTGCCCTCGCTGTCGCCGCCGGATTCTGGGCATGCGAGAAGCAGGACGCGGTGCTGACGGTTCTTATCTGGTCGGATTACATCAACCCGGCCTTGGTCGCCGAGTTTCAAAAACTGACCGGTTGCACCGTGCGTTTGGAAACCTACTCGGACAACGAAGAGCTCAAGGCGATGCTGCGTGAAGGCCGTTTTGCGGCGGATGTGATCGTTCCGAGCAGCTACGAGATTCAGACGCTTCGAGACGAGGGATTTCTCATGCGGTTGAATGACCGGAAACTGGAGAACCGAAGGCACATCGACGAGAAATTCATCAAGTCATTCGGTCTGGATAAATATGCGAGCGTCGCGGTCCCATACTTTGTGGCGCCGACTGGACTCGCTTATCGGCCCAAGGATCTTCAACGCAATGTAGGAACCCGGGTAGATTCCACTGAGCCGGCGACAATTAGTTGGAGTATTCTCGAAGCTCCCCTAATGAACGGCAGTGGTAAAAAAGCTGCCAGCTTCGCCACGCTGCTCAATGACAAGCGTGAGGCGATCGGCGTCGCGCTGCTGGCATCAGGGTCAGAGGATGTGAATGCGTTGGATCCCGAACGGCTTCGGAGAGCCGAGGAGACCTTGCAGCGCTGGTTTGCTGCCGGACTGCGCATCAACGGAAAGTCTTATCAATATTACCTGCTCGCGGGTCGAAAAGTCCTCGGTCACGCCTGGCTCGGGGATGTCCTGCCGCTGGCGCCGCAGGTGCGCTTCGCGTTGCCCGCGGAGGGATTTATCGTCACGTGCGATTGCCTTGCGATCGTCAGCACTAGTCGTCACGTCGATCTTGCCCATCAATTTATCAACTATTTGTGCGCACCGGAAGTGTGCGCTCGAAACATGGAATGGAGCCTTTATCGCGCCCCGAATGAAAAGGCCTACGAGCTGGTTAAGGGAAAGCTCACCTCCCCTGCGTCGGAATTCCTTGCCGCCACCTGGCTGGAGAAGGGACAAGTGCTCCGGCCGCTCCCTCCACAAGCCGAGCGGCTCTACGACGAGCTTTGGGACAAGCTCCAGCCGTATCGAGAAGAATAAGTGCAAACCGGATCGTGGTGGATTCTTGCTGGAGGCCTTTTCCTAGCTGCAGCTGCAACGGCGGCGTTGGCAATCTGGGGCTGGGAGCATGATTTGCAAACCCCGGGCGCCGCGCCGAGGCGGTTGCGCCGAGTTATTCTTTTTGCCGCTTCGGCGGTATTCGTATTCGGCGGCACACAGTTTCTCGCCGATCGCCGGCCGGAACTCGTCATTGCTCTTCTCGAGCGGAACGCACCCGGAGCCGATCCTGAGCGCCAGCCCCGCACCGAACTCTTCGAAGCGCTGCACCGGCTTACTCTAAGCGAGCTCGTTAGACAGTATAACCGCAAGGACCTCCGCTTTCGCCTCCGGTTGCTGGAGCGCGATATACCGCGGATCGAAAGCAACCTCGACAGGAGCCTGACGCCTGAACAACAACCGGAAAAATGGAAAGCTTACCTCGCTGCCCGCTACGAAGCCCTCGCCAAACTGCCTAACCTGGCCGGCGTCTTCGATAACGCCTGGGGCCGGGATCTCCTGCCGATCCGCACGGAGCTACGCGAATTTCCCGCGCCGATCGTCTTCCTCAACGCAGACCACAATTTTCGGATTCACCCGGACGAAAAGCCTGGCATGCGTCCCAACGAGAGGGGCTTTGGCGGTCCACGCTTCTTTGTGGGAAGTTCAGACCAGGTCCCGGAAGAAATCGCGGCGGTTTTGCCTACGCTGCTCGCCCCATCGGGAACGATTCAGAAGAGCGATTTCGTCTTTGTTACCGAGAACGAATACGACCTCACCAGCGAGTTCCATCGCGTTTTAGAAAGACATTTCCCGGAAGGATACTCCACGATCTCGCTGCGGGGAGACAGGGCTAACAATCGCCTGGAACTGGCGCGGGCTCGGGCAGACATCATCACCAGTTTTCTCAAGGGCGGATGGAACAATATGCCCGGCAGGCCAAAGCTGCTCGTGCTCAATGCGCACGATGGATGGGGCGGCCAGCTTGTGCCGTGGCTCGACGATACCTTCACGAACCTCACCATCATTGCATATCAATCCTCGATCAGCCGGGCGCCCGGGTTCGCTTTCGGCAGCTCCACGAATGGCAACCGCTTTGTACTGCTGAGCGTCTCTCCGCAAAACATTAACCGGGAACTTTTTCTTCAGCACCGTGAGCTGGAGCACCGGTTCCCTGCGGAATTCCGGCGCAAAGATGCCGTCTTCTTCGTGCGCCGCTGCATCGTCGCCATGGACTTGTGCGCCGCCGCGCTCGCTAGCAGGGATTGGATGAGTTTTGAGCCGTCCTCACGCTTTCAAACCCAGCTTGCCTATTCCTGGCAGCGCTTCCGCGGCGGGTCGCTTCGTGGGACGCTCGGTTTGTACCGTTTCTCAAATGATGGCGAACTGCTCGGCCAAAATAACTTTGAGGTTTTTGAGAACCGGGCCCTATCGGCCTTCGACTATCAGCTCGCTTACCCTTACGGCGATTCCACCTCGATCGAGGCTATCCCCGCTTCCTTCGTCACCGTTCGCAACATTCAGGTTCGCAATCTCAATGTGGCGACCAGCACCATGCGGGCCGACTTCGATTACCGCGAGCGCACCCCTCGCGCCAATCGATTCGAACCCACCGCAAAGGAACCGGCGGAACGGACCGCCGGCTCTGAGAAAGAGGTCCGGCCCAATCTTCGCCCGCTGGATTTCGAACCCAACACCCTCGTCGATCCTGAACTCGGCGCGTACGGACAACGCCTCATCGCGGCCCAAACCACCAAGACCGTGCGCGATCGCACGTTCCATGTCTCGGGCACGTTCAATCTCGGGCTGAATCCTCGCTATTACCCGTTCGATCACCATCGGCTGACCATCGAACTCCAGGCCCCTCTGCCAGATCACCAGATGCGCCTCACCCGCGCTTGGTCGGAGGAGGAATTGAAACTCGAGGAATGGCCGAAGGTGGATGGCTGGAAGGTGCTCGATAGTTACATCGCTCTCAACAGCCGCGATACGAACCCGACGCGCTTGCCGACCGAAGCCGCATTGGAGCAGCAATCCGGCTACGATACGATCCTCGTTACCATCGATGTGCGCCGGAATCTCTCCGATGCAATGCTGCTTATCGTTATTCCGCTGGCCCTTCTGGTCATCGCATCCAACGCTATCCTCTTCATTCGATTCGGCGGCGGGTCCGAAGAGTTCGCTGCCGGTGCGGCTAATCCTCGGGCGAACGTTTCCGCGGACGATCGCGAAGCGCTCAAAACTCAGACCGAGCTAAGCGCGAGCTGCCTGCTCGCTGTCATTACCTACCTCGTGGCCTATGCCACTCTCGCGCCCCGCCTCCAGCGTCTGGTTTTTTCTGACTATCTGGTGGGATTTACGTTGTTTCTTACCGTGGCGAACTTTTTCTTTCTCGTCGTAGTGTACAAGTGGAAAGCCACAGCCTTCCTTAGATGGTTAACCCTGGAGCGCTATCGGATGGGCGCGGTGATTGTCGCCGTGGTTGGATTTTCTTTCTGGGGTGTGGCGGGGTTCGTGGGGTCGGCGACCAGTCTCCACTAGGACTTGATTTGCATTGATTCCCGATATGATGGGGAATTCTCACCGACCGATGGCGGGCTCGCTCTCCTCCACCGGGTTGGGCGGGAAACGCCGCCGGAAAGTCATTTTGCATCGCCCGGTAGTCATTTCATCAGGTGCGAGCGGAATTGGACGAAGCTTGTCAGAAAGGCGCTGGTAAGATAGACAAAAGATCCGTCCGAATTTGATTTAGATTAGGCTTTTCTCCGCCATGAACACCTTCCCCGAGACTGACGTAAACTCTCTTGATGCGAAAGACCGAGAGCAGGTAATCAGTATGGCGAAACAGTTGCTGAAAGGCAATAATCCCGGAATTCTGAGCACGGTCGATCAAAGCGGCTTCCCTCAGTCTCGTTGGATGGCCACCATGTCGTTCGATGACTTTCCCGACTTGTACACTTTGACCGCCGCCAACAGTCGAAAGGTCGGGCAAATCCAGGAGCATCCGATCGTCCAATGGATGTTTTCCAATCATGACTTGAGTTTCGTTGTGAATCTGACTGGAAGGGCGGAGATCTTCTTGCGCGACGCAGAGACGATGACGCGGGTATGGAAGCAAATTACCGACAAATCGCGCGCTTTTTTCCTCGGAGACTCTGTGGAGGGCCCAGGTTTTGTCGTGATTCACACGAAGGTCGAAATGATCGAATGCACCCTTCCGCGGAAGATACTGAGATTCTTGATCGATCCCGGGGAGATGAGTTCAGGTCTCGGTGCCGCGAAAATCTAGTTCTTGTCGTCGATGCGGCGTCGGCGACGCAATAAGCAGCCCAGAAAACTTTCGCCTCGAACGGATCGGAATTGTGTGGGACATATGCGAGATGCCTGCAAAGCCCATCCCGGACGGTTACGAAGGGGCAACGCCCTACCTGTGTTGCAAGGACGCCGCGAATGCCCTCGAGTTTTACAAAACTGCCTTTGGCGCGAAGGAGTTATTGCGAATGCCGATGCCCGACGAAAAGATCGGACATGCGGAAATCCAGATCGGCGGCGCCCGAATTATGCTTTCCGACGAATTCCCTGACTGGAGCTGTCTCAGCCCTTTGTCCATTGGCGGTTCGGCCACGAGCGTGATGATTTACTTTGAGGACGTTGATGCAGTCTTCGAGCGCGCGGTGTCCGCCGGCGCTAAAGTGCTGCAGCCGGTGATGGATCAGTTCTACGGGGACAGGAGCTGCAAGCTTCAAGATCCTTCCGGGCACACATGGATGTTTGCCACTCACAAGGAGGACGTAGCGCCCGATGAATTGAAGAGACGCGCCGAAGCGATGTTCGGCGGAGGCTAGTCTAGAAGAAAGGCCGAAAACAAGTTTTCGAAAAATCGAGACTGGCATCACCGATGCCGGCTTTGAGTTGTAGCCGGAATCGGTGATCCCGGTTTTCGGAAATTTGCTTCAATTCCTCAGATAAGCGCGGTCGCAATCGAGGAGACTGGTGGGAGATTGTCGGCGAGGACTCGCCAAGAGTCCCCTTCGTCGCTCGAGGCGAAGATCTTTCCGGTGTTCGTGCCGAAGTAAATCCCCACCGGATCCAGAGGGTCGGTCGCCATCCCTTCGCGGTAAATTCCCACAAACGCGTCTTTCTGCGGGAGACCGTCAGTAAGCGCCTGCCAGGATTCGCCGCCGTTGCGGCTGCGGAAAACGCGAAGCTGTCCATCGGGCGGACAACGAAATTCCGCACCCTGGAGCGGTACCACGTAGATTGTCTCGGGATGACGCGGATGGATCGCCAGTGGGAAGCCAAAGTCCGAGGGTAGCCCGGAGGTGATTTCCATCCAGCTTTCGCCGGCGTTGTCGCTTCGATAGACCCCGCAATGGTTCTGCTGGAACAGGAGCGAGCGCCTGCTATCAGCCAGCAGCAGCTTGTGGACGCATTGTCCGAATTCCGGATACTTCTCAGGCTGGAACTCCGCACGTGTTCCCCTGTTGGCAGCCTGCCAGGATTTTCCTGCGTCGTCCGAGCGAAAAACCCCGACCGCTGAAATTCCCACGAACATCCTCAGAGAATTCTCGGGATCAAGGATGATGGAATGCAGGCACAGTCCGCCCGCGCCCGGGTGCCATCTGGACCGAGTGGGATGGGCGGTCAACGTCGAAACCTCGGACCAAGTCTTCCCGCCATCGCCGCTACGAAAGAGCGCTGCCGGTGCGACACCAGCATAAAGCACACCCGGTTCGCTCGGTCTTCCTGGCTCAATATGCCAAATGCGCTCGAGCTTGAGGCCGGATTCTTCGCTGAAGGCTGGATTGTGCTCTGCAGTCTGCCAAGACTTTCCGAAATCAGGGGAGCGGACAACTTCGCAGCCAAACCAGGCGTCATTCGCAGTCGCATAAATTAACCCGTCGCGCGAGTCGTAGATCGCATGGTTGATCTGACGTCCAGCCTGAAACGGTCCGTTTAATTCCCAGTTTGCTCGATTCGTGCTGGTAAACAAAAACAGCCCCTTTTTTGTCCCTGCAAGTAACAAAACGGATTTCACGTATAGTAAGTAATAGCGAGCGCAATATAAACGACAACAGACACTACTACGATGCAGCCAGCGTTTTATGGAACGGCTTTCCGGCTTTTTGCAAGCACTCCTCCAGCCGCTGCGTGCAGTTGCAATCGCTACAAGCCCAGGGTTCTGTGCCGTTCTCGTGGCGGCAATTACGGCGCGAATGGGCGTCCTGAACCCGGATCAATTCGAAGAATTCTTCCCAGTAAGGGCGTTCCTCCTGCAATGGCGTCGCGCAGTAGCACACCTCCACCCATTCCGTGGTTCCATCTGCTCGGAGGCGGGCCCGTTCCATGTCGCAGAGGTATTCGCCGCCCGCGATCGACCCGCGGCCCAGCGATCCCTCCGCGACGGCCCTCAGGAGAGCCTTCTCTCTTCCACATTTGACCCGTGCCTTAACGAGGTAGCGCATGACTCGAAGATACACAGAATGCGCTCCCGCGAAACCGCGGATGAACTTTTCTCCGACACGCTCTTCACCGTTCCGAAACACAGGATCAAGAATTTTTACCGCTGATTTAAACGGATCTGACGGATAAGAATTTCATCCGCCTAATCGTTTTCGTCCGCGGTTAAAAAATCGCGGCGCGATCGCGAAGCGGAACTTCAGCAGCCCGCCGAAGGGGCCGCGCCGCGCTTGCCAGAAATATCCATCACATCCCCCATTTGGATGCCGAATCCGGCGGGCTGCTAACGGCTCAACTCAAGCATCCGACGGACCGAACGCTCGGCTTTCAGGCGAACAGGTTCCGGGATGGTGATTTCGGGTTCGAGGTAATCGAGACAATCGCGAAGCTTCTCGAGCGTGTTGAGCTTCATGTACCGGCAATCATTGCAGGCGCAGAGGTCGGTCGGTCCGGGGATGAACAGCTTTCCGGGCACTTCTTTCTCTAGCCGGTGCAGCATTCCGCTTTCGGTGACGATAATGAATGACTTGGACGGACTTTGCTTGCAGTAGCTCACCATTTTCTCCGTCGAGCAGACTTCGTCGGCCAGCATGCGGACGGCGAACGTGCATTCCGGGTGAGCGACGACTTTTGCGTCGGGATACTCTTTGCGGATTGAGGCGATGCTGTTGCGGGTGAACTCGACGTGGACGTAGCAATTGCCCTGCCAGAGGTCCATTTTGCGCCCGGTCTTCTCCATCACCCAGGAGCCGAGATTTTGATCGGGAACGAAAAGAATGGGACGGTTCTCCGGAGCACTCTGGACGATTTTGACGGCGTTGCCGCTTGTACAGATCACGTCCGCCAGCGCCTTCACCCCGGCACTGCAATTGATGTACGCGATGACATAGTAGTTTTTCTCGGGATGGGCCGCCAGAAAGGCAGCAAGGTCTTCCGGCGGGCAGGAATCCGAAAGCGAGCAACCAGCGTCCATGTCGGGGATGACGACCTTCTTGGTCGGGTTGATGATCTTTGCCGTCTCGCCCATGAAGTGCACGCCGCAAAAGGCGATAACGTCGGCGTTCGTTTCGGAGGCTTTGTAGCTCAGACCGAGCGAATCCCCGACGAAGTCCGCCAGGTCCTGGATAGGTCCCACCTGGTAGTTGTGGGCGAGAATGATGGCGTTTCGTCTCTCTTTTAAGTCAAGGATCTCTTCTACAATGTCGGTGGCGACGGCGATCATGAGCTACTTTCACGAAAAACTGTGCCTCTTCAAGTGTCATCCTCTTCTCTGCATGCTTTCTGTAAACATGGATTCCGTCGAGGGCACTCGTGAAAATATTGCCGTAGATGTCGGGCCGAAAGCCATCGGCAAGCCCTCGTTTCCCTTCGTGGCGATCGGGAGGATGATTACGCTGCCGTCCGATTCTGTGCGGCTGGATGCAGCGCCGGCCGTGCTCGCAGCTCAGAGTCAGTTTTACTCAGGATGCGGTTTGGGAGCGTTGATCAAGATACGGGGTGAGAAGGGGTTCTCCGGAAAAATGCGCGGCGAGGTTGTCCATGACCAATTGGCCCATCGCGGCGCGGGTTTCGACCGTGCCGCTGGCGGCGTGCGGCGCCAGCACGACGTTGTTCAATCTGCAAAATGTCGGCGAAGGATGCGGTTCATCCCAAAAAACATCGAGGCCCGCTCCGGCGATTTTTCGGTTTTGCAGAGCCGAAATAAGCGCCGGTTCATCGATGATGGAGCCCCGGGCGACATTCACGAGGAAGCCTTCAGGGCCTAGCGCATCGAGGACCCTGGCGTTCACCACGTTGCGGGTGGACGCGCCTCCGCTCGCAGTAATGATGAGGAAATCAGATTCCGCCGCCAAAGTATCGAGGTCGGGAACGAAGCGGTAAGGCACGTCGGCGGCGCTTCGGTTGCAATAAGAAATAGACACCCGCATCGCAGTAAGTCGCGACGCGAGAGCTTTGCCGATGTCGCCGAGGCCCAGGATGCCGGCTTTCTTTCCGCTCACACGCCGGGTGAGCGCAAGCTCGGAGAACGCCCATTTTCCCTCCCGCACGTGGCGGTCGGCGGCGACGATGTTGCGCGAGACGGCCAGCAAGAGAGCCAGAGCCTGGTCGGCCACGTCCTCAACCAGCACGCCTGGCGTCGTGGTTACCGCGATGCCGCGACGAGCCGCACTCGCGAGGTCGATCGCATCGACTCCCACGCCAAAACAACTGATAATCTCCAAGGCGGGCAACTGATCGAGCACCGCCGCGCCGGCGCCGACAGAGCCGTTGGTGGCGATCCCGCGGATGCGGCTGCCGTGCTCGGCGAGCAGAGCGGCGCGGTCGGGCGCCTCCCAGAGACGGTGAACCACATAGGTATCGTCCAGTGTTTGCATCACGCCCGGTATCAGCGGCGCTGTGGCGAGTATTTCGATTTGTTTCACAAAGTAGCTTTCGTGCTCGCTCGCTCGACCAACCGGAATCCGAGATCGACGGAGC
>JAXIPG010000238.1:0-14307 GCA_045403045.1 Terrimicrobiaceae bacterium
GCCATCCGTGGTGCGGGTGGAGTGACACGACTCGTGGTGGCACGCACGGGAAAGGACGTTGTGGATCCCGGCCAATGGGATTCCCTCGTATCGGCTGCGGAAGTGCGCATCAAAAGACTCTACGACCGAAGTGTCCAGCCCGGCTGGGGCATCCCTTACGTCGCATACTTTCCGAAAAACGCCGGCTTGATCAAGGACCAGCCAGGCATTCCCAGGGCAGGAATGTGCCTGCCGGTGACAGCACTGGTGACATTTCGAGGCCGGCGCATCTTGATCGAAGCCCTGGCACAACAGAAATCCCGCTGAATGCAGCCGCAAAGCGAAGTCCTCGTTGAAAGGCGCTGGTGAGAACCGAAGTGTTGCGTCTCGTGGAACGAGTTCGAGCCGCTCTGTTCCCGCAACCGAAACCTTCCCATCTTGCGCTGGGGCATGCCGGAGAGAAACTGGCGACCAAATACCTGCGAGACAATGGCCACAAGATCTTGTACCGCAACTTCCGCCCGCCGCACGGAGGCGAAGTTGACATCGTCTGCCGTGACAAGCGCCACAACGAGCTCGTTTTCGTCGAGGTCAAGACGCGATCATCCGAAGACTTCGGCCGTCCGCTCGATGCGGTGGACCGAAAGAAGCGGCGCCTTATCCTGCGGGGAGCGATGACCTGGCTTAGGATGCTCGACATGCCCGACATTGTTTTCCGCTTCGACGTGGTGGAAGTTGTGATGTCCGGCCCAGCCGTTATTCGCCACATCGAAAACGCCTTTCGACTGCCGGAAGACTATTCGTATTGATGCGATCTGCGATATTATCGCAAAAACCGGCTGACCGGTGATTCCAATTCACCAGCTCATTTTTAATTCTCCATGCGCATCCTCTCCGGTATTCAGCCTTCGGGTACTCTGCATCTCGGCAATTACTTCGGCATGATGAAGCCGTCCATCGAGCTGCAACACCGCGGCGAGGCCTTCTATTTCATCGCCGATCTCCACGCTTTGACTAGTGTGCGCGACGCCGGAGAGCTAAGCGAAAACATCCGCAGCGTCGCCATCGATTTCCTTGCGTGCGGTCTCGATCCGCGCAAGGCGTGCTTTTTCCGCCAATCCCAAGTCCCGGCTGTCACTGAGCTCGCATGGATCTTGAGCACGCTAACACCGATGGGTCTGCTCGAGCGCTGCCACTCATACAAGGACAAGCTTGGCCGCGGCGTTGCGCCCTCGCATGGACTCTTTGCCTATCCGGTTCTAATGGCGGCGGACATCCTGATCTACGACAGTGATGTCGTCCCTGTGGGCAGAGACCAGAAGCAACACATCGAAGTGACCCGCGATCTCGTCATCAAATTCAATGAGACATACGGACCGACTTTGAAACTGCCCGAGCCCAGCATTCGCGATGACGCGGCCGTTGTGCCAGGCCTCGACGGGGAAAAGATGAGCAAGAGCTACGGCAATGCCATCGGAATTTTTGAAGGTGAATCCCCAACGCGAAAAAAAATCATGAGCCTGAAGACCGACTCCACGCCCGTTGAAGCTCCCAAGGCGGTTGAAAATTCGACGATCCTCGCGCTCTATAAACTGGTCGCCGATCCCACCTACTACGCGCAGATGGAGAGCGATTTTCGAGCGGGCGGAGTCGGCTACGGCGACTCTAAGAAGCGGCTCTTCGCTGCCTTGTGGGAGTATTTCGCACCCATGCGCGAACGACGACAGGAAATTCTTGCCGATCCCGGCTACGTCGAAATGGTGCTGCGAGATGGCCGGGAGAAAGCCAACCGAGTCGCTGAAGAGGTCATGTCCCGGGTGAGATCGGCGACTGGCTTGTAGCAAGAAGTGGCTACCCGCGCAGGTGCATCTTTGCCTCCGCGTGCGGACATGAGAATTACCGTGAAGGAGGCTTCGGCTGCGCCCTGTCTTTATACCATAGAATTCCGTTGCGCCGGAGATTGGCGACGAGGGCCTTGAGGTTCTCCGCCATTTCGCGATCCGAAAGCAGCGCGCCAAGCACTCCTCTACCCTGCTTGGCTTGTTGAACAACAGAGCGGATGTCGACAATGGTCTTTTTCAATTCGTCGGCCGCACTCTTTGCTGAAACGAACGTCTGTTGTCCTGTCTCGACCGCTCCCTCGGCCTTCTTCACAACGCCATCGATTTTTTTGGAAGCCTCGGCGAACGAAGAGCTCGTTTCCTTCAAGTTCGAAAGGGTCATGTTCAGATTTGTGATGGTCGTTTCCTTAAAGACGTCGGTGTTCAGCTTCTGAGCAACCTTGTTGATATTGCCCACTGCTTCCTGGATGTCCGACAAAAGGGCTGCTGCCCGCTCGGTCACGTCGCCGATTCCCGCCTCGCCTTTTCCCTTAACGACTGCGTCCGCCTGGAGCGGTGGTGATGACTTTGCGTCCTTGCCGAGGACAATCTGTACGAAACGGTCTCCAAGCAGGCCGGAGCTTCCGATTGTGAACTGCGCAGCGCTAGGAATCTTGACTTCCTCATAGATTTTCAAAGTCACATAAACCCCGTCCATATCCGGCAAAATCACAGGGTTATTCTCAACCGAGCCGATTTTTGCGCCGGCAAGAAGGACGCTGGCTCCCTTATAGATGCCGCTCGCATTTGGATATTCGACCCGGATTCGGTAATAGCCATGGATGCTTTCGCCAAAGCGGCCGAAATAGACGACCATCAGCGCAATGGCGAGAAGGCCGATGGCCATAAAGATTCCCACTCGCAACTGCGTTAAACGTTCCCGCGCCGTCATAAACGCTTAATCCTCGCCATCTTCAGAACGTCCGTCCACAAAATCCCGAACAATCTCGTCGCCAGTGTCCCGCAAGTCATAGAGCGTACCGTAGAAATGGCGGCGGCCTTCATTGAGCAAGGCCACGCGATCGGCAACCTTGTAACAAGTGGTCATGTCGTGGGTCACGACGATCGATGTGACCGAGAGCTGCTGCTGCAATCTCCGAATGAGGCGATTGATACTGTCGGACACGATGGGATCGAGCCCAGTGGTCGGCTCGTCGTAGAGAATAACCTGCGGCGGGGAAATGATGGCGCGTGCCAGCGCGACGCGCTTGCGCATGCCGCCGCTCAGGTTCACCGGCATCTTCTTGTCGTTACCGCTCATATTGACGAGCGCAAGCGCTTCATTCACCTTCTGGCGCACGGACTTTTCATCCTTTTCCCCATGCTCGCGCAGCGGGAATGCGACATTGTCGTAAACAGTCATCGAGTCAAAAAGCGCGCCGTCCTGGAAGAGCATGCCGATCTTGCGGCGGATCGGGACGAGCTCGCGTTCATTCATCCCGCCAATGTCCCTTCCTTCAAAGAGAATTTCTCCCGAGACCGGTTTCATCAGGCCGATGAGGTGTCGGAGAAAGACGCTCTTGCCCCCGCCGCTTTTTCCGAGCAGCACCAATGTCTCGCCCTGAAAGATATCCAGCGAAAAGCCCCGGAGGATTTCCTGATGCCCTATCTTTTGCACGAGGTCGCGCACCGAGATCAAGGGATCCGCGTCCATCATCGCTGCCCCGCCGGGAAAAGGATGTTGAGGAACATCGTGAGGAAGAAGTTCGCGATCAGAATCGACAGAGAGCAGATCACCACTGTTTCGGTCGTCGCACGGCCGACGCCCACGGCGCCATCTTTCGCATTCAGCCCTTCCCGGCAACTGATAAAAACGATGATGTTTGCAAATACAAAACCCTTGATCAGAGACATGGCGATGTCGCTGCCTTCCGTGAACTTCTGCATGTTGTTGAGGAAATAGACGGCCTCGATGTTGAGCACGTAAACCGCCACATAATAGGAGGCGAGCACGCCGCAACCCACGCACTCAACCACCAGCAACGGCATCGAGACGAGCATCGCCAATGCGCGGGGTACGACCAGGTAATCGATCGGGTGTACCGCCAGGGCGCGCAACGCGTCGATCTGTTGGGTCACTTTCATCGTGCCGATCTCGGCGCTCATCGCGGCGCCAACACGCCCGGCCACCATTAGGCCCGTAAGCACGGGCCCCAACTCGCGGAACATGGACAGCGTTACCACCGGACCCACCGCGGTTTCCATGTTCAAGCTCGCAAACTGAAAAAACGCCTGCGCGGTAAACACCGCCCCGGTGAAAGCCCCGGTGACAATCACGATAAGCTGAGATCCATAGCCAATTTCCGCGATCTGAAAAAGCGTCGACCTGAAGCGGATGCGTCCGGCAAAAACCGAGCGAAAAGTCTCCCAGGCCAGGAGGGCAACCTGGCCGAGATAAGTGAAGAAACCGGAAAGCCCGCTTCTGAAAAAGTTCAGCAGGGCCATTCAGCGTTGCCTACAAAACAAACCGGGTGCTCCAACGCTACACCGCGACATTCTCGATCCGCTGCGTGCTTTTCTTCGAGCTGATCTCCGGTGGCAATTGACCGACGAATTTTGCTTCAAGCCCCGTTTTGATAAAGAGGGATTTTAGAGTGGAAAGGGTCGGCACCTGCCCGACGAACTCCATATAGATGATGTCATGATTGGTGTCCACTTTGTAACGCAGTCCGGAAATAACATCCAGTTCAAGAGCAAGGGCCATCATCTTTTCCGGATTGCGCACGCCAGCGGCATACACCTCGAGTTCGATCATTCGGGCATGCTTCGTCCGAGCCGTGCCAAAATCAAGGCGCAAATTCGAGCGGGCAAGACCTTTTTGGGTTCACTTGCGTGGTTTGCCTTTGCGAGCGGGGCTGATATTCGATACACCGGTCGCCCGCCTCGTCATGCCCAAAGATACCTCGCTCCACAAGATTCTCCTGATCGGCTCTGGCCCCATTGTCATCGGTCAAGGCTGCGAATTTGATTACTCCGGGGTACAGGCTTGCAAGGCCCTCGCCGAAGAGGGCTATGAGGTCGTTCTCGTCAACTCGAATCCGGCTACCATCATGACTGATCCGGAGTTCGCCAACCGCACGTACATCGAACCGATCACGCCGGAGGCGATCGAAAAGATTCTCGCGCGCGAAAAGCCGCACGCCGTCCTTCCTACCCTCGGCGGACAGACAGCTTTGAATGCGGCAATGGCGCTTGTCGAAAACGGCGCCCTCGAGCGTCACGGCGCGCGACTCATCGGAGCCGATGCCGAAGCAATTCGCCGCGGCGAGGACCGCCAGATTTTCAAAGAGATCATGCTCGATATCGGTCTGGACTGCGCACGATCCGGCGTGGCGCGCGCACTGGAGGAAGCGCGCAATGTCGCCGAGACCATAGGCGCCTTCCCGCTCATCATTCGGCCGGCATTCACATTGGGCGGAGCCGGCGGCGGCATCGCCTACAATCGCGAGGAACTCGAGGAAATTGTCGGGCGCGGCCTCGATCTCTCGCCGGTGGGCGAAGTTCTCATCGAGGAGTCCCTTCTCGGCTGGAAGGAGTTCGAGATGGAAGTCATGCGTGACCGCGCCGACAACTGCGTTGTCATTTGTTCGATTGAAAATTTCGATCCGATGGGCGTTCACACCGGCGACTCGATCACTGTCGCTCCAGTTCAAACCCTCACGGATAAGGAATACCAAGCCATGCGCGACGCGAGTTTCGCGGTCATTCGCGCCATCGGTGTCGAGACCGGCGGTTCCAACATCCAATTTGCCGTGCATCCAAAGACTGGCCGGATGGTTGTCATCGAAATGAATCCGCGCGTCTCTCGAAGCTCGGCTCTGGCGTCCAAAGCAACCGGCTTCCCGATCGCTAAGATCGCCGCTAAGCTCGCCGTCGGCTATAAACTCGACGAACTCAAAAACGACATCACGCGCGAAACGCCCGCATGCTTTGAACCGTCCATCGACTATTGCGTCGTCAAGATTCCACGCTTCACTTTCGAAAAATTCCCCCAGGCGGATCCAACCCTGACGACCCAGATGAAAAGCGTCGGTGAAGCCATGGCGATCGGACGCACTTTCAAGGAGGCCCTGCAAAAAGCTCTCAGATCGCTCGAAATCGGACGCTTTGGCCTCGGCGCGGATGGAAAGGATTTCCCGCCTGTTCACGCAGACGGATCGCCCGACCTTCCCCTAATCGAGCAAAAGCTGCGAATCCCAGGCCACGAACGCGTCTTCTTCGTCCGCTACGCCCTGCAAGCCGGCCTGACCGTGCCGCAAATTCACGAGCTTTCCGCGATCGACCCGTGGTTCCTCGAGAACATCAGGCAGATCGTCGAGGAGGAGTCACGGATTGCAAAGGACGGATTGTGGAATCTCCGGAAGGCTAAGAAACTGGGATTCTCGGACCGTCAGATCGCGATCCTCACTAAGAGCACTGAGCCAGAGATTCGCGCCGCCAGGAAGGCTGCCGGTCTTCTGCCAACCTACCGGCTTGTCGATACATGCGCCGCGGAGTTTGAAGCCTACACACCGTATTATTATTCGACGTACGGAGACGAGGACGAAACCCGTTCCAGCCAAAAAAAGAAAGTCATGATTCTCGGCGGAGGGCCGAACCGCATCGGACAAGGCATTGAGTTCGATTACTGCTGCGTTCACGCGGCCTTCGCACTTAGGGAACTTGGATGGGAAACCATCATGGTCAACTCGAACCCCGAAACGGTCTCCACCGACTATGACACAAGCGACAAACTGTACTTTGAGCCGCTAACGCTGGAAGATGTCCTGAATATCTACGAACGCGAGCGCGCAGACGCCGTCGTCGTCCAATTCGGCGGCCAAACGCCGCTGAATCTCGCTGCCGCCCTCGCTTCCAATGGTTGCACAATAATAGGCACACAACCGGCCAGCATCGAAATGGCGGAGGATCGCAAGCATTTCGCAGATATGCTCGACAAGCTCGGTCTCAAGCAGACGCAGGGCGGCACGGCGACCAATGAGGACGAGGCCGTCGCGGTCGCGCGGAAGATCGGCTACCCCGTCCTGGTGCGCCCCTCGTTCGTGCTTGGTGGACGCGCCATGGAAATCGTTCACGAAGAGAAAGCTCTTCGCCGATACATTCGCACCGCTGTGGAGGCCAGTCCGGAGCGACCCGTCCTCGTGGATCGCTTTTTGGAGGACGCCACCGAGGTCGATGTCGATTGCATTGCGGACAGTGAAACATGCGTCATCGGCGGCGTGATGGAACACATCGAGCAGGCTGGCATCCACTCAGGTGACAGCGCCTGCGTCATCCCAAGCTTCTCGCTCTCAGCCAGCGCGATTGAGACAATCAAGGGCGCCACCAAGGCGATGGCTCGCGAACTCGAGGTGCGCGGCCTGATGAACGTCCAGTTCGCCGTGAAGGATGAAGAAGTCTACGTGCTCGAAGTGAACCCTCGCGCTTCGCGCACGGTTCCCTTCGTCAGCAAGGCCATCGGCATACCCCTGGCGAAGATCGCCGCGCGAATTATGGCCGGGCAGACGCTCGAGGAACTGGATTTCACCCGGGAAATTCTGCCGAAGCATTATTCCGTAAAAGAAGCCGTCTTTCCCTTTATCAAATTCCCCGGAGTGGACATTACGCTTGGCCCGGAAATGCGATCCACCGGCGAGGTGATGGGTATTGATGCGGATCTCGGAATCGCCTACGGCAAGGCACAGATGTCCGCACAGCCGGCGCTCCCTGCCAGAGGAAACGTCTTCATCAGTGTCAAAGATTCCGATAAGCGCTCTGTGGTGCCGATCGCGAAGGAATTCGCCAATCTTGGATTCACGCTCTACGCCACCGGTGGCACGGCGAGGGTCCTGAGGGACGCAGGGATCCCGGTCAGGCTACTCTACAAGCTGCAAGAGGGCCGCCCAAATATCCTGGATCTCATCAAGAACGGTGAGATGCATTTCATCATCAATACGCCCAGCGGACAGCAACCACGCAAGGACGAGGTTGTTATTCGAAGCGCAGCGGTCGCGGCACGCGTGGCAATGATGACCACTCTGCGAGGCGCCCAGGCGAGCAGCGCCGCCATTCGAGCGCTCCAAGGCTCCGGATATGGAGTCAAGAGCCTGCAGGAATATCACGAGATGGCCTGAGCGTTCGTTGACTCGATGAACACGCACGCAGCAGACCGCAAGGACGTTCTCCGGGACGCAGCGAGAGGTCAGGAATCTGCCAGCAGCGAGGCGCGCACGACGGCCAATTCCGCTTCCTCAATGAGCCGCCTCGTCACAGATCTCAGGCGCTTGCTGAGAAGCGAGGCCAAGGCGAATTCTTTCCGCCACCCAATTGTCTCTCGATTGGTTCTCTTCAACACTCTAACAGACTGTGTTCCAAATCGTTTTGCCTCAGTGGGCGCATCCCTCGTGGGGAAAACTTTTCTTGCCAAGTCGGCTGGAGCGTGCAACCCTATCGGGTTCAAAAAAAGGCTAAAGAAGACAATGGCAAAAGAAGCAATCGAAGTCGACACTCTCCGGCTTCATGAGAAGGACACCGGCAGCGCAGACGTTCAGATCGCGTTGCTGACCAAACGCATCAACGAACTCACAGAACATCTCAAAGGTCACGTCAAGGACCACGCGTCCCGCCGCGGACTTCTCAAACTCGTGGCCCAGCGTCGCAGCTTGCTCGATTATTTGAAGAATACAGCTTCCGACCGTTATCAAACGGTCGTCGAGAAGCTTGGCCTGCGCAAGTAACGCAGGTTTTTGGAAGCCCCGCCTTAATGACGGGGCTTTTCATTGAACCCCGTTCCGGGCCGCTGCGCCACGGCACGAATCTCTCATACACATCATGTCTCACTCCGTTACGGCCACTATCGGCCAATCCCCAGTCACCATTGAAACCGGCAAACTCGCGCGGCTCGCCGATGGCGCCGTCACTATCCGCTCCGGCGAAACAATCGTTCTCGTGTCCGCCGTATCTGCCACTACTGTAAAGGAAGGCCAGGACTTCTTTCCGCTCACGGTCGATTATCGCGAGAAAGCGGCGGCGGTCGGGAAATTCCCAGGTGGCTATTTTAAGCGCGAAGGTCGCCCCTCTGAGAAAGAAATTCTCACCTGCCGCATGACAGATCGCCCGCTTCGCCCCCTTTTCCCGAAGGGTTACCTTTACGACACCCAGATTATCGGCATACTTCTCAGCGCGGACGGCGAACACGATCCTGACGTTCTCTTCATCAATGCCGCGAGCGCGGCACTCTGCGTTTCCGATATTCCTTTCGCGGGCCCGGTTGCCGCCGTCCGCGTGGGCCGCATCGACGGCCAGTTCGTGGCGAATCCTGTTCACAGCCAACGTGTGGCAAGCGACTTTGATCTCGTTTACGTGGGATCAGAGGACAACGTGATCATGATCGAAGGCGACGCAAACGAACTGCCCGAGGCCGACTTCGTAGCCGCTCTCGCTTTCGCGCACGATCAAGTCGGTCATCTCATCCGCGCGCAGAAGGAATTGGCCGCCGCGGCGGGCAAACCCAAGCGCCAGGCAACGCTCTTTGTCGTTCCCGACGAGCTTCTCGAAATCGCCTACCGCGTGGCCGGCGACCGCATCGAAGCGGCTCTCTATACTCCCAGCAAGGTCGCCCGCGAGAAGGCTGTGGAAGCGCTGAAGGAGGAGGTGAACGCCGCGATTCTCGAGGCGTTCCCCGAAGCCACAAAGTTCGAGATCAGCCAAGCCTTCGATTATCTTCAAAAGAAGGCCTTTCGCATTAGTATTCTCGATAAGAAAATCCGCTGCGACGGGCGCGGCTACGATCAAATTCGCCCACTCAGCGCGGAGACCGGCCTGCTCCCCAGAAGCCATGGCAGCGCCCTCTTCCAGCGCGGCGAAACGCAGGCCCTCTGTCTCGCGACTCTCGCCCCCGCTGACGAAGCTCAGGAACTTGATGGCTACACCGGCGGAGAAACCAGCAAACGATTCATCCTGCATTATAACTTTCCCCCATTCAGTGTCGGTGAAACCGGGCGCACCGGCGGCCCCGGCCGCCGCGAAATCGGACACGGGGCTCTCGCCGAACGCAGCATCGCGCCCGTCGTTCCCGAGGTGACCGATTTCCCCTATGCCATCCGCGTCAGCAGCGAGATCATGGAATCGAATGGTTCGACGTCAATGGCCAGCGTTTGCGCGGGTGTTCTCGCCCTAATGGACGCCGGCGTTCCCATTAGCAAACCCGTCGCGGGAATCAGCTGCGGCCTCGTTACCGAATTCAGCGGAGACATGATTTCCCGCTACACACTGCTCACTGACATCATCGGCAGTGAAGACTATTTCGGCGACATGGACTTCAAGCTCTGCGGCACCGACACAGGAATCACCGGTTTCCAACTCGACCTCAAACTTCCCGGAATCCCGCTGAAGCTGATGGAGGAAGCAATCTACCGCGCACGCGACGCGCGCTTCAAAGTCCTGGAAGTCATGAATGCCACTCTCGACTCGCCGCGTGCCGAGCTGAGCCCCTACGCGCCGCGGATCGAAACCATTCGCATCAAGCCGGACAAGATCGGTCTCATCATCGGGCCGGGCGGCAAGACGATAAAAGGAATCGTTGCTGAGACCGGAGCAGAGATAAACATCGAGGACGATGGTTCCGTGCATATTTACTCCAACAACGGCGAAAGCCTCAAACGCGCCAAGGAGATCATCCTCGGCATGACCAAGGAGATCACGGTTGGAGAGTTGTATCAAGGCACTGTCGTCTCCATTAAAGAGTTCGGCGCCTTCGTGGAGGTGCTGCCAGGGAAGGACGGTCTTTGCCATATCTCCGAACTTGCGGACTTCCGCGTGAACAAAACCGAGGACGTCGTGAAAGTCGGGGATTCCATTTGGGTGAAATGCATTGGCGTAGACGACAAAGGTCGCGTCAAGCTCAGTCGCAAGGCCGCCATGAAAGAACGCGACGCCAAAGCTTCCGCCGTTCCGGCGTAAGCTCGAAAAGCGGCGCCGCCGCTTTTGCCAAAAAAGCAATAAAGAATGGCCCGCCCGCAAGGCGGGCTTCTTTTTTTCGCGCAGCGAAAAAAATGTGACGAGAACGTCACAATTTCTGCCTTTGAGCCAAGCTTTCGGCCAGCACAGTCTCCCGGCTGCCTCAATCCTATGAAACAGCACTCTCTGTTCTGCCGGGCGACCGCGACCGGAATCGTCGCCGTCGCATTAGCCGCAATCGTGACGACGAAACCCCTTCTTGCGGGAGCTCCTGTCACTCCCGTCTCTGAGGCGCCTTCCGATCCCGGCTCTCAGAATGGTGGAACGGAAAATACGCCAGCGGCAATTGGTTTGGCGTTCGCGATACGCTCGAAGACCACGGGCTGAAGCTCGGCGGAAGATGGATCGGCGTTTACTATGGTGTCGTGGACGGCGGGAGGCCCCACGTCCGCGGCAGTTTCTTCGACGAAGAAATCAAGTTCACCGGAGAGCTCGACTTCGCCAAGCTGACAGGATGGCAGCCTCTCGAAGGCCTCAAAGCCTTTGGGGAAGTCCGCTGGCGCGATGGCTTGAACCCGAATCTCCGGGTGGGCGCTTCGGCCAACTTCCAACCCTCGCACTTTCAGTCGGGCAAACAGTGGCGTCTCATGTCGTTCGGTCTCACTTACACGACCCCGGAACTCTTCGGCATGAAAGAATTCCTTACGATAACCGGTGGCTGGATTCAGCCTCAAAAGGAATTCATCGATCAGCCGCTTTCGAAGCAATTCGTGAACAATGCCTTTGAAAGCTCCAAGGGCATCGGAGCGAACATTCCTTTTTCATCCAGCTTCACGACCTGGGGCGGCACCCTGAAGCTCAAGCCCGTTGACTGGTACTATGCCAAGGTGGGCCTCTTCATGTCCTACCCGCAGGCCACCTCTACGGATAACCATGGGCTTGCCTTCGAAGGTTTTGGCCCCGATCCGAACCAGAACGGGGCTTTCGTCATTGGTGAAACAGGATTTACCCCCAAAATCGGCGCTTCCAAACTGCCTGGCAAGTATATTGTCGGCGCATACTACTACCAGGAGTGGAACAACTCTTTCTTTGGAGAGCGCTATCCGGGGCGCTACGGTTTTTATTGGCAGGTAGATCAGATGCTGTTCCGGGTACCTTCGCCAGAAGAGCCGGCCCCCCCCGTCGGATGGCAAATCCGTTGCTGATGACAAATCCGGCAAGTCTTTCAAGGAGCCGGTTCCCGCAAAGAAACCCAAACTCTCGGACCAGGGTCTTTACTTCTTCAGCCTGTTTACCTACGCACCCAAGTATAACAACATCCTGCCGTTTTATTTTCATACCGGCCTGGTCTATAAAGGGCTGATCCCGACCCGCGACAACGACCAACTTATGGCAGCCTTCGGCTTGGGCCAATACAGCTTCTACAACATCGAAGCTTTGCAGCAGAGAGGCACCGTCAATCAGCCCAACTACACAGCTGTGCACGAAGTCGACTACCGCCTGCAAATCAACAAATGGGCCTACTTTCAACCCTATATCCAGTACATTATTCAGCCCAATGGAACCGGCGCCATTGAGAATGCCACGATCCTCGGCTTCATGACTGGCATCATTTTCTAATCCACTTGTGGTGGGGGAAAAACGCCGCCGCCGGGTATCTCCCTCCCGGCGGCGGCTTCGGCTCTTTCATAGCTGCCCCTGATCCCTAAAGCAAATGCCGAAATAAATTTTCGAAATGCTGGCAGCGTTGATGGGGAGAAGGGGACCCCATCATCCCCTTCAGGGGTCTCTGGCAAGGCGTTCGACTTAGTTGTAGAGGCCCTTGTACCAAGGGCCTGTGGATGGGACAGGCGGTTGGCACAACCGCCTCTACAACGGCACCCGGGCCTTTCTCCGGGCTTCCGTCCTCTGGACTGGGGCTCGCTGCAGGGCGGAAGCAGGCAAATCCCAAGAAAGGGTGGACCCCTGGTGGGACCCTTTCTTCCACCGAGGCTTCGCGCGCCGACGCAACACACCAAGAGACCCCTCGCCTCGGCCATTTGGAAATTTCTTTCGGCATTCGCTCTAACAAGCGCGGGAAACAGCATCCCGTACAGCGCTCTCTTAAGAAAGGATTTGACACAAATGATTACATCGCTTTCAATCAATCGCCTCCCGTCATCCCCCTTGCGTATGAGTTCTTCACGCTCTCCCGGAGACAGCAGTGAGCCGACACGGCGAATGCCATCTTTGTGGCGTAAGCCCGTCGCTCCGGCAATCCGGGAACGCCGAGCCGCCTAAAGCACCTCCATGCAACTTCCACGTTAACCTCTCAAACAATGACCGCGAAACTCAACACAGCGAACCTAAGTCAGCTCGATCCGAAAATCCAAGTGCCGCGGTACGATCGGCGGAAAGTCGGCCAGGCCATCATGCACGTGGGAGTAGGCGGTTTTCATCGCGCTCACCAGGCACTCTATACGGATGATCTGCTCAACCGGGGTGAGGATTCGCAGTGGGGTTTTTGCGGAGTGGGACTGCTCAAGCATGATGCCCGCATACGCGACGTCATGCTCTCTCAGGATTGTCTTTACACCCTCGTTGAGCGAAGCCTGGAAGGCGACACGGCGCGCATCATAAGTTCTATTGTCAATTTTCTGTTCGCTCCGGATGATCCGCAAAAAGTGATCGAGCAGATGGCATCTCCAGCAACTCGCATCGTTTCTCTGACGATTACGGAAGGTGGATACTACATCGATGCGGCAACCGGCGAGTTGGATGCTCAGCATACGGACATTCAGTATGATCTCGCCCATCCGCATGAGCCCTCCTGCTCTTTCGGGTATCTTCTGGAGGCACTCGATCGCAGGCGCTTACGTGGACTCGCTCCGTTTACGGTCATGTCCTGCGACAACATCCAGAGCAACGGCGAAGTAGCCAAAAGGATGCTAATGGCCTTTGCCGAGTTGAGAGATCCCGTGCTTAGGAATTGGCTGACGGAGAATTGCCTGTTCCCAAACAGCATGGTCGACCGCATCACTCCTGCGACAACCGATGAGCATCGTGCGCTGGTTAGAGAAAGATTTGGCATCGATGATGGATGGCCCGTGATGACGGAGTCCTTCAAGCAGTGGGTGATCGAGGATCACTTCGTCCAAGGCCGCCCGAAATGGGAGCAGGTGGGCGCGCAGATGACAACTGATGTGCTCCCCTACGAAAAAATGAAGCTGCGCCTGCTCAATGCCAGCCACCAGGCTCTCTGTTATATCGGAATGCTTCTAGGATATCAGCTCGTGCATGAGACTATGGAGGATGCGGACATCCGGAAACTCGTCGAAAAAATGATGGATGAGGAGGTGACGCCAATCCTGTCTGCAGTCCCTGGCGTTGACCTGACGAAATACAAGAAAACTCTGATAGAGCGTTTCGCAAATCCGGCAATTCGCGATCAACTTTCACGGATAGGAATCTATGGGTCGTCGGGAATTCCAAAGTTCGTCCTCCCTTCGATTGAGGAGCAATTGAAACGCGG
>JAXIPG010000269.1:0-5460 GCA_045403045.1 Terrimicrobiaceae bacterium
CGCGTGGCGCTCTCCGGTTCTTGCTTTTCCTTCTCCGAAAATTGGCGGGCACCGCCTGTCGCAACTCCGCCTCGATTGGCAAGCAACCGCAGCCCGTTGAGGCAGACGGGGACGTGCTGCCTTCGTGGCGGACGACGCCGATCGGGAGCGGCAGCGCAAGCCCGAGAACCGAGATCACGAGAAAAATGATGACACCCACCTCGAAGGCCAGGTTTTGGTGGATCACCCGACACGCCTCGCGGCTCACCGAAATAGCGAAGGGGATGTTGCGGAGATTGTCGCTTATGAGCACCACGTCCCCGATCTCCATCGCCACGTCGGTGCCGGCGGCACCATGGCGAAGCCCACTGATGCGGTTGCAAGGGCCGGAGCGTTATTTACACCGTCTCCGACCCTCGCGGTGGACGAGCGCTTTGTCGGGGCGCTACTTCATGAGCGAATGAATGGCCCGACGCATGCGTTCGATGGGGCAGGCTTGCAGCACGCTCGACAGCGAGAAGAGAAACAACAACATCGCGCCCTCGAACGGATGATCGACGACCGCCGCCCCAGCGCGGCAAGCACCATCAACAGATCGACGTCGATGGTCTTTTCCCGCAAGGACCGGAGGCCGACTTGGACGCAAAAAAGTCGCCCGTGAAATAGGCAACAACTTAAAAGAAGTTGGCCAGAGGATCTGAGAAGCCGACCGCGTGATGGCCGATCCAGCCCGCAATCATGAAGACAAGGGTCAGCACGGTAGACGCCAACTCCAGCCGGGCGCTGTGGAGCCAGTAGGGGAAACCATTCTTTCGTGCCACCGAGTGGGTGCCGTCGCGATGCTGAAAGGCGTAACCGGCGCGCCCGTCTGGCGAACGCGTTGCAGGACCCGCTCCCGCGATAAGACCGTGTTGTCGACGGTGACTGTCATCACCCCGCCGACAAACGTTGCCGTAGCACGGCGCACGCCTGGAATGTTCTGCACCTGTCGCTCGAAATTGAGGGCGCAGGCTTCGCACGCTCTTCCGCGGAGCCGCATCAGGGATTTGTCGAGGCGCCGGCGGGCCTCCCGGCTCCAACCCGCTCGGCAATCCCCTGCACCGCTTTATCGGTGATCCGGCTAAGGTCCTAGTCGATGATCAGCGTGCGCGCGTCGGAATCCACCGCGGTCCGCAAAACACCAGGTTCTGCAGTTACCGGGTCTTAGACTGGTCCCGGGCAGATGTCTTTTTTCTTCATCGCATGCCGCCTGCTAAGACCCGACGGCGGCCGCTGTTTCCGCTCTCTCCGGAGCGATGTCGGACGACAGCGTATTGATCGGTGTTCCGCCGACAAATGCTTTGATGTTCTCTACGGTGACACGATTGATCCGCTCGATCGCTTCCACGCAGTTGAATGCGGTGTGCGGCGTGCAGACAACCTCGGGCCGCAAGAGCAGACTGCCGAGGCGCCTGAGCTTTTCGATTTCCTTTGCTCGAAGGGGATCCCTTGCCACTCTGGGTCGTGCGAAGGGCTCACGTACTCGCTGGACAATCTGCTCGCTGATGATTCGTTCGGCGCGCCGTCGCATCACGCTCTCCTCTCCGAGCACGTCAAGCCCGGCGGCGCTGACAATGCCCTGATCGAGCGCCTCGATCAGCGCGTCTGTGTCGATCAGCTTGCCGCGGGCGGTATTGATGATCACCACGCCGGGCCGGCATTTGGCAAAGGCCTCGCGATTGAGAATGTGATAGCTTGAAGGGTTCAGGTTCGCGTGTAACGAAATGATGTCCGAGCCCGCAAGCAATTCCTCGAACGCAACGTATCGAAAGCCGAGTTCTCCGGTCAGTTCCGGTCTGGGCCGAATGTCGTAGGCGATCGCGTTCATGCCAAAACTCTTGGCAATGGGAATGGTGCGCAGTCCGATCCGGCCCGCACCAATGATTCCGAAAGTCTTGGATCGAAGCTCGAAACCCCGCAGCGCTTCGTAGGAGAAATGCGGATCGTCGTTCAAAGTGATCGACTTCCGCAGTCGGCGCGCCACCGCGAGCAGGAGCGCGAAGGTGTGCTCCGCCACCACATGATCGCCGTAGCTGGGCACAATGCACATCGTCACGTGCCGCTTCGCGCAACTCTCCAATTCGAGGTGATCGTGGGTCGTGGAGCGGGTGGCGATTAATTTCACAGCGGGATGTCGGTCGAGAAACGGCCCGTCAATTCGTGAGTAAATGAAAGTCGAGACGACTTCGGCGTCCGCTTCAACCTCCTCAAGGCTGGAGACAAAATGCAACTCATGGTTTGCGAGTTCCGACTCGAAGAGCCGGCGCTCCGAAGATTCCACCTCGACGAAATAGATCTTCATTCCGTGTTTCCTCTTTTTTTACGATACGGACATTCGGGCGGGCAACCAGGCTTAGATTGCCATATTCTTCCATAATCTTGACGCGGCAGTTGCTAACGCTGATCGGCTCTGGGGCAATTGGCTGCCAGCCTTTGGCAAAAAGTGGGAAGCAAGCCCGCACGGGCTGGCGTAGGAAAGACGCCGAGGAGCCTGCTTACATGAGGAATAACGACAAATGCGACACGCCCTTTTTGAAGACGAAGAGACAACCGGCTCACAAGGTTCTCGCGTTCGGCCTGCCGAAGAAGCTCAAGCCTGCGATAAGCTTTTGACCGTCTCCGCTGTGAAAAGGCTTGCTGTCGTAGCGGACGCCACTCACCTGTTCGACGAGCCTGGCGCGCTCGAAGTCGTGGCGCAGGAGGCTGCTGAATGGTTCCGGGCGCATTGGAGGCGGCCCGCGGCGAGTATTATGATGAGTTCCCCCAGATCATTGATGCGGCGCCCACCTTCTTGCTTCAAGGCGCAAGACGGTTCCGACTCTCCGACCCGCTCGGCACGAGCACACGGAATCACATACGCCGTGGCCGGCCATGAGAAACGTTCCTGACGATGACGCCTTCTGGAGCGCGACAGAAGACTCGCTCTTCGCCCGACTTGGCACGCGGGCTGCCGGGCTGTCCGGTGAGGATGCTGCACGCTGTCTGACTCAGTTTGGCACGAACCGTCTCGGCCCGGAAAGCCGCGCGGCGCCGCTCGCTTTGTTACTCGGACAGTTCAAAAGCCCCATCATCCTGATTCTTATCGCCGCAGCGATCCTTTCGGCCTTTCTTCGCGACGCGACCGACGCCGCCATTATTCTGGCCATCGTTGTCGCGAGTGGGCTGCTTGGCTTCTGGCAGGAACACGGCGCGGCCAATGCGGTGGCCAAGCTGCGCGCGATTGTCGAAACCAAGGCGCCCGCCCTGCGCAACGGCATCGAAAAAACCGTGCCGGTCGAGGAGATTGTCCCCGGCGATGTCGCGCTAATCTCGGCAGGCGTGATCATTCCCGGAGATTGCCGGCTCCTGGAAGGCCGCGATCTGTTCGTCAACGAAGCCACGCTGACGGGTGAGACGTATCCGGTGGAAAAGATGCCGGGCATTCTCCCTGCGGATACCGCTCTTGCACGCCGGATCAACACGCTCTTCATGGGCACGCATGTGATCAGCGGCAGCGGAAGAGCGCTTGTCGTTCGCACCGGCCGCGCGACGGAGTTCGGGAAAATCTTTGCCAGCCTCAAATTGCGTCCGCCGGAAACGGAATTTGAACACGGCATCCGGCATTTCGGCTATCTGCTGGCGGAGGTCACCTTGCTGCTTGTGATCGCGATTTTCGCATTCAACGTTTACTTTCACAAATCGGTCTTCGAGTCGTTCCTATTCGCCCTCGCGCTCGCCGTCGGACTCACGCCACAGCTTCTTCCGGCCATTATCAGCGTCAACCTTTCGCACGGTGCGCGCCGGATGGCGGAGAAAAAGGTCATCGTGAAGCGGTTGGCATCGATCGAGAACTTCGGCAGCATGAATGTGCTTTGTTCGGACAAGACCGGCACGATCACAGAAGGATACGTGCGGGTCCACGCCGCGCTTGACGCACAGGGCGCGAAACTGCGAAGGCCCTGCTTTACGCGTGGCTGAATGCGACGAACGAAACCGGCTTCGTCAATCCGATTGACACGGCGATCCGGGCCTGCGCCGCGCCCGACGGCGCCGGTTGACGCAAACGTGATGAACTGCCCTACGACTTTGTGCGCAAGCGGCTGAGCATTCTTTTTCAAAAAGACGGCCGCCACGTGCTCATCACCAAAGGCGCTTTACGGCAGATGCTCGGATGTTGCGCGCGGGTGGAGATGCACGACGGCTCGGTCGTTCCTCTCGAGGATGCACGGCCTGGGATTGAGCGCCTTTGGAACGAGTTCAGTGAGCAGGGCCGTCGTGTGCTCGGCGTCGCCTATCGTGAAGGCGGCGCCGAAACGCACGTCGCACGCGACGGCGAAAGCGGGATGGTTTTCCTCGGTTTTATCGTGCTTTCCGATCCCCCGAAAACCGGTGTCGAAAGCACGATTTGCGAACTCGCCGCGCTCGGCGTGCGGCTGAAAATCATCACGGGCGACAATACCCTGATTGCCGCCCACGTGGCACGGGAGGTCGGGATCGCGGACGTGCGGATTCTCCCCGGTCCAGAATTGCGAAAGATGAGCACCCAGGCATTGCTTCGCCGGGCGGGCGAGGTTGATGTCTTCGCCGAGGTCGAACCGGACCAGAAAGAACAAATCATCCTCGCGCTCAAAAGAGCCGGCCACGTGGTCGGCTACATCGGCGACGGGATCAACGATGCCTCTGCCTTGCATGCTGCCGACGTGAGCCTCTCAGTCCAGGGCGCCGTCGATGTCGCGCGCGAAGCGGCGGATTTTGTGCTGCTCGATCACGATCTGGAAGTGCTCGTGGACGGCGTCCGCGAAGGCCGGCGAACGTTCGCGAACACGCTCAAATACGTCTTCATCGCAACGAGCGCGAACTTTGGCAACATGTTTAGCGTGGCGGGTGCTTCGCTGTTTCTGCCGTTCCTTCCGCTCCTGCCGAAGCAGATCCTCCTTATCAATCTCCTTACCGATTTCCCGGAAATGACTATCGCTGGCGACAATGTGGACAGCGAGCTGACCGAAGCGCCGCGCCGCTGGAACATCGTATTCATTCGCCGTTTCATGATCGTGTTTGGCATCCTCAGTTCGCTGTTCGACTATCTCACCTTTGGTGTGTTGTTCTGGCTGCACACCGGCGTCGAGCAGTTCCGCACCGGCTGGTTCATCGAATCCATCGTCTCTGCAGCGCTCATCGTCCTCGTGGTGCAGCAGGCGTCCCTTCTTTAAAAGCCGGCCCAGCACGCTGCTTGCGCTCGCGACGCTGGCGATTGTTACGTTGACCGTTTTGACACCCCACCTGCCGTTCGCATGGGTGTTCGGATTTCGACCGCTGCCGGCCCACTTCTATCCGGTCATCGGCCTGATCATAATCGCCTATATTTTCGCAGCAGAACTGACAAAACGCGTCTTCTATTCCCGGACGCAGAAATCCATAACCATCCCATGAAATCCTCGCTCTTCGACAAATGCAGGGCGTCTC
>JAXIPG010000034.1:0-12440 GCA_045403045.1 Terrimicrobiaceae bacterium
CGTCCCGTAATAACGACGCCGCCAGTCCGGCGACGTATTCTGCATGCGTCGGATCAACCGACGCGGGCGGCGAGGCCGATCTGGAGGGCGGCACCTGGACCACTTTCTGGATCACCCTGGCCCATTACGAAGGAATCCTTACGCCTACCCTTCATCGAACCGTACAAATTGCGGAAGCTGCCTAAGTTCAATGCCATCGTCTGCCATTGCGAAAGACCGTTCCGCAAGCGACTGATCCCGCCGATCAAGCCGGACGGGACGATACTGCTGCTCGCAAAAAGCAAAGCAGCGAAACCAGCAGCGAGCTCAGGAGCTCATACGCGAGAAATCTTGGACTCAGATCATCGTCGGATCGAACAAATCAGAGCGACAAGGAGCTCTGAGGCGCTGACTAATCGTGCCGATTCACGCGCGTGGCGCCGCACCCCCGCAGGATTTCCATTGCTTGCTCGGCGCGCTCGGCGTCGGTCTTGACCAGGATAAACTCGCCATTGTGATAGAACGTCACGGCGTAGGCTTGGATCACCTCTGCGGACACGTCGCAATCGGGAAGATGGGCCTTAAAGGCCTCCACAATGGTGTGCTGGCCGTGCTCGCCACGTTTGGGTCGCGACTCGGGTTCGGCGCTGCGCCAAACCATCGCCGGGGCATAGCCCGGCGCGAACACCACCGGACCGCCGCCGTTGCCGGCCTCTCCCTCCACGATGGCCTCATCGTAAACAGTGTCTTCAAGCCCCGCAAGAGCCAGTCTCTCGACGGCCTTATCCAGGCCCCGGGCGTTGTCGAATATGCCAACTATGGTTGTCATTGCCATTTTGAATCTGAGGGGAACGACACGACTTTTATTCCACGCTTTCGTGATCGCTCCCCCGCAGGCTTTGTGAGCGCGATCTTCTAATTGCCCGGGGTGTTGCACAATGCGTGCATCGCACTCGGCGAGCTTGAGCAGAGAGCCGCTCTTGTTTACCTTCGATTTAGCAGCCGCGTGTGCGGCGGTCACACTGCGAAAAACGGTGTACTTTCTCATAAAGCGGGTGAGTCTACCAAGACTCACCCGCGTCTTTTATGTGCCTGTGTCCTTTACATGCCATCTACATATTTTCAAAACATATCGCTTCATTAAAGGTACAAACCCCTCGGAGCGACAAATTTATGAAACCCTTACCACTCATCACATTATCGACGCTTGCCCTCGCACTTGCTGCTCTCGGCCCGATAGCTGCATGGGCGCGCAAACCCACCCCAAGCCGATCACATCATGGTCGTGCCGGCTGATCTGAAATGGGCCGATGTGTCGTCGCTGCCGGCCGGTGCGAAAGTTGCCGTGATTGAAGGCCCGTTAAACGAAGCAGTCCCGTTTACCTTCCGCATCAAGTTTCCCGCCGACTATAACCTTCCGGCCCATTGGCATCCTGCGATCGAGCATGTGACGGTGATATCGGGCACCTTCAACATGGGGACGGGAGACAAGCTTGATACGCAAAAGACCAAGGCGTTAACACCCGGCAGCGCCGCAATTATGCAACCCAAGACCAATCACTTCGCCTGGACTGGCGAGGAAGCCGAAGTCCAGGTTCATGGTGTCGGTCCTTGGGCGATCAATTACGTGGATCCAGCGGATGATGCGCGGAAGAAGTAACGTCGCGCGCGCGGACTTCTCGGCGCCCGCGCAGACTTGGCTATTGTGACCTATCGCTTCGCCACCGACCCCATCGCGACCGGTCCGTTCTCATTGGGAACATCTGGCTCCCTGGCGGGCCTTGCCCAGAGCGCCAACCTTGCCTGGCTCGAAACTCAGATGGCGAATCACGCGCTCGCTCTCGTGAGAAACATCGGCACCGCCTGCGCTCGGACAACGCGCTGAACTTCGCTTACCGATTCAGCAATGCGCTTATCGTGCTCATGCCCGAGAATTCTAAGCCCTACGTCATCCTCGCGATGCATCCCAGCTACTGCAGCGGCGGGGTGCCACGAGAGCTCACGGATTCGAACCCAACACACCTCGCGTTCCGGACGTTCGGCGCAAATCCCAACGCGCTGAACCTGGCGATCAACCTTTTCATCGTAAAGACCTTGCTCAACAAACTAGGGATGTGATCACAACCCAGCGTCCAGGGGGATCGCAGAATGGCTTGAGACGGTGTATGCGCGTTGATCTAAAATAGTCCCTCGCCTCAAACCCGCCTCTTTCCCAGCCTCACCCAGGCTTAGCAAAAACGAAGGTGAAGTATGCCGCTAAGGAGAGATTGAGAGGAATCGGGACTGTCGCCGTAGGCTCGCCGCATCGTCGATATCTTCCAAAGTTGGGAGATGCTCGATGGAAAGGGATCCGCGGCTTGCGTTGGCGAGCGTCTGTTCGAGCGCGGCGTGTGTGCTCCAGGCGATGTTTTCAAACAATCCGATATGCTGGTCCTTGAGCCCAAGCAACACATAGCCGCCATCCGTCGCCGGGCCAATGACAAGATCGGCCTCATCCAAGTGTCTGTCGACGTAGACAAAGTAGTCATGGCTGATCGTCGGGCAGTCGCCACCGACGAGGAAGACACGCTCTGCGCCACGCTGAAACTCGGAGCGGACGGCGGCAGCAAGGCGTCGCCCCAGGTCGCCATCGCATTGCGGCACGAATCGCGCGGAAGCGGCCAGCCAGGGCTTTAGGAGACTGTTGAAAAACCCGCGTCGGGTGGGCTAAAGTGCACGGAAACATTCCATCCCGGTGGTATTGCCTTGGCTTGGCGCTCGACCATGGTGCGGTAGACCAAGGTCGCACGTTCGACTCCTATATCCCGCGCGAGACGGGTCTTTACTGTTCCTGCCCTAGGCGCTTTAAGGATCGTGCAAATCACTTTTATTCGTCTGATACGGGACGGACTCGCCCGTCGTCACACTCCGGCAAGCGCATTTTCAAGGGCCGGGCGTAGGTCCAAAGGAATCCGAAGACGAAGGGCGCCCAGAGCAACGCGATTTCCGCCGGCGTAAACATCCATCCCAGATCCGGCTCTGCGTTGAGGCGATGATAGACGGTGAAATAGACGAATCCCGAGGCGGTCAGCAAAAGGCTTCCCAGATTTCGGCTGGCAACTGCGAACGGCATAAGCCATGCGAAATACCAGGCGTGCACGAGCGGGGAAAAGATCAGTGCGACGAACAGGAACCATTCGGCGGACGTAGCAAACCTTCGGGCTTTCAGGATTACGACGGCCCACCCGGTCACAACAGGCGCAAGAAACCATCCATTCTGATAGCGGCTCCCCTCCCATAGCCAGCCGACAATTCCAGGAATCAATTCGGCGCTGCGGGCATATTCTGTGAACTTTTCCGGGTAGAGGCGCCACGTCCATTCCCCGGTCCATAGGCCGACGAAAGTCCATGATATAAGGAGCGGCGCGACGCCGGCTGCCCCGTTTATCATTGCGGACCTCAGCCCAAAATCCCGCAGCGAACGCAAAACCGCCCAGGCTAGAATTGGCAACGCCATCCATTTGAACGCCACCGCCGCGCCAATCCAAAGAATCGACTCTGTAGCCTTTCCTTTTTCCCAAGCCAGCCAGCCTAGTGCGAGGGTGAGGATAAACAAGCTGTCGTAGTGTCCGCCCCCGGCAAAGGCATAGACGACGAGAGGGTTCCATAGGTAGAATAGCGCAGCTTGCCCGCCGTAACGCACCCAAAGCAGCGCACCGGTGAGCAGATCGGCCGTGGCGAAGACGATCTTGAAGAAAAACACGCTTGGGAAGACCACGGCGAGCGTGGCGAAGGAGCACTCTGCCAGCGGCGGATAGATCGCTGGAAACGTCTTGTGTTGAACCGAGTCCCAGATCGCGTCGCGAAACGAGACCAGGCCCGTCGCGTCGGGAGGGTGCAGGTAGGGATTGACGTTCTGCTGGAGGAGCCTTCCTTCCCAGATGTAGCGGTAGATGTCGTCTCCAGGCGCCTGCCAAAGCAGCAGCACCCGCGCCCCGACCGCCGCGGACCCGATTATCAGCAAAGGCACGCATTTTAGCCACAGAGCAAGATAGAATCCGATGAGCATGAGGACAGCACCCGCGAGAAAAGGTGGAACGTTCCAACGCGCATGAAGACTTCCGTGTGGAATCATTGCGATTGTCCCCGACAGAAAAACCAGCGTGGAGATGCCAACCCATACCCAACGCCGCCGCCCTGAAAGATCGCTCACGGTCGATTGGAACATTCTGGTCGCGATTTTATTCCCGGCAGATATCGGAAACGAATCCTATGCTGTCCGCACGGATAGCGATTGCCCACAGCGTCTCTTTCATCGCAGCCTTCTCGCTGATTTGGAGCGCGTGCGTTGCATCGTGGAGATCCATTCCGGCTGGGGGCATTCCAGCAATCCACGCTCCGAATATCGACTCTCGCTCCTATGTCTGGCTTCGCGATGAATAGGTTCAACGCGACGACTGCGAATGGGTGGTGGCCGCGGTCGAACCCACGGAAATATTGAGAAAATTGGAGCATCGTGGCGAGATCCGTCTGGTCGCCTGGGACAGGATTTTTCACGAAATGGGAGGCTTTGCGGATATCCCATCATGGAAGGCATCGAGTTCTCTCGTCGCCTCCATGGCATGGGGCGCATTGCCCTGCTCGATCCGCCGCACTGGTCATCACCCGAGGCGCTTCCACAGTTTGGGCAACGTGCGCACTTCTGCGCTCAACGCCGTGTTCATTATAATTTTCTATCTTCATCGCTGGTATTATCGCACGCGCTTTGACCGCCTAAAGGACTGCGAACCGGCGGCCGATCGGTTCGCGGGACCCGTTTCATAGGCGTGGTCATAAGGCCGATCAATGTCTGGTGCTCCGGCGGGTCGAATTCCTCGAGTCCAAACTCCAACGTGCGCGGATCTTCGCGCAACCGAAAGCTCCCGAATAACCGGTCCCAAAACGAAAAGAGCGAGGAATAATTGGAATCCGTCTCCGTCTGCCATCGTGAATGATGAACCTTGTGCATGAAGGGTGTGACGATCAGGGTCCGCAGTCCCCGATCCAGCCATGGAGCCAAGGCAATGTTGGCGTGGTGCGATTGCACGACGGTGAACATCGCCGCCTCATAGAGTGCCAGTTCCCATAGGTGAAGGCCCAACAGAGCAATTACCGGCACACGCAGGACCGAGGAGAACAAGATTTCGCCCAAGTGAAAGCGGCTGGCCGTGGTAACGTCCATTCGCGGATCGGAGTGGTGAGTCCGATGAAACCGCCACAGGAAGGGGATGCGGTGATTCAGCCGGTGCCAGAAATACATCCAGGCATCGAATAGAAGGAAAGCCCCGGCCAGACGCGCCCAAGTTGGCATCTGCAGCTGGTTCAAGAAACCAAACTGGTGGGCCTGTGCCCATTCCGCGGTTGTCCACCACAGTGCTACGAAAACCAGTCCAATGAGCAATGCGTTCAGAATTCCCAATGCCAAGTTTTTCGCTCCGTGACGCAGCCGTTCCCTTGTCTTTCCAACGAAATAGGAGCCGAAAGGCGCCAAGCTCTCCCACGCCAGCAACAGCACCAGGAATGTCACTGAGCTGATACTTCGTAGCTGACCCAAATCATGGAGAGTGTCATCCATCGCTACTCCTTCTTCGAAATTGACCAGAGCGCGGGCATGAGCCATTTGCGATGGAGTGACCTGCGAAGGAGCCCTTGTTTTCCGATCTAACCACTGGCGCGTCGTCGTCCCGACATTTCCTCGACGAGTTCATATTCATAAACCACGCATTGCCGGCAAGACCCATCGGGCAGCACCCGTTCAGGGTGCTGGCTACGGATGGCGTCATCGAGGGCTTCATGGGGTGTTTGGAGCGATGGAGTGGGCGAGTCCAGCAACCCCTTCAAAATGAATACCGACGCGGCCTCTTTTCATGGCAATTACTCCTTTGTTATCCGAGCCGGTACATTCGAATAAAATTCCGCGGAATAAACCGATGGCTCATCCACTCTAAAAGCAAAATGGACGGGGACTGGTTCCAGCTCATTGCCGACCGGTATTACACTGATCTCTATCGGTTCGGCCTGACCCTGTCGCGCAAACCTGAGGATGCCTGTGATCTCGTCCAGCAGACGTTTGCGACTTTCGCCGAGAAGGGCGACCAGATTCGTGACGCTTCCAAGGCTCGCCAATGGCTCTTCACCACGCTCTATCGCGAGTATGTTGCGATGTTTCACAAAAGCAAACGATCAGTGTCGTTTGACGAGGCGCAAGCAAACTCGCTCGACCCGGTCGCGGACGCTTCCGCCTCACGTGAAGCCGAACAATCCGAGATGGTCGAGGCTCTCTCCGATTTGGACGAACACCATCGTGCGGTATTGACTCTGTTTTACCTTAATCAACATAGCTACAGGGAAATCGCCGAAATCCTCGACGTTCCCATTGGCACAGTCATGTCGCGCCTTTCGCGCGCCAAGGAACTGCTTCGCAAGAAAATCGGAGAGCGATCACAAAGGCGTGGAATAAAGGTCGTGCCGTTCCCCTCAAATGTAAGGAAGAAGGACGCCCAGAATGGCTGACATGGACAACGAACAAGCCAAGCTGATCTTGCAAGCCTACCGCCCAGGCGGGGAGGACGCGGACGATCCGTTCTTTTCCGAGGCGCTCGAACATGCCCGCATCGATCCTGAATTGGCAAAATGGTTCGCCGAACAACGGGCCTTTGACGAAGCTGTGCGCAAAGCACTTCAAACGCGCATTCCGCCGGTCGGTCTGCGGGATTCAATCCTGCTCGCGAAAAAGATCTCTACTCTCCCGTTCCACCAGGGAGGCCGTCCTGTTTGGCGGCGTCCGGGAGTGATGGCCCTGGCTGCTTCTATCGTCGTCCTGTTGGCAGTTGCTGTTCTCATACGGCCGGGAGCCGAGCACTATGTTGGCCACCCTATGACTGTCGCCGCATTTACCCGGCAGGTGCTTGACCTGAAAGACCGTATCAGCCTTGGCAAGATGAGCAACAATCCGGCGGAGCTTCGCGCCTGGCTGGCGGAGCGCGGTGCGCCGAGCGATTTTGAGCTTCCTCGCGGATTACGCGACGTCCACGGTCTCGGCTGTCAGAGCTATACTATTGACGGCGTGAAAGTGTCTCTCGTCTGCTTCATGCTCGGTGAGGATCAATTCGCCCATTTGTTCGTCGTAGACAATGATGCGCTGAAAGATGCGGCTCCCAATGCGAGCCCGGTGATCCGCACGGAGGGCGGTATTGCTCTTGCGACCTGGACCTCGGGTGGCAAGAGTTACGTACTCACCGGGATCAATGTGAACGAGGAAACGCTGCGACGGCTTATTTGAGCTCCCGGCATCGCTGCGAAAACTCAAAATACGGATCCGGTTATGGTCAAGCTCTCCGGCTCTGGGGACGGGTTAGCTCGCAGCCTCCAAGTATCTGGTCGAAAAACCGGCGTCCCCTATGAAAGGAAACGTTCGGAGCTTTCAAAGGCTTCGCAATTGTGCTGCCCTCGCAGGATGCAATCATTCCGCGCGCTCAATCGTTTATCTGAGTAGAGACCGACGCGCGGGCCCGTGGCGAAGTCTCAGAAACAAAAAGAGACAAGCCATGAAACATAAGACACTATTGTCGCTGGCGGCAGTCCTGCCGCTGGCGTGGAATCCAACAGCCGGGGCGACGGACACACCCGACGCCGCCATCAAGAACCCGTCCATTGCAGTCGAACACCGCGGTCAGCTCCGGGTCTTCACGCCGGACCGCAAGCGTTGGCAACCTTCCTGGGAGGATTACGTCTGGGAGAACCCAAACTATCGCGTTTACCGGGAAGACGGCTCCAAGGTGCGCACCGGGTATCACCGCCGACTGCTCACCCTCGACCCGGGTGCTTACCAAGTGAAATTGGTTGGTTGCTCGGCGCCGCCGACTCGCGTCCTCATCGAACCGGGCCGCATCGCCGAGATCACGATGACGGACTGAAGAATCCACGGCGCCGGAGAGCGGCCCGTTTCCCTCCGGCGCAATCAATCCGAACTGCGAATCGTCTTCCCTAATGGCGCAACTGTGAAAGCGATGTCTCGCGCTGAGAATGATCCTTACCACTTGGTGCAGGCCGGCTACCGCTACGCCCTCGCTCTCACGCATCATCATTATGATGCCGAGGACTTGGTGCAGCAGGCCTGGCTCAAGCTCACGCACCGCTATGGGCACGTGAAACATCGGACCATCCTCTACACCGCTATCCGGCATCTCTTTTATGATCAGTGCCGGCGCGGAAAGATTGTGACCTTCGGACCGCTTGAAGACAGCCTCGAACCCACCTCTTCCGAATCGTCGCCAAGTTGCGACGATCTCGATGTGTTGCTCGCGGGCCTCCGTCCCGAGGAGCGTGAAGCCCTCTACCTCAATGCTGTCGAAGGCTACACCACGCGTGAAATCGCCGAACAAACCGGTTCCTCCCGCAATACCGTGTTGAGCCTCATTCACCGGGCTAGGGAAAAACTCGCCCACGCTACGCGTTTGCGGGAACAGACTTTGAAACAGGAAGACCAGGAGGAGCTATGAAGACGCTTGATCAAGAACTCCGCGACTATTACGCCAGCCAATGCCTTTCGGCAGACGGCGTGGAGCACATCTTCGCCGCTGCCAGGATCGTGCGTCCTCCCGTGTGGCGTCAGCCAGGGTGGATCGCGGCAGCCGCTGCCTTGGTGCTGCTTCTGAGCGCCGTTGCCGTTCTCGTGCAGCGGACGCCTCCCGGCATCACCGACCTCGTCGCCGCGGAAGTCGCCGGAAACCACAACAAACGCCTGGAACCCGAAGTGCGGGCCGCTGACTTTGCAGCGATCCAGAAGGCCCTCCCACGGCTGGATTTCTCCATCGCGCCGACCCGACCCGATTTGCTTGCCGGACTAACCGTTCAGGGCGGGCGTTACTGCTCCGTGCAAGGCGAACTGGCTGCGCAAATCGCCCTGCGCGACGGCGAAGGAAATCCGTGCACTCTCTATGTCGTTCCGTTTACCGATACCCTCGCGCGCGTGAAGCCCGGAGTGGTGACCGCCGGCGGTGTGCAAATCCAACTCTGGCACGACGCCCACCGTGTCTATGTCCTGGCTCGGTAACCGCGAAAAACCGACCGAGGGAATAATTCGGCCCGCCGAAACTTCCGAATATCAAAATCACTGAACCATGAAACCAAAAACCATGAAAAACCTGCTGAAAACAACCCTCGTCACTATCACCCTCATCGGAATCACCAATCTTGCTACCGCTGCCGAACCGGTCGAGCCCAAGGTCGTCGGACTGATGTTTTTTGCGGACACATGCGCGTCCTGCAAGGTGCTCGACCCCAAGATTCAAGCGGTCAAGGGGGAATTCGTCGAGCAGCCAATCCTTTTCGCCACGTTCGATCATAGCAACGACGCCACGAAGGCGCAGGCTGCATTGCTCGCCGCCGCGCTCGGCGTGGGCGACATCTACAAGGCGCAGGAAAAGGCCAGCGGGTTCCTGATTCTTGTCGATGCCAAGACCAAACAGCCCATTGTCAAACTCACCCGCGACATGAGCGAGGAGGACATCAAGACGGAAATCAACAAGGCATTGAAAAGTTAGTTGGATTGGCGCGACCACGCCTTTCCGCCCGCGGAGAAGGCGGGCTGACCGCGCAATCGCTGCGATGAAAACCCTAAATCTGATTCCGACGATTTTGATAGTTGGCGCGGCTGCTCTTGCCGCCGGGAAAGAGAGCGCGCCGATGCAGAGCGCCCATGTCACCGCGCGGCTGGTAACAGAGATCGAGGGAATCGTCCCCGGCAAACCGTTCACGGTGGGCCTGCGGCTTGAAATGGAGAAAGGCTGGCACACCTATTCCGATCCGGCGGGTGACGCCGGCGTGCCCACAAAGATCACGTGGTCCCTGCCAGAGGGGTTCAAGGAGGGCGAAATCCAGTGGCCCAAAGCGCAAGATTTCCATCTCGGACCGCTCAAGACTCGTGGTTACGACGGCACGGTCGTGCTTCCGGTCACGATCACGCCGCCCGGTGTGCTCCAGCCCGGCCAAACCGTGCGCATTGCGGCGAGGGCGGAATGGCTGGCCTGCGAAGTCGCCTGCGTTCCCGGGAGCGCAGACCTCGCACTGGACCTCCCGGTCGTCTCGGACGTTCCACCTCCTGGCACGGCCGCCGCGGACGCTGTTCCTGGTACAAACTCCATCGGACCTCCCGGCGTGAGCGGCGTATTTGTCGCGATGTTCTTTGCCTTCGTAGGAGGGCTAATCCTAAACCTGATGCCCTGCGTGCTTCCCGTACTGTCCCTGAAAGTGATGGGTTTTGCGGAGCAGGCGGGTGGCGACTCGCGCAAGGCCCGGATGCAAGGACTTTCCTTCATGGCGGGAGTGGTCGGCAGCTTCCTTCTGCTTGCAGGTGTCCTGTTGCTTTTGCGCGCCGGAGGTGAAGCGCTGGGATGGGGATTCCAGTTGCAGAATCCCGCCATCGTCGCTGTACTCGCTTTCGTTTTTCTCCTGCTCGCGCTGAATCTTTTCGGCGTCTTCGAGATTGGAGTAGGGCTGGTAGGGCTGGGCGGAGCGACGGAGGGACTCACCGGCCATGCGCGCTCTTTCGCTGACGGCGTTTTAGCCGCGGTCGTTGCCTCGCCATGCACGGCGCCGTTCATGGGGGCGGCGCTCGGTTTCAGCCTTTCGCAGCCGCCGGCCGGCGCACTCGCCATTTTCGGTGCACTCGGTTTCGGACTTGCCACGCCGTATCTGGTTCTCGCCTCGTGGCCCGGTCTACTCTGCCGTCTGCCTAAGCCGGGCGCTTGGATGGAGACGTTCAAAATGGTGCTCGCCTTTCCGCTGCTTGGCACCGTCGTCTGGCTGATGTGGGTTTTTGGCCTCCAGACCGGTGTGAATGCCATGACCGCATTGCTGGCCGGGCTGGTTCTGGCCGCGCTCGCGGCGTGGATTTACGGGCGTTGGAATCTCCCGCACCGCTCGCTCAGTATTCGTTTGGCAGCGACGGCAGCCGGGATCGTTCTTCTCGCGACGGGTGTCGCAATCAGCCTGCCTCGAAACGAAGCTAATCTGCCCGCGCAATCTGTCGAGACTGGGAAGGACGGATGGGAGCCTTTCACCGAAAAGCGTCTTCAGGCGCTTCTCGGCGAAGATCGTCCGGTCTTCGTCGATTTCACGGCGGCGTGGTGCATTACCTGCCAGTGGAACAAGCAGAATGTGCTCAATTCCGAAGCCGTGCGGAAGGCATTCGATAAGAAGGGCGTCGCGCGGCTCCGAGCGGATTGGACCCGGCAGGACCCGCAGATTGCCCGCGTCCTGGAGCGTTATGGGCGCCACAGCGTTCCCCTTTACCTCTATTTCAACGGGGGGAACCAGCCCATTATCTTGCCCGAACTCCTCACCCGCGAAGGAGTTCTCTCGACTTTGAGCGTTCCGCGCGTTTTGCGCGTCCAAGACGAGGACAAGACAAGTAAATGGCCAGGAGGCAACGCGTCATGAAGTTCACTCCTGAACGACGGCGGTCAGCCCATAACAAGCCAGAGCGACGTCAAGGCCTTTTGCGCGAGATCGCAGCCCAGTCAAAGAGGACTGCCCACGGCGGCGCGCAACCCGGCTTCATCCGTTCCGCGTCCCGCGCAACAATCGGCCAACTGGCCATTGACGACCACGGCAGGAACCGAGCGGATGCCGAGCGTCCGCGCTCGTTCCGCCACAGCGCTGTCGCACATATCCAGCACGCTGACTTCGCATGAGGGACAGGCGATGCGGCTGACGAGCTGAATCGTCTCTTCACAAGCCGGACATCCGGCACTGAAGATTTCAATTTTTCGTGTCGCGTTCATCTCTTTCACCTCCTTTCCGTTCGAACCTACGCCCTGCACGTTGATGCAGAGTGAACGGCTTTTTTGCCGGCGCCACCGGCGCAGGCTGAACATTCCCGCGTAAGCCGGCCAGCACGCCGGGCAAGTCAGCTTGGGAAGCAGTGCCACGCCGATGGTCGGCAACACAGCAAGCACTTCACTCCAGGCTGGCCGAGCGGTCGCAGGGCGCTGTTCCGTTGGTCCTGCCTCGCGCGCCTTGAGCAGCACCTCGGCGATGTCGTCAACCTCCGGCACTCCGGCAAGCCGTCCGCCGCTGCTACGGTAGAGCCGGCAACAGTCCGCGTCACCGGATGGCGCGGCGCCCGAGACATCCTTCCCATTTACAAGGATCGTCGGCGAGCCGCAGGCCCGAACATGTGGCGGACTGTCCGTCGCGTGGCGGTCCCATTCCTGCCATCGCACGGGAAGCCCCGCTTGGACGAGGGCGCGCGAAAGCTGCTCTCGTGCCGTAGGCGCGTTAGGGCAATCCCTATCGTAGATTAACTCGATTATCATTCGCCTCCTTCGTTTCCAGCGCTTCGATAATTGGGCATTCCGTGATCGCACCCCGTCCGCCGCACGCCGAAACCAGCTTGCGGAGCGCCTGCTCTATACGCTGCAACGAGCGGATCTTGGCCT
>JAXIPG010000012.1:0-5282 GCA_045403045.1 Terrimicrobiaceae bacterium
GCATCGCCATCTTGAGCTATCACAAGTTCCCCGGCGAGCCTTGGCCGCAGAGCGAGTTCCGCACACACAAAGTGAGGCTGGTTTACGGCGAGGAAGTCGAGATGGAACTGGCCGAGCGCGGCGTCTGCCTTTCCAACGGCATGTGGGTGCGCGAGATCCGGCAGCGCTCGGAGGGCGGCACACAAAACTCCATTCTCTGCACCGATTACCGCAGCGAAGCCACTCGCGCGGCGGCCTGCATGTTCGCACGGTGGTGTCAGGAAAACTTCTTCAAATACATGCGAGAACACTACAATATTGACCGCCTGATCGATTACGGCTGCGAGCCGATTCCTGACACTACACGGGTGGTCAATCCGCACTGGCGCGCCCTCGACGCACAGGTGCGTCATCACAACGCCAAACTTAACCGCGAGCTCGCCGGCTTTGCCGCGGTGAGTCTTCCAGCGGATCCCAAACCCGAAGACGTCGGCAAATGGGAGCACAAAAAGGCAACTCTCCAGAAGGCCATTGAGCAACGGCGCCAAACGATCGAGACCTTGAAATCAGAGCGCAAAGCCGCCGTCAAACACATCGCAGTCAAGGATCTGCCGCAGGAGGATCGCTTCAGCCAGCTACGCAGCGAGAAGAAGCACTTTATCGACACTATCAAACTGATCGCCTACCGGGCCGAAACCGCCATGGCTGGGCTGGCGCGCGAACACTTGGCCCGGCACGACGACGCGCGTTCGCTCATGCGTCAGCTCTACGAGACCTCCATCGACCTCGTCCCCAACCCGCAGAGCAAGACCCTCACTGTGCGTTTGCATCATCTCACCGCGCGGGTTCACGACGAAGTGATCGCTAGCCTCTGCGAAGAACTCACTGCGACGGAAACCGTCTTTCCAGGCACCGACCTGCGCCTGATTTTTCAGTTCGTCGGCTCATCGTAATTCCCGCGGATCAGGATGTCTGAACGTACGTAATATTCCCTTTCTTGAGGTGACCCGTAGATGAGTAAACTGAACTCCCTTGGCTTGGTCCGGCTTCAACGGTGTGGCTTTCCTTTGCTGAGAAGGAATTCGAGCCCGAGTTCGAGATCGCTCTTAGCGGAGGACCTTTTCGATTCGTCCCTTCTTTTAATTGTTGGGTATTGGGGAGCAACGGGGTCGATGACGGCGGGTCGCTGGCCCCCGGCAGCCTTGCCACCCCGCCGACCTCCATATCAACCACCAACCCCGCCGCTATATCGGAACGGAACAGTTGAGCAGTGGCAACAATTTCAACGGCTATATCGACAATGTCCGTATCTACAGCCGGGCGCTTAGTGCGGCGGAGGTGACCGCTCTCTACAATTTCGACAACAGCGCCTGCGCGGAAGGGAACATCATGTATAACTCCGGCAGCAGCGTCCTCCAGTATTGCGACGGCGCGGGCTGGAACAAAATCCCCTACGGGCATTAAATCCCGCCCGGAGCTTCAATAATGGCGGCAATTCCTTCCTTTGAATTCAGTGTCCTCGAAAGAATCTGTGAGGTTCTGGCGGATACCTCCACCGGTTTCACCGGCAGCGAAATCGGGAAGTTTTTATCCGGGCTCGGCATTGACGATCCCATGCCGGGAATGACGAAGCGCCACCGGCTTTTCGAGGCGCTCAGGCAACGGCAGGAGCGGGACCGCTGCGCCAACCTGGTCATCGCCTTCATTCAGGAATCCATGAAGCCCGTTCGCCACACAGGCTCTCCGGACTGGTTCGATTCCACCCGCGAAAAGCTGAACGCGGTTCTCGCCTTTGCCGGATACGAGCTTAACGAAGCCGCAACCGTCGCCATCCGCGCGCCGGTGAAAACGCTGACCGAAGCGCAGGGCAGGGCGCAGCTTCTGCGCGCCGACCTCGAAAAACGCGGCGTCCATCCCGACATTTTGGTTCCTGCCGCGCCGAGCTGTTGCAGGAGAATTATTTTCACGTCGTCCTCGAAGCTACAAAGAGCATCGCCCAGAAGCTGCGGGACAGGACCGGCCTTGCCAGCGACGGGGCGGAGCTTGCCGACGCCGCCCTGGCCCTGGGAAAGCACGGCATGCCGTTTCTTGCCTTCAACACCTTGAGAACGGACTCGGAAATTTCCGAACAGAACGGCCTTCTCAACCTCATCAAGGGCCTTTTCGGAACCTTCAGGAATCCGACAGCACACGCTCCCAAAATCTCATGGAATATGACCGAGCCGGACGCCCTGGACCTTCTGACCATGGCTTCCTTCATCCACCGCCGCCTGGACAGCGCTGCGCGGACGCCGAGGCAGGTGTGATGTCACGCTTCGCGCTTGGTCCCTTGCTCCGGCATCGCGTGAGTTTAAATATTTTTTTCGCGGCTGACGGATCACGGTAACACTGCCACATGAAAGTTCCCGTTCCAGCGAAAGCCCTTTCCCGAGCCGAAAAGCTCGAAGGATCGCGGCTTTCGTTGCGGAATCAGCTCTGGCCGCATGTCAGCCCTGACCGGCTCTGGTCCCGGAAACTCGCCAAGGGCTTCGCCACGGTGCCACGGACCCTGCCACTGATGCTTCAGATCATGGACAGACTGGAGGGGAATGTCGGCAAGCCGGTCTCATCGACCTATCTCGATCTCTTTTGCCGCTGTTACGACGAATCCTTCGTCCGCTTGGACAAGACGCAGGACATGGCCTATTCCGCCGGATTCATTACCAGGCGAGGACATCACACCTGGGCGGAACGGCTCGACCTGTTGAAGAAGAATGGATTCATCGAAATAGCGGCTGGCCAATTCGGGCCGCGTTCTTTTGCACTGCTTTACAATCCCTATCTGGTCATCAAGGAGCTGCATCAGAAAGGGAAGGTCGATCCCGCGCTTTTCAACGCTCTCGCCTCGCAGGCGACATCCTTCGGAGCGAAGGACCTGGAGCTAGACACTTTGCCTGCCCCTGTTAGTTTAACGGAAGAGCGCGCGCTCTCTTAGAACACCAATGTGACGGGGCGATCCCCCGTCAGCCCCCCATTGTGTTCGCGGCACGGTGGTCGGGTCTGGGAATCTAGGTTCGAATCCTAGACGGGGCGCAGGCCATTTGCAAAGGCTTTCGCACGGCCATTTTGCGGGGCATGCGCTCACCGAGTTCAAATCAATATCCGTTCGACTTCGTCGAGCGAAACCTGGTAGTTGCGCCGGTCGTAGAGGCCGGTCGTGCGGGCGCTCTCGTGGTTCGCCATCTGCTGCGCAACCTCAAGCTTTCCGCCGTTCCGCAAATATTCCGTGATGCCGGTAGCGCGAAAAGTGTGGCAGCCGATCTTCGTCTTGATGCCGGCGTCGGCCGCACGGCGGCGGATCATGCGGTACGTGTCGGCCTGGCTCATCGCGTGTTTTGTGAGATAGCCCGATTGCCCTTGCGTCGTGCGGAGGAAGCCCTTCGGATCGCCGCCGATGTCGGCGGCTTGGATGTATTCATTCAGGTATTCTTCAAGCTTGTGATGGCAGGGCATCTCATGCCGCTTGCCGCCTTTTTCGTGCAGGCGCACCCAGGTTCGCCATCCCTGCACATACACGTCCTCGACGCGCATCTTTTCGGCGGCCGCGCCGACGCGCGCGAAGGTATAAGTCATCAGCGCAATCAGCGCGCGATCCCGCAAGCCCACCACGGTCCTTGTGTCGATCGATTCCAGGAGGGCGCGGGCCTCATCCGCCGTCAGCACCGGCGTCTTGCCTTTCTTCACCGAATGCTTCGGACCTCGAACCACGCTGGCGGGGTTCGACGGCATGGCCTGCCCCACGACAAGCCAGTCGAACAGCATCCGCAGCGCGGCGAGCTGCAGCTTGACGGATGGAGCCGCGATACGCTGCTGCAGCTCCTCGACGTAGGCGGCGACGTGGACGGGCTGCACGTCGCGGAGATGACCGAGGCCTCGCGTCTCGCACCACGCGGCGAATGCGGCCGCCGCTTTGCCATAGGCTTTGCGCGTATGCGGATTCCGGATGTTGGCGGTGAAAAACTCGAAGACCCGTTTCGCGGTCGGCGCGTCAGGAGCAAAAAGGCTTGGGATGGTGATTCCACCCGCTGACCGGATTTCGGTGTTCGGGATTACGACCAATTTGTGAACGTTGCCGTGGGCTTTCATGTTATGAATGATAACGTCCTTTATCAAAGTCGCTTCCAGAATGCCATCACTGGTCGAAAATCATTTGTTCTAGTCGAAAACGACCAAAATCCATCGATCAATGTCGAAAAACACCCTCTATAGCAATTTCTCCCGCGCGGGCTTTCTGCAGGCGCCCTTTATCGCCGAACGCACCCTGAAATCGGTACGCTCTGCTATAATGGCGTTGACATCATATGGACTGTATGTCATATTATAATAGTGAGCTGGGTTGTTGAGGTCGGCGACGAGTTTGAACCGGAGTTCGACGCGCTGCACGAGGACGTGCGGACGGAGATCCTGGCGTTGACTCGGCTCCTCCAGCAATTCGGACCGCAATTGGGGCGGCCCCGCGTTGATACGCTGAACAACTCTCGCCACGCGAATATGAAGGAACTGCGCTTCAGCGCCACTGACGGCGAGTGGAGAGTAGCCTTTGCCTTCGATACGAAGCGCAAGGCTATCCTCCTGGTCGCAGGAGATAAATCAGGCGTCAGCGAAAAGCGGTTCTACCGCGAGCTGATCCGCAAGGCTGATGACCGTTTCGACGCTCATCTTGCCCGGCTGAAAAAGGAAAGGAAATAACCATGCCTACGAACGTGAATGACAAAATCAACAAGCTAAGCCCGGCCCAGCGGAAGAAGGTCGAGGCCCGCGCCGCTCAGCTGATCGCGGAAGAAATGACCCTGCGCGAGCTCCGGCACGCCCGCAAGCTCACGCAGGTCCGCATGGCCAAGACTCTCGGCATTACCCAGGACAGTGTTTCCCGCCTTGAAAAGCGCAGCGATCTGTTGCTTTCCACTCTCCGGAAGACCGTCGAGGCCATGGGCGGACACCTGTCTCTTGTCGCTGAATTCCCCGACCGTGCGCCGGTTGTTCTGTCCGGCATTGCTGGAGACGATCCGGAGCCTAAGCCCACAGGCCGAAAACACGCCCACGCTTAGCCGTGGCGAATCGTCCGGGCGCGTTATGGAGCGCGGTCGACAGGGAGGAAGCGGCCGCCAGCGCCACTGTGCGAAGCCGGAGTGTCGCAAGGTCGCGAGGCGCTCCAGCCAGCACCGCTGGCTGGCCAAAGCGGAGAACCAAAACTACTTCCGGGGGCCGGAAAATTGCGCTCGGGTCCGGGAGTGGAGAGCGAGGCATCCGGGCTACTGGCGCAA
>JAXIPG010000250.1:0-19081 GCA_045403045.1 Terrimicrobiaceae bacterium
ATTTCAGTTGGGATTCCAGTCGCGCGGTTTCCATCATGCCGTTCAGGTCGATTTGCCGGGAATCGCGCACAAGTTTGGAGACAACTTCTTTGATCTGTATCCTGGGGAGATGCGCAAAGTCCAACTCTGCACGGAAAAGGCAGCGATGCTCGCGGAAATCAAGCGGGCACTATCAATCCGATCGCTCGCAGATACCTATTGACTTGAAGTTTGCGCCTAGAATTTCACATGTCCTTGCCTGAGAATCCTTGAGTAAGAGGCGTTTGATCTGCGAAAGAACGTATGTGCACGATTCCTTTCAGGAAGCCCTCTCAAAGACGCTGCCCATATTGAAGCGAATCCGCCAGGGATTCGGTCCCTATCCGACCGCATCGGTCGCCTCGCTCGAGAAACTGAAAATCGGCGAAGCTAGTATTTCCTTGGCCGAGGAGCCTTCGCCCGGCCAGCGTTCTCACGCATCGGCGGATTGGACTTTCGAGGCACTGCGCGGGGCGGCGCTCGCCTGCGTCAGATGTCCCCATCTTGTCAGGTCCCGCACTCAGGTCGTCTTTGGCGTTGGGAATCCCAAGGCCGAGCTCATGTTTGTCGGAGAAGCCCCGGGGGCCGAAGAGGATGCCCAGGGCGAACCGTTCGTGGGTCGCGCGGGACAGCTCCTAACCAAGATAATCCAAGCCATGGGCTTTCGGCGTGAGGACGTTTACATCGCCAACGTCCTCAAGTGCCGTCCCGACATGCCCATTGGCGTTCCCGGCAACCGCAAGCCGACACCAGAGGAAATGCGCACCTGCCTGCCTTGGCTCGAAAAGCAAATTGATTTGATCAAGCCACGGGTGATGGTCGCCCTCGGCGCCACGGCGGTGGAAGGCTTGCTTGGCGCCACGACCCCGGTAAGCAAAGTGCGTGGGCGCTGGCTCGATTTTCACGGAATTCCGGTGATGGCCACCTACCATCCGGCTTATCTGCTCCGCAACCAATCGATCTCGGAAAAACGTAAAGTCTGGGAGGACATGCTTCAGGTACTTGAGCGACTTGGAAAATCGATCAGTGAGAAGCAACGAAAATTCTTCACAAAAAGCGACTCATGAAGCGAATGCTTTTGATGGTATGGAAGTGACCGTGAAGGTCGTGCAGGTGTGAGTTTCGCGCAATGCATTTGGCGCGAATGCCTCTGGCAGTTTGCTACAAAGACTCTGCTCGCACTGTTTGCGGCGAGCGCGCGGATTCGGGTGATCTTCTATCATGATCTCCCAAAAAACTGCGGCTTCATTCTCGCCTCGAATCATATCAGCCACTTCGATCCTCCGCTCATCACGCTGTTCTTTCCGCGAAGGATCGATTGGATCGCCATGTCGGACCTCTTTCGTGGGCGGATTCTGCGCCGGCTTTTCTCTGATCTGAATGTGATTCCGATTGAGCGCAACGGTCCCGACCGTGCCGCATTGCGCATTGCGGTAGGGAGACTCAAGGAAGGACGGGTTGTCGGAATTTTCCCGGAGGGAGGTATCCGCGATGGCGCCGCCTCCATAGTCAACAGCGCCGAAATGAAACAGGGAGTCAGCCTTCTTTTCGCGCTCTCGGACGCGCCGGTCATCCCATGCGTGATCCTTGGGAGCGACCGCCTTTATAACCCTCGGAGTTGGCTGCCATGGCGCCGTCCGGGAATTTGGATTGGCTACGGCAAGCCTATTTTGCCACTAAGACATCTGGCTGGCGAGAAGAAGAAGGATTACGTCCGCAAGCTATTCGGGTCGGAAATCGTGAAATTGAAGGAGCGCCTCTGCGAGGACTTCAGCCTGACGGAAGCCGATCTGCCACACCCTCCCCGCCACCGCATGAGAGAGCCGTAAATCCGGTAGTGCTACCATGAGCAGTCTCGCGGTAAAGCTGACGAAAGGCGCCACCTTGCAACACACATGAGGCGCGCTCTTGAAAAGGCCCTGGCCTACGCCATCGATGGCGCAATGTGCGGCACGATGAATTTGCTGCAATGGCGCCATAGGGATCAAGTTTGCTCCCAGGAAGAACTTCAATCCTATCTCTCGGCGTGCTCGGTTCTCTCGCGCGAGGAGTTTTATCGAGTGCCTCCGACATCCGGTAAGTGCCAGGACGGAAGGTGGATCGAGTGGGACACACCGGTATTGAGCGGGTTTCCCGAAAACGACAGAGCACGAGTGCGCCTGCAACTGGGCCGCCGGGGAACCTCGGGACCGACGATTCTTTTGTTGCACGCTCTCATGAGCGCAAGTGATTTCGGATACCTCCGGGTCGCCCGGTGGTTCAACGAACGCGGCTGGAACACTGTTTTTCCTCATCTGCCCTTTCACTATTCGCGCACGCCCCGAGGTTACCTTAACGGCGAGCTCGCGATCACGGCCAACATGATTCACAATGGCGAAACACTCCGGCAAGGCGTGGTCGAGCTCCGTCAGCTTATGGCCGTGCTACGGGAAGAAGGTTGCACGGAATTTGGGGTCCTCGGCACAAGCTTCGGCGGCTGGAATGGCGCGCTACTGAGTTTCCTCGAAACCGATTTCCGCTTCATCGCGCTCATCCAGCCGATTGTAAACATCGAGCATGCGATCTGGCAAAATCCCGGCTCGGTCTTGATGCGAAGGCTTCTGCGCTCAAGAGGAATCCTGCCTGGCGAAAGCGAACGCCATGCCCATTTAAGCTCTCCGCTTCACGGCATCCCGCTCTGCGGAGGGGACCGCGTTGTCATTACCGCGGGCGTTTATGATAGACTTTCCCCGGCAAGTGATCTTCTCAATCTTAAGCATCGCTGGCCCGGCACAAGGCTGCTCCAGGTCAGGCAAGGCCATTTTGGCTATCGCGCACTAAGGGAGACGCTGAAGGAGATCGAGAGATTTCTGTAGCAAGCCGTTGAGACCCCCGTCGATGGGTGCAAGCCGCAAAATCCCTCGGGATTTGTCATTTAGGACTTGCCCTCTGGCACAGAACCCCCTCATTTGCCTTTCTTCCAAGAATGGTCATCGACGCAATAGAGGCATCAAACGGCACGCGGAAAAGCCCGGTTCGAACCGGAAAGAGCGCGACAACGGGATTTCAAAACAAAGATCCCGCAATGAACTCTTACGACGCGATTATTATCGGCGGGGGTCCAGGCGGTAGCACAGCGGGCAGCACACTGGCTCAAGCCGGAAAGAAGGTCCTTGTTCTCGAACGAGAGCGCTTTCCGCGATTTCATATTGGGGAGTCCCTGATCCCGTATGCAAACGAGGAGCTTCGAGCCATAGGAGTCTGGGATCAATTGGAGAAAGCGGGCTTCATGCCCAAGCTGGGAGCGGAGTTCGTGCTTGGAAATTCGGAAGCGTCCATCCGCGTCTTGTTCGCCCGTTACCTATCGCCGGATTACGCCAATACATTTCAGGTCGAGCGAGCGCGTTTTGACAAGATCCTGCTTGATCATGCCGAATCATCCGGCTGCGAAGTGTGGCAGCAGACACGTGTCCAGTCTGTCTTGGTGGACGCCGACGGCGCCTCGGTTTTCTGCAGCCGCGGCGGTCAAACGCATGAAGCGCACGCTCGCTGGCTCCTTGACGCAAGCGGACGCGACGCGCTGCTTGGAAAACAGCTCAAGCTTCCAAAAACAGATCTTGGCCTGCCAAAGAAATTTGCAACCTTTGCTCATTTTCACGGCGTACGCCGAAACGAACCCCCCGCCCACGGGCACATCACCGTCGTGCGGCTTGAATTCGGCTGGTGTTGGATCATACCGCTGGACGCCGAAAAGACGTCCGTTGGACTCGTACAGACGCTTGAGCATTTCCAGTCATCCGGTTTAGAGCCAGGTGAGTGCTTCGAACGTCTTGTCGCATCGACGCACGAGCTTCGACGGAGGATGGGCGATGCCGTCCGAATTACCGAGTATCGCTTTGCTGGCGACTATACCTACCGATACTTGCAAAACGCCGGCCCGCGCTGGCTGCTCATCGGTGATGCTGCGGGATTTATCGATCCCATCTTTTCTTCCGGCGTAATGCTTGCCGTGAAATCCGGCCGTCTAGCTGCCCGTGAGGTCCTGACGGCCGATGAAAATCAAACGTCCCTCTCTGTTCGCGCCCAGCGTCGCTACACGCGCCGTGTCGGGCGGATGTGCCGGGTCTTTCTGAAAATGATCAAGATGTTTTACGATAACAGTGGCTTCGAAGTCTTCATGACTCCCCAGCCGCCGCGCGACGCCGAGCGCGCCGTCAACAATCTCGTCGCTGGCAACACGAACCTCGGATGGCGCCTGCGTTGCATGGTCTGGGTTTTTTACTTGCTCTGCGCGGTGCAAAGATACCTCCGGGTCGTCCCTCGACTCGCATTGGCCCAAAGACCTTTGGATTCTGAGTGCACTCCGAAGGAAGACGCTCGCAAGCCTCAGATGGTTGCCGTTGACGAGTAAGGGAATCCTGGATGGCGCGACGAATGCCAGGGGTGCGGCGACCGTGCTCTCATGATCGGCGATGAGGACACCGCCGCTACATTTGCGCTCACGCTTGCGAAATTAGCTTCCGATAGGTCGCCAGCGCAAGCAGCGGGAAGTGCTGGCGATACATATCGTATTTGAGGTAGAAAACGCAGGGGAATCCGGTGCCGGTGGTGTAGTCTTCAGTCCAGGAACCGTCTTCGTTTTGGGTACGGAGGAGGTATTCGATACCACGCTGAATGGAGTTGCGGTTCGGGTCGCCGCAGGCGCAGAGGCCCATAACGGCCCAGGCGGTTTGGCTGGCAGTGCTGGGACCGCGACCTTTGAGCGCAGGGAAGTTGTAGGATTCGCATGTTTCACCCCAGCCGCCGTCGTCGTTCTGGCAACTCTCGAGCCAGTCGCAGCCGCGGCGGATCCATTCCTGCTCCATGTTTTCGCCGATAGCGGCGAGTCCGCGCAGAATCTGCCAGGTGCCATAGATGTAGTTGACTCCCCAGCGTCCGTACCACGATCCGTCGGCTTCCTGGGTGCGACGGATCATAGCCACGGCGCGGCGGACGGGGATACTGTGGCGATCGAAACCAATGGCGCCGAGGAGTTCGAGCACGCGACCGGTGAGATCAGAGCAGGTGGGGTCCAGGATGGCATTGTGGTCGGCGAATGGGACGTGTTCCAGCCAGCGGGCGGTGACGTCCTTGTCGAAGGCGGCCCAACCGCCGTCCTGGCATTGGAAGGCGAGGAGCCACTCCAGGGCGCGGTCAGTTTGATCGCTCCGCTTGGCGGGGTTGGCAGGTGGCACATGCCGCAGCGCCATGAGCACCATCATGGTATCGTCGGTGTCCGGGTAGTACTTGTTTGCGTGCTCGAAGGCCCAGCCACTGGGTTCTACCCCCGCGACGTGCACGGCCCAGTCGCCCTTGAAGCGCACTTCTTTCTTCTCCAACCACGCGGCGGATTTCTCTAATGCCGGATGATTTTTCGGCAGGCCGGATTCGGCGAGGGCGAAGGTGGTGATGGCGCTGTCCCAGACGGGAGAGAGGCAGGGTTGGATCCGAAAATCCCTTGGGTCATCCACGAAGAACCCGGCGAAGTCGCGGTCGGCTTTCTGCACGAGGGGATGATTGTCCGGGTAGCCGAGAGCGCGGAGGGCCATCATCGCATTGAGCATGGCAGGGAAGATGGCGCTGAGGCCTTGGCTTCCCTCGCCCATTCGCTCAACCATCCAGGTTTCGGCGGCCTTAAGGGCCCGCCGGCGGAGGGGGTGAATGGGGAATTTGTCGTAGAGTTTGAGGAACTTGTCGCAGCGCAGGAAGAAGTTCCGCCAAGCCCAGAAACGCGGGTGCTTCTTGAGAGAGAGGTCGGTATTTTCGAGTCCTGCGGGATACAGCTCATGGAGCTGCATGGCAGACGGGAGATGGCGCGTGGGTTTGTAGTGGTTGAGAATCGTAAGCGGCGCGATGATGGCGCGGCTCCACGACGACATCTGGTACAGGTTGAAGAAAAACCACTTCGGGAAGAGGAAGATTTCCGGCGGGATCGTGGGCAGGTATTTCCACGGAAACTGTCCGAGAAGCGCGAGGTAGAGTTTTCCGTAGGTGTTTATTTGCGGGACACCTCCGAGACGGAGGACATTCGCGCGGGCCTCCCTCATCCACGCTGCGTTGGGCGAGTCTCCGGCGAGCTTGAGCGCCAAGTAGGCCTTGACCGAGGCGTTGATTTCGCTCGGACCGCCGATAAAAATGTTCCAGCCGCCGTCTGCGAGCTGGCGGCGACGGATATGGGCGGCGCATTTGGATTGCAGGGGCTCGTCTACCTTCCCAAGCCAGTGCATGTAGATGATATAGTCGCAGCAAAGGGTGGCATCGGCGAGGAGTTCACCCTCCCAATGGCCATCGGGTTTTTGAAGGCGAAGCAGGTTTTCCTGAGCGCGGTGGATACATTCCTCGATTGAGACGGGCTCCGGCAAAACGGAGAGAGCCGGAACTTCAAAAGAAAGAACTTTGGAGGCAGCGAGACTCATCGCATATCGGAATTATCTACAGATTACCCAGACCTGACACGGATTCAGTTGACTCTGATAAAATCTGGGAAATCTGCGGATCATTTCATGCCGCGGCGGATTGTCGTCTGGGGGGGCGTCCGGTTTTGTGGCCGTTTCCGACCGTGACACCATTGAACGGATTAACGGTTGCTCCTTCAGCGCGGGGCGCGGGCCTGGGAGCAAAGTTAAAAGCGATGTTCTGCCAGGTGTCGCCGCGTTTTGCGCAGCGACCCAGTGTGGCGCTGGGTTCGTAACCGCAGTGCACCATGCAGTTTTCGCAGCGCTTGTCGCGCGCCACGCCCTCTACGACGCCGTATTTCTCCCATTCGGTTTTCTCGAGCAGTTCACGATAGCTCGAATAGTGGCCGTCGGTCATGAGGTAGCAAGGGGCCTTCCAGCCGCGGATATTACGTGTCGGGATGGCCCAAGCAGAGCAGGTCAACTCGCGCTTCCCAGCTAAGAAATCGAGGTAGATCGGCGTTCCGAAGAACGTGTAGCGTTCGCCCCACTCGCGGATATCCTTGAACTTCTCTTTCGTCATCGCGCGCGTCAGGAAGAAATTTTCCGGCTGGAGGTTGAGCCTCTTGCGCATGTCCTCCTTGGCCGAATCGTAGTCGTAGCCGGGTGAAATGGTATGGCCGTCCACTCCAAGCCATGAGAGGTAATCGTACATCTGCTCGAGTTCGGCCATGTCGGTCTCCTTGTAAACCGTGGTGTTGGTCGCGACCTGGTAACCAAGAATTTTTGCCATACGAATTGCGGCAATGCATTCCTTGAAGACCCCTTCGCGCTCCACGATCAAGTCATGCGTGCGCTCCAAACCGTCCAGATGGACATTCCAATACATCCACTGCGTGGGAGAAATCACGGGACGGGCGGCTTTCGCCTTCGGCTTCCGAATTTCTTCCGCTTGAGCAGGAGTGACAAGCTCCTCGGAGAGGAGCCTGTTTAGTTTCGTATCCAACTCACTTTCGGTCCCGCCCAAAGCATGAACTTTGGCGAACTCTTGCGCCATGTAGTCGCGCATTTTTTTGCGCATGAACATGCCGTTCGTGCAGATATAGACGATGCGTTTTTGACCGAGTAAACCATCCACCAACTCCTCGATTTGCGGATAGATGAGCGGTTCGCCTCCGCAAATGGAAATCATCGGCGCTCCGCACTCTTGAGCTGCGCCGAGACAATCCTCGAGGCTCATCACATCCTTCAGCGATGTTGAATATTCGCGAATCCGACCACACCCGGTGCAGGTCAGGTTGCAGGTATGCAGGGGCTCAAGCTGCAGAACAGTGGCGAACTTCTCAACGCCCCGCAGCTTTTTGCCGATGATGAACCTGGCTATCTTCGCCGTCAGGGGCAGCGGAAACCTCATGGGCGGGGATTAGAAGCAAGCTGCGCGCCTCTGTCAATGTTTCTGGATAAAATTGACCGGCGCCGATCAGGCGGGATGCGAATACGGGGCGTCGATCCTTTCAAGAATTCGATGAATATTCACATGGCTGCTGACGAGCTCTTGGATGCGAGCGATCTTTTCGGTATCCCCTGGGAGCGTCTTAACGTTCGTGGAAAGGATCCGGCTTGCGATGGAATAGCTGTCAAGCGGGGAAGCGACTACCGGCAGCGGCGAATCGCAGACTTTTTGCATGAGACCCCTTGCAGGCATGATGTCGTCCGATAGCACAATCCCGCAAAACGGGAATGCCTCTTCGGTCGCACGCCTCAATGCCAAGAGGACAATATTCTCGCGATCGCCCGGCACCACGAGCAGTGTGTTTTCTTTGGCACCGTGAAAGACATTGGCTGAGCTCATTGCGCCGATCCTCACGTGGGCCACGCGGTTGCGATCGTGTCTTCCTCGATGCAGAAAAGTGCCGCTGATGTCCTCGCAGATCTGTTCGAGAGTTGACTGCTCAAGCATGTTATCGCGCGGGATGACCCCAAGCAACTCGAGGCCCAGGCGCTCGAAACCGCGCCGAGCGGTATCGGTGATGGATTCGAGTTTTTCCGGAAGCACCTTGTTCATGACAACGCCGATGACCTCGACGTTCTCCTTGTCAAAAAGTGCCTTATTGACCGCCGCTTCGTCGATGGGACGCCCTATGCCTGCGGGGGTGACTAGGATGACCTTGCTATGCACAAGCCGGGCGACGCGCGCGTTTGAAAGGTCGAATACGCTCCCCACGCCCGCGTGACCCGTGCCTTCAACGATTGCGAAATCTTTTTCCCAGGCCGCGCGATCGAATGAGTCTTGGATCCGGCGCACGAGCGAATCATGGTTCGCGTGATCGATGTAACGGCGCGTGAATTTCCGCTCGACGGCGATCGGACTCATGTCCTCGATCGGCACCTGGGTGCCAAAGGTCTGTCGAATCAGCACACTGTCCTCATCAACGCTTTTTCCCTCAAACTCGATAAATCGCTGGCCGACCGGCTTGATAAAGCCGATCCGGCGGAAGTTTTTGCGGAGGGCGGCATAGAGACCAAGCGACGTGGTGGTCTTGCCTGTATTCTGCTCCGTGGCTGCGATGAAGATGCGCGGTGTGATAGTGTTCAACGGGAGACTTGATGCGAAGGCGAACTCGTGAGCTGCATCCGGGCACCGGGCTTCGGTCAGACGATGTCCGGTTCGACCACCTCGGGTGGGTAGAGTTTGCGATACTCGACGGCCTGTAGGCCGACCAATGCCGCAACCGCGACAATGTCATCCACCCCCGCTCCACGGGAAAGGTCGGCCGCGGGGCGAGAGAGACCCAGCAGTATCTGACCGTACACGCGCGCGCCAGCGAGATACTGAACGAGCTTGGCCCCAATGTTGCCGCTATTGAGGTCAGGAAAGATGAGGACGTTTGCCTTCCCCCCGACCGTGCTTGGCCCCATCTTGCGGTGAGCAACTTGGGGAACGAGCGCCGCGTCGGCCTGCATCTCGCCGTCCACCGCGATTTCCACTCCCAACTGATCGGCAAGGTCGCGTACGATGGCGACGGCACGGGCAACCTTTTCGGTGGACGGTGTCTTCGCGCTGCCCTTCGTAGAAAAGCTGAGCATGGCGATGCGAGGACGCGTCCCGAAAACCTGCCGCGCTACGATGCCAGTCTGAACTGCGATGGAGGCGAGTTGCTCCACGTCGGGATCCGGCACGACACCGCAGTCCGCGAGGAAAAGCACACCGTCGTCGCCGTATTTTTGATCAGGCACTTCGGCCACCAGGCAGCCCGAAACGAACGGAGAGTGAGGGAGCAGCTTGACGAGCTGGATGAGCGGGCGCAAGAGCGCTCCTGAATAACTGTTCACGCCGCCGACCAGCGCGTCCACCTGCCCAAATTGCAGCATCATTGCCGCGTAGTAATTGGGATTCGTCATCAGCGCCCGGGTATCTCTCGTGCCCATTTTCCTGTAGCGTTCGATCTTTTCGAAGCGCTCGCAGAAAATCGGCAGATCGGAAGACGTTTCAGGGTTGACGATGGCGACGTGGTCCAGGCTGACCTTTTCCGCAATGGCGACGTGCTCGATCACCTCGCGATTTCCGATCAATACCGGAATCCCAACTTTTTTTTCGAAGAATGCGTGGCAGGCGCGCACGACGCGTGGATCGTCTCCGTCGGGAAAGACGATGCGCTTCGGATGGCGCCTCAACTTGGCGAAAATCGTGTCGATGAAACTCATGGCTGTTGCAACAGATACCAAGCCTGAAAGAGAATGCTTCCTAAAACAAGATGGAACTGCTTGCTCGTGATCGACGCATTCGATTTCCTCGCCGCCCGCTGATCATGGGTATCGTCAATATCAATGACGATTCGTTCTGTGGCGACGGGCGGGTTGACCACCGATGGGCGCTGGAAAAGGGGCGAGAGCTTGTCGCCCAGGGGGCGGATATCATCGATGTCGGCGCTGAGAGCGCGCGCACGAATCGCCCCGCAATAACACCCGAAGAGGAATTGGCCCGCCTGAACCCGTTTCTCGAGCTCTTTCCCATCGCGTGCGACGACCTGGAACCGCGGGACGCGAGCCAGGTCTTTCCCCCCCTGCTGTCCATCAACACATGGCGGCCGGAAGTTGCCGCCGCGGCGCTGGCATGCGGCGGGCACTTGCTCAACGATCTAAGCACCCTACAGGATGACCGGAATGCCCGGATTTGCGCACGGGCCGGCGTGGCGTTGGTCATTATGCATTCCGTTGGCTCGCCCAAGATTGCGCATACGCATGTCATTTACCAAGACGCAATCGGCGAGCTGCTGAGCTTTTTTCGGGAGAAGATTTCTCTTGCCGAAAGGGCAGGCGTCCCCCCCGACGGAATCGTTCTGGACCCAGGAATCGATTTTGCTAAGCAGGCTGCGGATAACCTGCGCATCTACCGCGAACTCGAAATTTTCCGCGAATTCGATCGTCCGATCCTTCTCCCGGTTTCGCGCAAGAGCGTGATTGGACGCGTTCTCGGCATTTCCGCTCCTGGCGAACGCGATCCCGCCACGGCGGCTTGCATTGTTGCGGGTATGCTGCGCGGGGCCTCCATTTTCCGAGTTCACAATGTCGAGATGGCGTGGCGAGTGATCGTGTCCATTCAGCGCCTGTGCGGGGAATGAAACGCGGCGCGTTCGCAATCCGCCTGTTTCTGGCGGTCATCTTTCTCTATTCCGGACTGGTCAAGGCGTCCGGCAGCGCGCAATTCGCCATCGCGCTGGCCCCATTTACCTTGATCCCAGAGACCTGGATTCGCCCGCTGTCAATCCTCCTGCCTTTTGCCGAGATTGCCGGCGGCGCATTGATTCTGGCGCCGCGGACCAAACGTATTGGCGCCTGCCTCATTCTGGGATTGTGCCTCGTCTTCATCACGGCCTTGAGTTGGGCCTTGGCCAACGGCATCATTGTGGATTGTTCCTGCTTCGGGGAAGAGCAACGACCGTCATTTGCCAAAATGACCCTTGCGCTCATGCGAGATATCTTCCTGGCAGCGCTCGCATTTATTGTCCTCTTGAAGGACAGTTCGCAGGCTTTTGGACGAACAAAATCTCAACAATCAGAATTTCGATCGTAGGGCGATGTGGAGGGTGCTCACCTCTCTAGAGCAAATGCCGAAAGAAATTTCCAAATGGCCGAGGCGAAATGGCCTATCTGCCAGGAAGAGGCAAACGCCAATGTCCATAGACCTTGGCCTTGTGCCGATGACACCGCAGACAGGCCATTGCGCCCGGGCCGCCTCCCAAGCGATTCTTTCAGAATTGCTTGGGAAAGGGCTGGCGCGCGGATGGGGAGAAGGGGCCCCATCCCCTTCAAGGGTCTCTGGCTGTGTTGCGTCGCCAGGCCCAAGCCTTGGTGGGAAGAAAGGGTCCCACCCCTTTCTGGGGATTGGCCTGCCCGCCTTGCCAGAGACCCTGAAGGGGATGATGGGGTCCCCTTCTCCCCATCAACGCTGCCACCATTTCGGATATTTATTTCGGCATTTGCTCTAAACAGTCCGAACACCGTCCGAAGAATTCCAGCGAATGGCTTAGATTGCCGAAGCCGTAGTGTTCGGCGACCCTTTGTTCCGTCTCCGCGAGCGGGCAAGGAATGTCAATCACGACGACCTTCCCGCAACCGGTGCAGACGATGTGGTCATAGTGCTTCGACGGATCGTTCAGCTCGTAATAGCTGCAGGGGCGCTGGAGATTGACCTTGTGCACAAGGTGCAATCGGTCGAGCAAAGCGATCATACGAAACACGGTGGCATAATCGGGCCCACTGCCTTCGGCCGCTGCCAGTTCCTGGATCTCCTGAAGGGAAAGCGGTTTCCCCGCCCTAAAGAGAACGTTCAAAATATTGCGCCGGCCGGCTGTGACGCGCATCCCTTCGCCTCGCAGCCGGTTCAAGATGGCCTCGGCAGAAAAGGACTGCGCTTCCTTGCTCATGGAGAATCTCTAAGGCAACCGGCGCCTCACCTCAACAGGAAGCATCACAGGCGGACGGCAATACCCCGTCGCGCGAGGAATTCCTTCGCCTGGGCGATGCTGTAGGCGCCGAAGTGAAAAATACTGGCAGCCAGGACGGCATCTGCGTTGCCACGCGCGAGAACCTCGGCGAGATGCTCGAGCTCGCCCGCGCCTCCGCTGGCAATCACTGGAATGTCCACTGCCGCGCTAACGGCAGCGGTAAGCTCGATGTCGTATCCTCCGCAGGTGCCATCGGCATCCATGCTTGTGAGCAGGATCTCGCCCGCCCCGAGCCGGGTCACCTCGCGCGCCCAGGCGACGGCGTCAAGTTCGGTGGGGTTTCGACCACCGTGTGTGTAAACCCGCCACTTGCCCGGCGCATCATGTTTGGCGTCGATGGCGACCACAACACACTGCGACCCGAAATTCTCGGCTGCCTCCGAGACCAGCTTCGGATTTCTTATCGCCGCCGTGTTCACGCTCACCTTGTCCGCGCCCGCAAGGAGCATGGCTCGGAAATCTTCCACGGCGCGAATTCCGCCACCAACGGTCAGTGGCATGAAACACTGCTCCGCCGTGCGCGCAACAACATCCACCATGGTCGCGCGATCGTCGCTTGATGCCGTAATATCAAGGAATACGAGCTCGTCCGCACCTTGCGCATCATAGAGCTTTGCACACTCGACGGGGTCACCCGCATCACGAAGGTCAAGGAACTTCGTGCCCTTTACAACACGTCCGCCGGTGACGTCGAGACAGGGAATTATCCGTTTAGCGAGCACGATATCACCTCTCGTCCGTCCATGCCCGCAACGCGAGACTAATTTGTTGCTTTGACTCTGGGCTCTCTTACCTTGCGCAGATTCTGTGCGGCGCGAGCCGCACGGAACGACTTGGTATGAAGAAAGCAGGAGATCGCCGCCACATTCTCAACATCCCTCGCTTCTCGCCTCTTTGTGCAACCTTGGTCATCGCAATTCTCTCGGGGGGCTGCGCATCGCCCTATCGGCAGGGCGCTGGGAAGTTCGATACGGTCATCATCGATGCGGGACATGGAGGGCACGACCTCGGCGGCCGGTCGGTTTCCGGCTCTCCGGAAAAAGTCCTGGCACTTGACACAGCCCGGAGGCTGGCGACAATTCTCCGCAGCAAGGGCTTCCGGGTGATCGAAACGCGAACGCGCGACGTTTTTGTTCCGTTAGGATCGCGCACCGCGATCTCCAACTCCACGAGAAGCTGCATCTTCGTGAGCATTCACTATAATGGGGCGCCTCGCAGGGGCGCCCGCGGTATCGAAGTCTATTACTTCAGTCCTCGATCATGGCGCCTCGCCTCCAACATCCTTCGACAAGCCGGCCACGCTTACCCCACCTACGACCGCGGAGTCAAACGGAACGATTTCTACGTGCTACGCAAGAACCGACGCCCTGCTGTGCTCTGTGAGCTCGGCTTCCTTTCCAACGCGCAGGACAACCGCTATGCGCAAGGCTCTCTGTCTCGCCAACGGCTGGCCGAGTGCGTCGCTGCCGGTATCATCGCGGAACGACTAAGCGCGCAGCGCTAAATAGAGCGTTGTTGCAATGCTCTTATGGCCCAGGAGTGCCTGCACGTCGCGGAGGTGGCTCCGCGCTCGGAATACAATAATAGGCATTTGTGTTGCCATCGAACGAAAAAAGGGAACGCGTCGCTTTCGGCGAATCCTGTCGAGAACCCGACAGACTTGATTCACCAGGCGACCCGTACTCCGAAGTTACCTCCGAGGCTGTGCACAGTGTTGCCATCGACGTCGTTGGTCCAGCTCAGTGTTGCATAGAACGATACCGCCCCCTTGTAGAAGGCTCTGCTCGCCTCGGCGTTCGTGGAATGTACTGAGGATCGAGAGGACGAGCAGGCGGGTCGTTCCCGGAACGGCAGCATAGACCGGCACCTCGGGGCGAAACAGTGGAATTGCCGGACCGCCACGCTCCGGTGGTGCGGGCGGAGCGACCGGAGGCGGCGCTGGTTGACCCGGCGGAGGCGGCTGCTGTGCCGCGGGCGTGGATCCCGGGATGAGACTCGAGCGCAAAAACCAGCTCTCCTGCGAACCGGCCGATGCACCGCCTCTGAACAGGAAATATTCGTGGGCGCCTGCCACGATCCGTCCGCCCTGAGTGAACGCCGTGGGCGCCGTGGTGCCGCCGTTCACCGCCTGCACAACGAGAATTCCGTCGCTCCTCGTGAGAGCGCCGGGCCCGCCAACATTGGTGTCTGACGGGGAGGCGTCATCGCCTAGAACCGTCTGGAGAAGCAGCCTACCGTTTGCGCCGACGTAGTTACCAGTGATCGCGAGCCGATCCATTGTGCTGACGCCGTTGGTAAGATCGATGACACCGGCGTTAATAACAGTGACGAGCTGGCCGGCGGTGAACGGCAGGATGGACGGGTTCGCGTCGCCGCCGGCGAAGAGGGTGCTCGTTGCATCGATCGAGACCGTGCCCGTCTGCGTGCCTGCATCGCCCATAACCAAATCCGCGTCGAGCGTGAGGCGGGAACCGTTCGTGAGAGCGACGGTCTCCCAGTTCTGGAAGCGGCTGACGCCCGTCGTTTCGACATTGTCGAACGTCAGGGTGTCGGTTCCGGCGCCGCCGTTGAGCAGCGTGGTCGGCGCTAGGATCGCGCTCGTCAGGTTGCGCAGCGTAGCAATGTCGTTGCCGGTCCCGAGATTGATGGCACCGGCAATGGTTCCGGCATTGCTCCAGGTGAATCGATCGATTCCCGTCCCGGTGACAATGCCGTTCCCGATCGAGCCGCCGGTGACCGTGATCGTGTTGTCGCCGTTGCCGAGATCGACGCTGCCGCCGATAATGCCACCGGACAGTTCGAAGAGATCATCGCCCTGCTCGGCGTTGACGCTTCCATCGATGATACCGCCGGACATCCGCATGACGTTGTTGGCGACCCTTAGATTGACTGATCCGATCTGCCCGCCAGTTATGGTAACGAAATCGCCGTCGTTGAAGGCGCCAATGATGCGGCCGCCGGAGATGGTCGCAGTATCGAGACCGCCGCCCTGGTCGATCGAACCGATCGTGCCTCCGGTCATCGTGAGCGTGTCCGCGCCTGCGCCTTGTTCGACGTGACCATTGATGCTACCGGCCTGCATGGTCAACGTGTCATTGCCGCTGCCGAACTGCACGGCGGTGGGCCTGCCAACGACCATTGGGCCGTTGCCATTGATCGTACCCGTGTTGGCGAGGCTGTTGTCAAAGTTGCCTTGAAAGACCAGCCCTGGCGCAGTCAAGCCGGTGATCGTCCCTGAATTAGTGATGGTTGCCGCGCCAATGGCACTCGTGATGCCTGTGACCCGACCAATGATCGTGCCGGCGTTGTTGATCGTTCCACCGCCATTGGCAATAACGCCAGACGCCTGCTGGCTCGTTATAGAGCCAGTGGCGGTATTTGTGAAGGTCGCGGATCCGCCGATGAAGATACCGAGTCCGCCCGGCCCGATGGCGGTAATGGCCCCGGAATTGGTGATCGGGCCGAGCGAAGTGCCGAGCGAAGTGATCCCATGCGCGTTGAGTCCCGACACGTTGATCGAAGAGTTGTTAACCAAAGTATTGTTCGAGCCATTGCCAAAAAGCCCATGCGCCCCTTCTCCGCTTGTGGTGATTAACCCATTATTTATCAGCGTGTTGGTATTGCCGATGGCGGCCATGCCATTGGAGGAAACCCCGGATGTCGTTATTGTTCCGCCATTGGTGAGCGTATTTCCGGTCGCACCGTCGAAGACAAGGATGGCGCTCGAGTTTGTCCCGGTCGTCGTGATTGTGCCGGTGTTTAACAACGTGTTGTTCTGGCCCCCGTCAGACAACATTCCTTCCGATAGCAATCCTGAGGGGTGATCGTGCCGCTGTTAGTGATGATGTTGTTGCTGTCGAACCGGATGGCATCGAACGTGTCTCCTGCGACCGTGATGGCGCCATCATTCATGACCGCACTTTGGTCGCGGACGAAAATTGCGTTGATGCCGATGACACTTATTTCTGCACTTATTCCTGCCTCGGTAAGGATGTTGACTGTCACGTTCGTACTGCCCGGAACGGCTGCAACGCCTATTGTGTCCGGATTGGGAGGAGATGTATCACCAGTCACGGTCTGGCCAGACGTGGGGGTATGATTGTCTATTCCCGCCAGCGCAGGACTAATTTGGAACGGAAACAAGCTTCCAATCGCAATTGCTATGCTCGATAAGCGCGACCGCATTAGAGGCTGCATGGCGACATGTGATCCGCTCAGTCTGTATCGTCTGTTGAGTATCAACAAGCAGCAACCCTTCCAGCGAACGCTTCCATTAAGCTGGTGCATAACGTTTCTCTGACTGCGCGCGTCATCGCCTTCGTGGACTTTCCAGGGTTTTCTTGGAGTCCTTCAGATATCGAGCACTGAACTGAGCTCTTCCGCCGTTTGGCGGGTCTGCTCATAGCCAACGTGGGTGTAACGCACGGCGACCACCGCGAGCAGGACGCCTCCATTCCGCGATTGCGCAGCTCGCGTGATGCGACCTTTTAGGATGTTGCGGGCACTAATCTTCATCCCTCCGTATCAACCAAAAACCGGCGCGATATGCAATCGGTTCCCCATACAGCTCATGCAAGAATACAGGAGTCTGGAAGGCGCATTACCCCACCCTGCTGAAACGCCATGCCGGTTCCTTGACCCCGTCGTCCATTCCCGGCGACACTTGGATCCGGTAAACGGTTTTCCAACTCGAGCCGAGAGATAAAAGTTGCTTCTGGGGAGGATCCATTGAAGCTTGTTTTCCCCCCTTCCATCTATGGCGATTCTGCAAGCCCGCCCCACGATACGTGATATCGGGCGTAAGACCGGTTTCCACTACTCAACGGTGTCGCTCGCGTTACGAGATCATCCACGCATATCCGACAGCACGAAGCAGATCATCCGCGAAGCCGCGAAGAAGCTCCGCTACAAACCGGACGCAATGCTTAATGCGCTCTGCGCGTATCGTCTCATGAAACGTCCACCGACGGAACAGACCGTGATCGCATGGATCACGAACCACCGCGCACGAACCGGCTGGAGAATGTCCGCCTGTACGAGGGACTATTTCGACGGCGCATCGCAACGTGCAAAGGAGCGCGGCTATCGATTGGAAACGCTATGGCTCTCTGAACCCGGAATGACGGGGGAACGAATGAGCAGAATCCTTTGGACCCGAGGTATCCAAGGCGTCCTCCTGCCACCCCAAGAACATTTGACCAGGATCGACCTAGACTGGGATAGCCTGTCCGCGGTCACATTTGGATACACTCTCGCGCACCCACGGTTGCACCTCGTATCAAACCACGAATATCGAACCATGGGCACGCTGTTTGCCGAGTTGGAAAAGCGATACTACCAACGAGTCGGCCTGGTAAATCTGCGAGAGCATGACAAGCGAGTCGACAACAATTGGCTGGCCGCCTATCTCGTCGAACAGACTCGCCTTGAGCCTGAAAATCAATTGCTGCCGCTGGTCCTTGAGGAGTGGAATACCAAGACATTCCTGTCATGGGTTGAGCACTTTCGGCCGGATGCAATTGTGACGAGGCTTCCGGAGGTCCTTCTAAGTCTCAGGCGTGCTGGTTACAACGTCCCCGATGACGTCGGCGTCGCTTACCACACGCTGGACGAAAAGAGTCGCTGCTTCTCGGGCATGAAGAAAAACTCCTTCCAGATCGGAGTTATGGCGATTGATCTACTAATCGACATGCTTCATCGAAACGAACGCGGAATCCCAGGCCGCCCATACTTGCTCATGGTTGAAGGCTCTTGGGTGGAGGGCAACACACTGCGCAGCTCGCCCGAGCCTTGCGCATCACCACTCGATACACGCCCCATCGGTCAGTCAACAGTTTGACCGAGAAATGGTTTTGGCCGCCGAATCGGGGATATATGCTCTATCGACTCATCAGACTCAAATGAACACCCTGAACCTTCTTCAGGTGGAACGTGTCGTGCGGACGATTGCCCGCATTTCGCTCGAGAACGAAAAGTACTTTTGTGATTTGGATGGCGAGATGGGCGACGCGGACTTCGGAAAATCCATTGGCGACGGTTTTCGCGCCGTGCTTAGCGAACTGCCTTCGATCGATAGGGCCGACATAGGAACCTTCCTCATTAAGGTAGGCACCGTGTTCGCGTCACATGCCGGCGGCACATCCGGACCGATTTGGGGCACGGCATTTCTTAAGGCCGGCTTAAAGTCCAAAGGTAAGACCGAACTTACAGCGGCTGACCTCGTAGAAATGGGACGAGCCGCCGTGCAGGGGATGATGGCTCGCGGCAGCGCGCAGATCGGCGACAAGACACTGCTCGATGCGATCGTCCCGGCCTTGGATAAGATCGAACAACTCTCTCAAAATGGGCGGCACGACCTGGAAGCCGCGTTTCATGCCGCATCCGAGGTCGCAACAGCTGCCATCGAAGGAACCCGCAATTGGCCAGCAAAGCGGGGCCGTCAATCGTACGCGGGTGACCGCACGATCGGCACGCTCGATCCTGGAATCGTCGCTGTAGCGACGTATGTGTTTAGCGCCCCATTTTTGAGTCTGGCGTAAGATTTTGCTGGCTTCCGGGATCGCCAGGGTTTAGGAGCCGGGAATGTTTGCGGCCCGCATCGTTCAGGGACGCCGGATTGGCCGGGAGGAGGTCGAGCTGATC
>JAXIPG010000062.1:0-37727 GCA_045403045.1 Terrimicrobiaceae bacterium
GCACGTTCGATGTCACGGGAAATATTCTAACATGGGAAACGGAAGGCCCCGTTCCCAGTCCGCAAACGCCTTCCAAATTCAGAGAAGTGACGGAGTTGAAAAGCCCCGACCACAAAGTCTTTACATCCTCGATCCTGGGACCGGATGGCTCGTGGAACACCATCATGACCATCAATATCCGGCGAAAGAAGTAGTAGCACGCTATTGCAATTTCCAACCCGTCGCCGTCCTACTACGTCGGGACGGACGCCGAGCAGATGAATGCGCAGCAGAAAGCCTACGCGGAAGCCCTGCTTGAGCTAAACCGTGCTCTGAATCAGCGCAGCAAAAAAGCGATTCCGAAGCACGTTTGGTAATCGGTTTCGACCCTAGGAATGCGCCCCGGAAACCCACCAGCCTTGTGCATCGCCTGCGTGCGACCGGCAGGACGACCGTTGGATCGCATGATGTTCTGGAGGGTTTGTAAATGGTGCGCCGCCTAGGTGCAGGACAATGCAGGACAACCTTTCCGCGATGAGAACTTCAGTTCGACTACAGCGCGCGCGCCGCTCATCCCAGTAGCGTGCGCTCTAACAGCCACCACGTGCCTGCCAATACCACCAGCGCCGAGCACACCGGCACCGAGCGCCGCACGAAGGCCGGCTCGGTCCGCAGCCACCAGATCAACGGCAGCACCAGCGCAGCAACAGCCATCTGGCCGAGTTCTACACCGAGGTTAAAAGACACCAGCGGTACCGCGATTTTCGCACCAACCATGCCTGCGAGCTTTTCTTTCAGATCGGTGGCGAAGCCGAGACCATGGACCAAGCCGAAAATTAGCGTCAGCCGCCAACGCCCTGTCGGACCTTCGGACCGCAAGAGATTTTCCGCGCCCACGTAAATGATGGTCGCCGCAATCAACGGTTCGACAAAGCCGCCCGAAACCCGCACCACGTCAAACGCAGCCAGAGCCAGCGTAGTCGAGTGTGCCAGAGTGAAGCAGGTGATGACCCAGACCGTCGCGCGAAACTGTGACATCGCGATGAGCAGGCCGAAGAGAAAGAGCAAGTGATCATAGCCGGTCAGAATGTGTTCGACGCCCATAACAAAGAACTCGCCGGACGTGGCCGTTCTGCTGGGTGGTTGGGTCTCCTCTGCAGGCTGCTTGGGCATGTCCAACTCGATCAGGTCGTACTCTGCGCTCAACAGCGCCTCGGTAAGCGTTACGTCTTGATCATCGAACAGGCTGATGAATTGCCGGTGCCCCCGCGGAAGCTGCTTGATCAGAGGCGACTCCACCGTGAACGCCTTTGCGCCTTGCGCAGGAAAGATCCCTGCGATGTGAAAGTTGTTATTTTCATCGAGGTGAAAGCCGGGTTCGGTGACGGCGATGGCATCGGCGTTCATCAGCACATTGAGAGCCTGTCGCGCGAGTGTTTCGAGTTGAGGCCGGGCGCTATCCCACTCCTCGGGGCTGAGCTGCCCGTCGTGATTCGCGTCGAGCGGCACAAGCGCTTCGATGTCAGCGCGGGCGAAGATCACCTCCGCTTCGATGCGGTCGGGAAAGATCTTCAACGCGGCCGTGCTCAGGCCGGGATCGTGGCCTCGCGCGGAGCTGGCGATGCTGATGAAGAGCGCTGCCATCCAGCCTCGCCAGCCGCGCAAATGATTTTTCCCACGCATCAACTCGTGCGAGCGATCTGCCTTAGACGCGCTCCTGCAGGAAGTTGGAGTTCAGAATCCGGCCTGGAACCAGGAGCGCGTTCAGGGATGCGCGTGGTTGCGGCCGTTCTGCGGCGTGCCTTCGTACGGGAACGTCTTGTTGTAGCCGGTGTCGTTCTTGTCGACCCCGTCGCTTGCCAGGCGAATAACCGGAGGTGCCACGCGCAGATCACTGATGATCGCGGTGACAGCGATGTCCAGAACATCGTCGCCGAAGCGCCGCCCGTTGGGCCAGCCGCCGGGGACTGGTCCGCCGGCGCCCAGGTTGCTCTGAAGCACATCGCCACCGAAAATGCTCAACCGCGAGAAGCCCGGATCATCCTTATTCGTCGGGTGATCGGGGCCGCTGCCAGCCAAGCGTGCGGCAGGCGTCGAGAGGTCCACCTTGATCATATCGGGGATATAGATGCCCGCTATATCGGTGCGGTCGGTCTCGATGCCGGGGATGTCGGGCTCAAACACCAATAGATTGAGCAACCGCGCGAGTTCCGGTTGGAGCGCATACTTCTTGAACAACTTCGCGTCGTCGCTCGGGCTCGTGCGGCTGTAAAGGTCCTTGTCCACGACAGCGACGAGGGCTTCGTTGAAAAGCGGGTTGCCCTGGCGCCCGACCTGCACCCATCGACTAACCGGGGAGTTGTTCTTTCCTCTCTTGCCCTTGTCGTCGTCGTCTCGCAACACCGTGAGCTTTTGGCGGCTGGTCGTGGCATAGACACCGACAATTTGCTGGTCGCCGCCGAGTTCGTCGATCGGGATTTTCAACGCCATCATGTGGAGATTGAAACCACCCTGCGAGTCCTTGCCAGGGTTGCGCAACTTTAACAGATCGAACACCGATTGAACATCTGCGTAGAAGCCGTCATCCCGCTGACCGGCGAAGGCAAAGTAGCCCTTCTTCAATGCCGTAATGGCCTGATAGGTGTATCGGTCGAGCTCGACAGACGTCGAAACACCATCCTTGGCTGGGTTTTCGCCGTTGTCACCCCGATTATAGAATGGCGTAGCGTTACCCTGATTGTTCGGTGGGACGACTCCCGTTGTGCCGAGTACGGTCTTGGAGTGCCAAGTCGCCTTGGTGACCTTGTAGGTCTGAACGAGGTTCTGCCCCGCGTCGGCTACGTCAGTGATAACGCCCAGGTAGGAAACCAAAATAGTTTTCTTTTCCTTATAGGCGGTATCGAACTCGAACTGGTAGCTAATAGTAGGCCTGGCAGCCGCGAAGTCACGGCCGGTGGCGACATGAATTTCGTACAGCACATCGTCGTCGAAGTTATATGCGTTCGGCCCGATACCCGGTTCCTCGTGCGGATAAACGCCAAGGGCCACAACGAGGTATTTCTTTCCGGCGTCCTCGTTCACGAAGGCGTATACGTCGGTGGTGTTTGCCGAGGGATCGCGGGTGATGAGCGGCGCGTCCATGTGACTGGATCCATGCGCTGCACCGGGCAGCGCCGTCGCCAGCGCTAAGGCTGCTATGAGTGTGGTTTGATTTGTCTTCATTGGTCTCTCCGATGGTTGTTTTTGTCTTTTGGTGAGGCTTCCGCAAATTGGTTTTAACGAGCGGAAGTCGCTTATGTCCCGGCGGGATTGATGGATCGAGCGTCGCGCGATGTCGCCAAGGCGGCTAGCGTTGCGGCGAGTTGTTGGCGTTCCGAGGGGAGCAACGTGCGCTGTAGACCGCGGGCTTTGGTCAGCCACGACCCGGCTTCGGCCGTGCGCCCGAGTCTGGCCGCAAGCACGCCGGCATGGGTGAAGAGCCGTGCGTCCGTGGTGCCCTCGGCAAGCGCCTTCTCCATGTGCGGCCACGCCTCGTCGTGGCGGCCGGCGGCGGTAAGCGCCCAGGCCAGCGCATCGTGCGTGAAAATGTCCGCGCGATCCTGGAATTCGCGTTGCGCCACCTGAACCGCCAGTTCGGCTTGCTCCCCGCGCGTCGCAAGGAACAGGGCGAAGGTGCGCGGGTCGCTTTGCGCGCCAGTCTGCTTCAGGTTCGCCTCGACTTTCGCGGCTTCGTCAAGGCGGCCCGCCGCACGGAGAGTGTCAGCCAGCGCCCATTGAAATTCCGGCAGTGGATTGATCTCCGTCGCGCGCTGCACGGGCGCGACGGCCTCTGTGATCCGATCAGCGCCGAGCAAAATGCGGCTCCGCAACAACAGGGCGGCGGGATAGTCTGGCAAGAAACGCAGCGCAGAATCGCAGGACGTCTCAGCGTCGGCGAGAGAGCCAGCCTGGAAATAATAGAGCGCGAGGCGAGTCAGAGACCACAATCCCGACTCCGGATCGAGAGGGCTAGCGGCGCGCGCGGCCATGCGGGCCACATCAATCGCGCCGTCGAAGTCACCTTTGAGCCAACGCATGTAGGCCACCCGGCTGTAGGATTGCAGGTCGGGCCGCAAGTCAACCATGCGCTGGTATGCGGCGACGGCTTCAGCCAGACGGCCCTGTTCCATCAGCGCGTCGCCAAGTAGGCCGTAGTCGAACGGCAGCGTGCGTTGCTTGACGAGTTCGTTGGCGATGGTCTCGGCTTCCGCAAAGCGATGGAAGCTGATAAGCACGTGACCGCGCAGCAGTAGCGCCTCAGGACTCTTGGGGCCGGCCACCTCCAGCGCAAGCGCACAGTGCTCGGCGAGCTTGTAGAAGCCAGGGTCGTAGCTGGCCCGCGCCTTGGCCACATACAGCCAGCCCAGTCGCTCCAGGAATGGGCGCGGCTCGGGCGCTTCCCTGACGCGGCGCTGAGCGGTTTGGATGTCGCGATCAAGCCGGTCCGCGCCGGCATGCGGGCTCAGCGCGATCTTGTACGACATTGCGGCCCGCAATTCCGGGTAAGTTGTCGCCGAGTCGTTGGAGAGCGCCGCAGCAGGGTTGAGAGCTAAAGGAGGGATCAGGTTTACGTCTTCCCCAAGCCCGATTGAGATAGTTGACGGGACGGCCGCACATAAGGCGACTGCCGCGAACTTCCTCACAGGCCGGCATCTGCTATGAACTCTGCGGGATGCCCGCAGCGATCTTGGCGCGTCGTTCGTCACTGGCCATTTGCGAGAGCGACACGTATGAGTAAGAATCGTAACGCAGGTCAACATGATTGGACGGGTTTGTTACATCTAATACGACTGTCTTGCTGCGTTGGATCGCGATGATTTTAGCCGCCGTTTTAAACTTTAGGATCATCGCCGTCGAAAGAGATTCGATGTTGCGCGGGGAAGGTTCGACAGCCCGCCTTCTCCGAGACGATATTGCCTTGGCCTTCAAAAAGACTGGTTGTTTCTCACTCCCAACTGGTTACCATCACCTTCGGGATACTGTCCCTCATCGCTCCATATTCCATTGACGCTTGAACAATCCACGCCAACAACCAAGGGCGCCTAAATAAATGCCAACGCTGGAAAAAAACCGCTTTTGGGACAGCTATGAATGGCCGCAAGATGGCGACGAGTGGACCGACCAGGCGGAATTTTCCGCGGTGGCCTATGCCATCTGGAAGCAGGACATCATCGACGCATTTCTCGTCCCAAGTATTGCCGAGAGTTCAATGGTGCTTGAAGTGGCGGTCGGTCACGGGCGGTGGACGCCGTTTCTCGCTCGACGCGCACAGCGCTACATTGGCGTTGATTTTAGCCCCTCGTGCGTAGATTTTTGCCGCAAGCGCTTCGCACACCTGACCAACGTTGATTTTCACAATACAGACGGTCGCACGCTCTCGTTACTTCTAAGCGATTCAGTTCAGTTCATTTGGTCATACGACTCGTTTGTCCACATGGAACCTGACATAACTGAATGCTACATGGCTGAATTCGCACGCATTCTTTCCCCCGGAGGCCGATGTACGATTCACCATCCGGGAACACCCACTCGTCGGCAGCGCGCCTATGGCGGGCGCTCAGAATTGAGTGCAGATCTCTTTGCGCGCATCGCGAATGCAAGCGGCCTGCAGGTTCTCTCGCAGGTAGACAGCTGGGGACCCGGCAATCGTTCAAACACTAAGCTATTTGCGGATTGCATTTCGACAATCGAGAAACCCATCGGCACTACGGCCAAGGGTGTCCCTAAAACTGTCAGCGCTGATAGTGTCTTTAAAGAAACGAAAATTGAGGCATTCTCGAGTAATGGCGCGCACGGCTCTTCTCCTTGACGATTTTTTCATGCGTCACCGTACGGAGTACGGGCATCCCGAATGCCCGGAAAGACTGGCGGTTATTAGGAAGGCGCTCGATCCTCTCGGGGACCTCGTCGTTCTGCGCTCGCGAAAGGCAGATCTCGAAGAGATTGCCCTCTGCCACGATCCCCGATATGTCGAAAGTGTTCTCAAGCTCATCGAGTCCGGCGAAACCGAACTTGCGGGCGGCGATGTGAGCGTATGCGAGGAATCCGGTGAAGTTGCCTTGCATGCCGCGGGCGGAGTGATTGAAACGGTAGATGCCGTGCTTATCGGACATATGCAGAATGCCTTTTGTGCGGTGCGGCCGCCGGGGCATCACGCCCGTCCAGCCGCGGCGATGGGATTTTGTCTCTTCAACAATATTGCGATTGCCGCGCGCCACGCTCAAAGGCAGCACGGGGTGGAGCGTGTGGCCATCGTCGACTGGGACGTCCACCACGGCAATGGGACCGAGGAGATTTTTTACTCGGACGGCTCGGTCCTTTATTTCTCCACTCATCAGTGGCCGTGGTATCCGGGGACCGGGCACGCTTCCGAAACTGGGGAAGGCAAAGGCGCCGGGCTCACGATCAATTGTCCCCTCCCCGCCGGCTCGGGAAGGGCCGAAATTCTGGGAGCCTTCTGCGACCGGCTTCTTCCCGCCCTCGAGAAATACCGTCCGCAACTCCTTCTGATTTCCGCAGGGTTTGATTCGCGCGTCGGCGACCCGCTCGGGCAATTCCGGCTTACAGACCAGGATTTTGCGGATCTCACCCGAATGCTTCTGGATTTTGCTGCAGGACCATGTGGTGGCAGAGTGGTCTCCGTTCTCGAAGGGGGCTACAACCTCGCGGGGCTCGGAGAGGCGGTCAAATTCCATGTGTCGCAACTAGTTGGTTAGCCTGGCTTTTTTCTTGCCTCCGTGGGGGATTCTCAGCTAAGAAGGCGTCCTATGATGAAAGCTGCCGCGTCCCTTCTTGCTGCTGCTGCGCTTGCCGCAACCGCTCTTGCTGACATCCAACAGCCGCCCGGCTCCGATTACGGTCCAACGCGCAAGCTCGGGCGCGGCTTGGGCAACGTGCTCTTCGGTCCGAGCGAATTGCTGGACTCCATGGCGGCAGTCAACTACGAGGACGGCAATGCCGCTGCGTGGAGTTACGGCCTCGTTCGTGGAATTGGGCGTTCATTCGCCCGGCTTGGTTACGGCATCTACGATATGGTGACATTCCCCTTCCCTACCGTTAGGGGCAGCTATCGCCCCCCGTACCGGAGTGACATTCCCTGGATCAAATCCGGCTATCAAGAGTTCCCGCCGGAGCTCGGCTTCGAGACTCGCTACAACTACGTGCGCGAGTATCAGCGCGATCCATGGTGAAGTATGAGGCGCTTGGCACAAGCGCCTCTACAAAGTCGCGTTCGGGCGGTAGTTTGAGACAAACTCTTTTCTGAACTCAGCAAAGCGTCCTTCGAGAATTGCGACCCTTGCCGTCCGCACCAGCTTCAAATAGAAATGCAGGTTGTGCAGCGTCACCAGCCTGAGGCCGAGGATTTCTTCCGCTTTGATCAGATGCCGAATGTAAGCGCGTGAAAAATTGCGGCAGGAATAGCATTCACAATTTTCTTCGATCGGCTCCGGGTCTTCTGCGAAGCCTGCGTTCTTCAGCGACAAGGTGCAGTGACGCGTGAATGCCGTCCCATTTCGCGCGATGCGGGTGGGCAGCACGCAATCGAACATGTCCACTCCTCGCGCAATCATTTCAATCATCTGGGGAGGCGTTCCGAGGCCCATCGCATAGCGAGCGCGGTTGGAGGGGAGAAACGACTCCGCATTTTCAACGGCTCGCATCATCTCGGATTCCGGCTCGCCAACGCTGACGCCGCCAATGGCGTAGCCGTCGAATCCAATTTCCACCAGCCCACGGGCGCTGCGTTCCCGCAGATCGGCGTAAGCCGAGCCCTGAACTATTCCAAACAGCAGGGCCCTGTTCGCATCCGTTTCGCTCTCCCACCAGGCTTTGCAGCGCGACGCCCAGCGAAGTGTAAGGTCCAGACTGCGCGCGGCATCCTCGTAGGAACACGGATGAGGAGGACATTCATCAAAAGCCATGACGATATCCGAATCCAAATCTCGCTGGATCTCCATCGAGCGCTCCGGCCCGATGAGCGTCGGATTGCCGTCCAGGTGGTTCTGAAAATGGACGCCCTCTTCGGTGATCTTCCGCAACCTGGCCAAAGAGAACACCTGAAAACCCCCGCTGTCGGTAAGTATTGGCCGCTGCCAGCCCATGAATTTGTGCAGCCCACCTTGCCGGGCGATCAACTTCTCCCCGGGACGGACGTGGAGATGATAGGTATTTCCAAGTATGATCTGTGCCCCAAGCTCGTGAAGCTCGACAGGTGACACGCCCTTGACGGTGCCCTGCGTGCCAACGGGCATGAAAACCGGTGTTTCAACGATACCGCAGCGCGTTTGCAAGGTACCCGCCCTGGCTCGGGAGGCTTGATCTGCGACAAGGAGCGTATATGCGGCCGTCAATCTTCGCGTGCCCAGACCGTTTTCCCCGCTACAATCGTCCGTACCGCGCGGCCCTTGAGTTCGGCGCCATGGAAGGGGGTATTTCGGGAGAGTGATTGGGATTTTCCCTTATCGAACGTCCATTCCAGATCAGGATCAATGAGCGTGACATCCGCGGCAGCACCAGTTGACAATGTTCCGCTATCCAAAGACAACAAACGTGCGGGATTCACGGTGAACATCTCAATGAGGCGGTCCAAAGCAAGAACCCTCCTCTTATGCACGAGGATATCGCAGAAGAGCGCAAACTCGGTTTCGAGGCCAGTGATCCCGAACGGCGCCTGATCCAGTTCGACCTCCTTCTCATAAAAGGCGTGCGGGGCGTGGTCACTGCAAAGAATATCGAGCGTGCCGTCCGCCAGACCTTCAAGGATCGCTTCGATATCCCGTGCGGTACGCAGAGGCGGATTCATCTTGTAATTGCTGTCAAAGGTCTGAAGGCATTTGTCCGTCAACGCAATGTGATGCGGACACACTTCGCCTGAAATCTTGACTCCCCTGGCCTTCGCATCGCGAAGCAAACGCACGCTGCCGCCCGAGCTGATGTGCTGGCAATGGATGGGTGAGTCGCAGAGCTCGGCAAGCAGAATATTGCGTGTGACGATGACTTCCTCTCCGATGCGCGGCCATCCGGGCAAGCCAAGGCGAAGACTCCACTCGCCCTCATGCATCACCCCGTCGCCAACAAGCGAATAATCCTGACAGTGATCAAGGACGGGCAGGCCAAACATTCGCGCGTATTCGACCGCGCGACGCATGACCTCATGGTTCTGCACGCAGCGTCCGTCATCCGTGATCGCAACAATCCCGGCTCCAATCATCGACCCATATGGAGCCAATTCCTCTCCGGCAAGGCCTTTGGTGATGGCACCCGTTGTGAAGATGTTGATACCGGCACTCGCTTGCGCCTTCTCGCGGATCAGGGCAATTGTTCCGGCATTGTCTGCCACCGGGCTTGTATTCGGCATGCAAACAACACTCGAAAAACCGCCCGCCGCCGCTGCGCGAGATCCGGTAGCAATCGTCTCCTTTTGCGCCTGGCCCGGCTCCCGGAAATGCACGTGTATATCGATCAGACCCGGCGCCACGACAAGACCGGTTGCGTCTATGAGTTCGGTTTGGGATGCTTGGCTCGCGGCTATCGACGGATCGGCGACGACCCCATCGGCAATCCAAAGGTCGGCGACCTCGTCACGCTTGTTCGCGGGATCGATGATTCGGCCGTTGGCGATACGAACTATTTTCATGAGGAAAGGCCCACACCGCCGGCACAGAGATAAAGAACGGCCATGCGCACGGCGAGCCCGTTGGTAACCTGTTCGAGAATGACGCTGCGGGATCCGTCAGCCACATCACTGTCGATTTCGACGCCGCGGTTGATCGGGCCAGGATGCATGATTAGGCAGTCGGGCCTAAGCTGGGCAGCCCGCGCCTTTGTCAGGCCAAAAAGAGAGATGTACTCGCCAAGACCAGGAAAATATTCCTTGCGCTGGCGTTCGTGCTGGATGCGAAGAAGATTGATCACGTCGGAAGATTCCAGGACCTCGTCGAGCTTGTGAACGACACGCACGCCCAGCTTTTCAAACGCACGCGGGACCAGCGTTGAGGGACCGACAACGGTGACTTTGGCGCCGAGTTTCGTGAGCGCATAAATGTTTGAGCGGGCCACGCGGCTGAAAAGGATGTCGCCGACAATTGCGATATTGAGGCCTTCGACTTTGCCCCGCTTTTGCAGAATCGTAAACGTGTCCAGCAAGCCCTGAGTGGGATGCTCGTGCGCACCGTCTCCGGCGTTGATGATGCTGGCGCCGAGCCTTTCCGCGAGAAAGCGCGAGGCGCCTGCAGAGCTGTGGCGCAGCACAATGATGTCGGCCCGAAGCGCCTGAAGATTCAGGGCGGTATCCTTGAGTGTCTCGCCCTTCTGAAGGCTGGATGCGCCAGCGGAAATGTTCACGACATCCGCGCTCAAACGCATGGCAGCGAGTTCAAACGACGTGCGCGTGCGCGTGCTTGGTTCGACGAAAAAATTTACCAGCGTCCGCCCGCGCAGTGCGGGGACCTTTTTCAAGCTTCTCTCGCCGACCCCTTTGAAGGCGCGTGCGGTTTCGAGGAGGTTCCAGAGTTCCTCCACGCTCAACTCGTCAAGCCCGAGGAGATCCTTGCGCGTCCAGCGGCTCACGACGCTCTCACCACGGTGACGCTATCCGGCATGCCATCAAGGCTTTCAAATCGGACGCGGATTCGCTCGTCCCGCGTCGTTGGAAGATTCTTCCCGACGTAATCCGCGCGAATGGGTAACTCCCGGTGTCCTCGATCCACAAGAACCGCATATTGAATGCGCGCGGGCCGTCCAAACGAAGAAATTGCATCCAGTGCCGCGCGACAGCTCCGCCCGGTAAAAAGCACGTCATCGACGAGAACAATTGTCCGTCCATCGAGCTCAATGGGAAGCTGTGTGGGGACGACCGTCGTTGGCCTTCCACGGGTGGAAATGTCGTCACGGTGCATCGAGACGTCCACGATACCGAATCCGGGCCGCACGCCTTCAATCGCTTCGATGTGCTCAACAATCTTGCGCGCGACCTCAACGCCGCGCGTAGGAATACCTGCAATGACAAGCCGCGAAAGATCGTCGTTTCGCTCGATGATCTCGTGTGCGATTCTGCGGATGGCCTTGCGGATTGCTTCCGCGTCCATCACCAGTAGCGTTTCTTGCTGTTGGATCATCTGCCTTCGCAACCTCTCAGGGCTGCATTAAAGGTCGCAAAAATGCTATGCGGCTTTCGGCTGCTGCTTTGATCGTTCGTCTCGCCAAGCCGAGCGATACTTCACGATCCAATCCAAAAGCGCACGCTCAAATCCGATGTCATGGCCTGCCTTCTCGCTTTCTATCCATTTATGGCGAAGAATTTCTTCTCTTTCAGCCAGAAATTCTTTGTACAGAACGGAGTTCTTCACGAGTTCCGAGCCCTCATTCCTCTGGGGATTCATCGTGCTTGTATTAAACGAACCATTTCTCTTCCCTGTCAAACGCATTTTCGGTTCCTCCTTGGAATTAAAATTCACAAATCACTTATTATACATTACTTGCGATTAAAATACGAGCCGGTCAACGAGTTTTCACGGCCTGCAGGATTTGATTTGCCATCTGTTTAAAAACCCTGCCCACGACCCCGTGCGGATCGCTGGCAGCGAGGGGGCGACCCACGTCGCCGGATTCACACACCGCAATTTCAATTGGCACTTTTCCCAGAAGCGGTACCCTAAGGCGGGCAGCCTCGCGTTCTCCACCGCCGGAGCCGAAGATTTCATAGCGACGTCCGTCACTGGGACAGAGAAAGTAGCTCATGTTTTCGACAATCCCGAGAACGGGAACGTTTGTTTTTTGAAACATCGCAACGGCCTTGCGAGCATCGATGAGCGCCACCTCCTGCGGCGTGGTGACAATGACAGCGCCGCTCAAGGCGATCGTTTGGACGATGGTGAGTTGAATGTCCCCGGTGCCAGGCGGAAGATCGAGTACGAGGTAATCGAGAGGAGCCCAAGCTACCTGACGGAGAAACTGCTGCGTGTATCGCGTTACCATAGGACCGCGAAGCACGGCGGGCGAGGCATCGTCGAGCAAGAAGCCCATGGACATGAGCTTCAGTCCCTCGCGTTCGATGGGAAGGATGCGATCCTGATCATCAGCCATTGGCCGTTCGTTGCTGCCGAACATCAGAGCGATGCTCGGGCCATAGAGATCGCAATCGCAAAGACCCACCCAGGCGCCTGTCGCCGCCAGCGCGACAGCAAGATTTGCTGCCACCGTGGACTTGCCAACACCCCCCTTTCCACTCGCCACGGCGATGACATGCTCGACACCTTCCAGATTCGCTGGACCGGGAATCCCGGCAGCCTTGGCCGGCGCCTGAATATCGACCTTGATTTCAACGCGCCCAACCCCGCCTACCCCGGCAAGCGCCGCGTGCGCTTCATCGCGAATCTGCCGGGCAACTGCGGGCTCTGCTGTAGTCAAGACAAGCTGCACGAAAATGCTCTCCCCCTCAACTCGGATCTCCTTGACCAGACCGAACGATACGATGTCTCGCGAAAAGCCCGGATATCTCACCCGCCGGAGGGCGTCACGAAGAGTCTGTTCATCAAGAGGCGGCATGCTGCATCCAATATGCTTGCGGTACGGGCGACGACAAGCACACTCATCGCGGGATCTCAGCTCAAAAAGACTTCCGCAGATGGCTTGGCAGAATTCCAAGCTGCTCGCGATATTTCGCCACGGTCCGGCGCGCGATGGGAAGTCCGCGTTCGGAAAGCATCGCAACGATGTCCTGATCGCTAAGGGGGTGTCGGGAATCCTCGCTGCGGACGATCTCGGCAATGGCCTGGCGCACGCTTTCGTTGCTTACCGACTCGCCATTGTCTGTCGTGTAGCCGGAAGTGAAAAAATACTTCAACTCGAAGAGGCCTCGTGGTGCAGCCATGTACTTACCCGACACGGCGCGGCTAACCGTCGTTTCGTGCACACCCACTGCCTGGGCCACTTTGCTCATGGTCATGGGCCGTAAGTGGGCCGGGCCGAGATCGAAGAAATCGCGCTGCCGTTCGACAATTTCTCGCGCGATGCTCAAGAGTGTGTGCTGACGTTGCTGAACGCATCGGATGAAGAACCTTCCCCCACGAATCTTCTCCCGCAAATAGTCCCGCACCTCGCGATCCGCGGCCGACTGAGAAAGCATGTCCTTGTAACCATCGCCGATGCGCAACGAGGGAATCTCATCGTCATTTAGCGACACTGTGTAAGCATCACCGTCTCGCTCTACGACTACATCAGGAAGAATCGTTTGCTCGTCTTCTGCGGAGAATGGACGCCCCGGCCGGGGCTCCAACCTCGCGATGGATTCTGCGGCATCCTGAACATCGTCGAGCGAGACATGAAACTGGCGCGCGATTTTGGGAAGCTTGCGCCGACTCAATTCTTCGAGATGGTGCTGCACAATTCGGCTCTCCAAACTGTATTGCCTGCCGCTGCGGCGTAACTGAATGAGCAGGCACTCTGAGAGATCGCGCGCCGCCACGCCTGCGGGCTCGAAGCCCTGCACGGTCTCGATCACCCTCTCCGCCTCTTCCTCAAGACAGCCCGCCTGGGAAGCTATCTCGGCCGCCGTCGCGCGCAAGTACCCCTGGTCATCAATGTTGCCGATAACCACCAGCGCAATGCCCCGCTCCCGACTGCTCATGTCCGACCCACTCAATTGATCCTGCAGGTGCTGCTGCAATGTGGGCGCCTTTGTCTGCGAGTCAAAGAAATGCTGACGCCTCGCCTGAGCATCCGCCGTCCAAGGCTCTGAAGTCGCACGCTGCGCATAATACTCGTTCCACTGGTCGGCCAGATCCGCCTTCTCCAATTCCGGAGCTTCCGTTTCCCGCGCAATCTCCCGGGGTTCCTCCTCAAGAGTCGGATTTGCCTCCAACTCCGCCGTGACAAGCTGCCGAAGCTCCATCAGCGGTGCTTGCAAAATATGCAAGCTTTGCTGCATTTGCGGCGATAGCGTCTGCTGCAACGCCAGCCCCTGAATTTGCTCCATTCCCGCCATTTGTGAGAAGAAAATCAGGCACTTGACTTGCTAGCGCAAGCAATTTCCGAGCCAAAACGCGACAATTTCACTTTTTCCCGAAGGCCAGCCAAGAGACGCTTAGAGGAGTTGGCCCTGTTGAACAATCCTGTCGCGGCTGGCTTCGGCTTCGATTTCTTTCAAGAGGCTCTTGAATTCACACGCCTCAAGCGCCGCAATCAACGGATCGTATTGAGGCGCGATCTTGAGGTCGTTAATAGGCTTCGGCAGCGGAAGATCGTCATCGAGAGCCACCATCCTGCGATTGGCTTCAACCAGATCTTTCGCATTTTCAAGCTTTTGCCTCAATTTTTCCGGCTCCACCGTATCCAGCCGTTTGAAGAGATTCTCCACGGTTTGATACATGCGAATAAGCTGAGCTGCGGTCTTCGCACCCACGCCCGGAACGCCAGCAATATTATCCGAGCTATCACCGGTCAGCGCTAGAATTTCGGCGATTTGCCGGGGTTCAACGCCCCATTTTTCTTTGACTTTCTTGGGGCCTAGCAGCGCAAAGCCGTTCGTTCCAGCATCCGCTTTGGCCGTCGAATAGATCGCAATGTGTTCGCTTGTGAGTTGGAGGATGTCCTTATCGTTCGTTGCGATGACCACCTCATGGCCGTCCTCCACGGCTTTGCGGGCATAGGAAGCAATGAGATCATCAGCTTCTGTGTTTGGAGCGCTGAGGCTGGAGAACCCTACCAACGGCACGTTTGCTTGAAGCCATGCCTCTTGGGAGCGCATCTCCGGAGGCATCTCGGGGCGGTGTTGCTTGTATGCGGCCTGAAGAGCCGTGCGCCGGTCGGGCAGGCCATGATCCCACACCACAGCGCCAAGATCGGGTTTCAAATCCGCCATCATTTTGCGCATGGCCTTCAGAAATCCGTAGATGGCGTTCGTGGGCTCGCCACGCGAGTTGGTGAGGCCTCGGATGGCGAAAAACGAGCGGTAAAGATAGTAGTGACCATCGATGAGAAGAAGGCCCATAAGTCGAAGGTATGTCGATTGCTCCAGGGATGCCAGCGCGTTCAGGGGCGTATGCAGCTTGACGCAGGCCACTATGTTTCCTAGGTTTCGCCCCCTGAATGTTTTTTCGAATCTTTGCGCCACTCCTTCTTCTCGCCCCGACATTTGCGTGCACGCTCACAGCGCAGATTCCGACTCAGGTTGAGCGCACTTTCGAGAGCGGAGTCGTTCGCGAACCCCAATACCGTGACGACAAGAGCGCCTTCCAGGCCGCCGAGGATCTGTACGCTGCAAAAAACTACGACGGCGCCCTCATTGCCTACAAGCGCTTCTTGAAAACCTACCCGCGCTCGATATTGGCCTCGAAAGCGCAGCTGCAAGTCGCCGATCTTCTGCTGATACAAGGTAGATGGAGTGCGGCCTTCGACGCTTACCAGAAGCTGATTACAAGCTATCCGAACACACCGGAATTTGAAGGAGCGGTTGCCAGGCAGGTCCTCATCGCAAACTCGTATTTGGATCTTAGTCGAATTATGGTTCTTGGGTACTCGGTCCCCGTTCCCGGCATCACCGGTGCCGAACGTGCTCAGAAGATGTATGAGTCCATCCTCAAGAACGCGCCGTATAGCATCTACGCGCCTATTATACAATTCAATCTCGGTCTGGCTTTCGAGCGGCAGAAGGCGATTAAGCAAGCCCGCGATGCCTACCAGCGGGTACTTGACAAATATCCGAACAGCGACGTCTGCGATGACGCTCTTTATCAGATTGCGTATATCTACATGCGGCTCGGATTGACCTCAAGTTCCCAGGATCTCTCCGCACTCGTCCTTTCAAAGGAAACTTTCGAAGACTTTCTCCTTCAATATCCGAAGAGCGAAAAGGCACCGCAAGCTCGAGACAACCTGGCCACCATTGGACGCACCGAAGCCGGAAACCTCCTCGACATCGCCAAGTACTACGATTGGTCGAAGAATTACAAGGCGGCCATCGTTTATTACAACGACATCATCCGCAAGCAGCCGAAGTCAGCGGATGCGGAAACGGCCAAGACTCGCATCGAGGAGCTTCGCAGCCAGTTCGGCGACGACATCCTTCGCGTCGGGTCAGAGCGTGCCGAATCGGGAGAGAAGCTCGCCCTCCGCCGCCGTCTGCAGGCTCAAGTCGAAACCTCCGCCCTGTCTGACTATAGCGGCCCGCCCAAGCGCGAAATTGTGCCAGACGAGCTTCCCGTGGTAAAACAACCGCGCTTGCGTACCGAAGGTCGGGATGTCCAGCCCATCGAGCCTCTTCTCCCCACACAATGATCCGCGTCGTTGCAGCAGTGATTGCCTGCGCCTTTCTCGGCGGGTGCGGTTACAAGCTTGGAGAAATCCGGCCCACACCGATGCGATCTGTTCGCACTCTGGCTGTCCCCACCTTCAAGAACAAGACCTACGAACCACGCGTCGAGGTCCTCCTGGCCGACACGCTTATCAAGACCCTGCAGGAGGATGGCACTTACACCATCGTCTCCGACGACACCGCCGATGCCATCCTGAATTGCACTCTCACCAAGATCCAACGTCAATCGGTCCGCTCCGTTCAGAATAACGTCCTAGCCACCGCGGAATTTGGACTTCACCTTAGTATCGCGTACCAGGTTTCGGATCGCGTGACGGGCAGCATTCTCAAGAAAGGGAGAGTCAGCGGCAGGACGACGTTCTTTAGCAGCAGCGATCTTCAGACGACCGAGCGCCAGGCAATTCCCGTGGCTGCGAAGGACGCGGCCATCGAACTGACGACAGCGGTTGCCGAGGGCTGGTAGAACGTCTTGCTCACCGTTGTCCCGACACCGATTGGGAATTTGCAGGATATCACACTGCGAGCGCTGCAGGCATTGCGGGAAGCCGATCTCGTCGCGGCCGAGGATATGCGTCATTCGGCCGTGCTCCTGCTCCACCATAACATCAAGAAGCCAATGCTCAGCTTGCATGAGCACAATGAAGCCTCCCGCACGCCTGCGTTGGTCGAGGAAATCGCCGGCGGCAAATCCGTCGCGCTTGTGACAGATGCCGGCATGCCAGGAATATCTGATCCGGGATTCCGTCTCATCCGTGCCTGTCGGGAGCGCGGGCTCTCCGTAAATGTTCTGCCCGGACCCAGTGCCGTTCTTACCGCGCTCGTCGGCTCCGGATTTCCAACTGATGCCTTCTTTTTTGGAGGATTTCTGCCCGTAAAGAGCGGCCGGCGCCGCACGGAGCTGGAACGCTCCATCTCGCGTCGCGAAACAAGCATCTACTTTGAGTCTCCGCATCGCCTGCTGAAAACCCTCGACGTCCTTGTTGAAATCGCTCCCGAGGCACAGGTGTGCGTCGCCAGGGAATTGACGAAAAAATTCGAAGAATACCGCCGCGGTACACCGGCGGAACTTCGTGCCCATTATCAGGCTCGCCAACCCAAAGGTGAGATCACGATGGTGATTTCCCCACGTTGCGAAACTTGGAGAAAGCCCGGCGCGAATCTCGAAGGCGGCTGAAAAAGAACGGATTCGCTTTTCGTCGAGATCGTCGCTACTCAGAAGAGAACATTTGAAAACCCTGGAGCGCAAAGAAGAGGAGTACGCCTTTAGAAAGGATGCGAATAGTCCACCGTTGCGAGTTGACCAGCGGAAGTCTCGCGCAGTCGCCTCCGGCTTCATCGTCGCCATGCTCGTTGCCGCAGCCCTCCTGCCTCTTGCGCCGCCGTTTGGGTTCCCCGGTTCGCCAGTATGCGTTTTTAAAGGCGCAACCGGACTTCCTTGTCCGCTTTGCGGCGGAACACGAGCGACTCAGGCCTTGCTACGCGGCGACCTCTCTCGCGCGCTTTATCTCAACGTGGCGGCACTGCCTGCCGTCATCGCGTTTGTGGCGACTGCGTGGGTTCTTGGGTGGGAGGCATTGCGTGGCCGCACGTTTGGCGATTGGAATGCTCTTCTTCGGAAACTTCGTTCGCTCCTTCCGATCATGATCGCGCTGCTTTGCATTTATTGGCTTCTCCATCTCATGGATGCCCTCCGCGGCCCGAAGTCCGAGCTAGTTGATCTGCGCAACCCCATCGCCCGCGCGGTTCACAAACGCTTTTCAGTCCAGACGCGATGATTTCCTCCCGCCTCGCGCTTTTCTCGTCCGCGCTGCCTCAACAAGATTGGCAAGCCGGGATACTCCCACTTCTCCCGCAAGCGCGCCTGCAGAAAATTCATGTAGTTTTCGGGCAAAAGTCGCGGGTCGTTAACGAAAAGCAAAAACTCCGGGACTTGAAAAGGAGTCGGGCTCACCGGCGCGAGCTGTGTGGCGTAGAGCAACTTGAATCGTCGCTTGCCATGCAAGGGAGGCGGCTGACGTTCCATCACAGCGCGCAAGAGACGGTTCAACTCGCCCGTGCCTGTCCGACGCGTTGCATGCTGGCGAATCTTTTCGATCATCATAAACAGCCTTCGCAGGTTCCCTCCGGTTCTCGCCGAAAGGACGACGACCGGGGCGTAATCGAGGAAAAACAGCTTCTCCCGAGCACGCCCGACATGTTTGCGCAAGAGCTCGGAATCGGATTGCCCCGGGGGCGAAACGAGGTCCCATTTATTGAGTGCGACGAGGGCGGCCTTGCGCGCCTTTTGGATCAGGCCTGCTATTTTCTTGTCCTGCGCCGTCACTCCGCTCGTTGCGTCAATGACAAGTACGCACAGATCCGCCCGTTTGATCGCGTCCTCTGCCCGCATGACGCTAAAGACCTCGACAGATGCGTTATGCTTGGAGCGATGGCGGATCCCCGCAGTGTCGCAAAGGATGAAGCGCCCACCATCCCGCTCACAGGCAATATCGACCGCATCCCGCGTCGTCCCCGGGATGTGACTCACAATGGTGCGGCGGCTATCCAGGATCGTGTTAATCAAGGACGATTTTCCGACGTTGGGCCGGCCAACAAACGCCAGTCTGGGTGCTTCCAGCGGCGCGTAATCGTCCTTCGTCGCCGGAAGAAGATCTTCGATCGCCTCGACGAGGTCGGCAATTCCCCGACCGTGGGCCGCGCTTACGCCGAGGGTCTGAAAGAATCCGAGACGCGCGAAGTCTGCCGGGAAGACGTCGTGTTCGGGCGCGTCGACTTTATTGACAACAAGGATCGTCGGGCGACACGAGCTGCGAAGTTTGTCCGCAAGTTCAAGATCCAGCGGCGTGGCGCCATCCTGGCCATCGACGACAAAGAGCAGGACGTCTGAGCTTTCGATGGCAATTTCTGCGGCTTCCTGTGTCGGTCTGGCAAAATCGGGATCGGGATCGGCGCCGATTCCGCCAGTGTCGACGATTTCGAAAGGCGCAGCGCCTAGCCGGCAAATCGCCGTAATGCGGTCGCGCGTCACGCCGGGCTGATCGTGAACGATCGAAATCTTGCGGCCGGCAAGACGGTTAAAGAGCGCGGACTTTCCGACGTTCGGCCGACCAACGATTGCGACGTTACGCATTGGGAGTGTCGTGGTGCCGGAGTTGCGCAAGCCCGTCGAGCAAGTAACCGACACCGCTTACGAGCGTGAAAAGTCCGGCGGCATATACGGAATAAAGGTGGAAGGGCAGCTGCAGCATCACCCAAGAGACTGCAACCATTTGCAGAGCCGAGGCCGCCTTCCCCCACGAGCTCGGCCGCACTTCGAGATGACCATTGAGGTGCTTCAATATCACACAGCCAATGACGATTACCGCGTCGCGCGCTATGACGAGAACGGGAAACCAAAGCGGGAACGCGTAGGTCCATTTGCTCAGGCTCAGCGTGATGATTGCAGTCAACAGCAACCCCTTATCTGCAATGGGATCAAGCACGGCTCCAAGCGGGCTTCGCTGACTGAACCGCCGGGCGACCCATCCATCCACGCAGTCAGTTACAGAAGCGACGAGAAAGACGATGACCGCAGCCCACCGTTGCCACTCCTCCGGCCGTCCCTGCTCGACACTTCTTCCGTAGTAAACAGCGAAGAGCACGAAGACTGGGATCAGCAAAATCCGCGCAATTGTGATCTGGTTGGCCAATGTCATGAAGCGAGGACTCTCGACGCTGGAAAGACTCGTTCCCAGCGAAAATTTCTGGCTCATGTTGCGGTGTGTCTTCGGAAATCAATTGGCTCATCCTGCCAGTCGTTGCAGCATGGGTGCTCGCGCTGTGCCTGCCCGCAGTGCGGAACGCCTATACCAATGGCTGGAGATGCGTCCTTCGTCATGCCGCGCTGTGGAAACTTCCTGCCGGGTTCGCACTCGCCTACGGGCTTTTCCGATTAGCGGATTTCTTTCTGCTTCACTGGAGGATGGGACGAATTCCGGATACCGGTCCGTTGCTTGTTAGGACGGCACCTGAGCCTGCGCAAATTGCCCTTGCCGCGATCCTTCCTGCATCCGAATCGCTGGCAGGTGTTCTCAATTGTCTCGTCGCGACGTTTCCCATCTCAGTCCTCTACGGGTTTCTATTCTTTACAAACTACCGCGGTCTCACGGGTGAACTGGCCTACGCCCTCTCGCGACGATATGGATTTTGGGGGTGGCTGCTGCTTGTCGCACTTGCCGCGTGCGCCTTGGCATCCATCGCCAAACCCCTCACGCTCCTCGCTTTGCCGGAGGTTGCCAGTATCCTCTCTCTTCACGAACTTCTCCTGGTCTCAAGTATCGTCAACGCGCTGTCTTTTGCGTTTGAGTACTTGCTCGGAACATGCCTCCAGGTCTATCTGCTTCTCATTACCTACGGGTGGGTTCGCGGTCTGCACTTTCGCCGTGCGCGCGTGCTGTATTTTGCCGTGCGCCGCATGGGATTCGTGCTCAAATGGGCCTTGGTGATTATTATTGCAACTCTTGCTCTCATCCATGTCCCGCTCTTTGTTGAAGCCTGGCTCACCGGCGATCCCGCGAGCTGGAGGACCTTCGCCGTAGCCGACGCGGTCGCGCGGCCCACGCTGGCAGCCGTCATGATCGCGCTGGCCACTGTGCAAATCCGGCTCGTGCTCCACAACGATTCTCTCCGCGGCGCAATTGTCGCCCATGGGCGATTTCTCAAGCGGCATGGACTCCCTTGCCTTGTCTTTCTTCTCGCCGCATTCGCTCTGCTATTTCTGCTGCAAGCAATGCAACACACCGGCAACGCCTGGCTCGGAGCCGCCCTGTGGAGACATGTGTGGACGATCCTTCTCGAAGTCCTCGGCGCTACCTCGGGCGGATGGATCCTTGCCGCCTGGGTGTGCTTTTACAAACGCTGCGAGGACGGCGCGCAGAGCATCCCGTTCTGAAAATGAATCCCGTTCTTTCCTGCCAGGCTCTCTGCTGCCATCGCATGAATTGGAACGAGACCGGACAGGCATCGATCGAAAACGTCACCGCCTCGTTCGATTCGGGAATGCTTTGCGAGTTTGAAGGCCCGGATAGTCCCGGCAGAGGACTCCTGCTTAGCATTCTCGGTTTGCTTGAGCCCGCCGATTCCGGAACGATCTTTCTGAATGGAGAAAGCGTGACGCATCTTGCGGAAGAAGAACTCCGACGGTTCCGCAACCAAACCTTCGGCTTTCTTTTTCACAACCCATGCCTCTTGCCATCTTTCTCCGTGGCGGAGAACGTGGCCATGCCTCTATTTCGCATTTGCGGCACAGATGCAGGCGCCGCCCGCGTGCGGACCTCTGAAGTGCTCGACTTCTGCGGAATAGCGCACCTCGAAAATCAACTCGCCGGACGTCTGGTCCCATCCGCACAGCGGCGCGCCGCATTCGCGCGCGCTCTGGTCCATCGCCCCAGCATCCTTATCGCCATATCGCCACGAGGAAGCGATGAGCTCATCGATCTCGCAATGCGGACCGCCCAAGAATTGGGACTCTGCGTACTCTGGGCGGGGGACGATGGCGGACTCGGCAGGAGGCCGCAGCGTCTGATTCAAATACGGGACGGACGCATCAGCTCGGACAAACGCCTGTGAACGTCCATACTCTGCAGCTTGCCGACCGGGCGAACGCACGGAAATCCAATCTCGCCTTTGCCCTCGGATGCCTCCCGCAAGACCGCAGGATGGACGCCCTTGTATTCTACGACTTCTGCCGCGCCGTCGATGACATTGCTGACGAACCGGGACGTTCTCCAGCGGAGAAGCATGAATTGCTTGATCTCTGGAAAGCTGCTCTCAACGCCGGCGACAAGCTGCCTCCGGCACTGGCCCAAGTCCTTGCACGCCATAAAATCGACCGGCGGCTTCTCATTGAGATCGTGCTCGGGGTCGAAATGGACATCGAGCCGATGCATTATCAGACCCATGAGGAGTTGCGCGCCTATTGCTGGCGCGTGGCGAGCGCGGTCGGACTCGTCAGCGTTGAAATCTTCGGCTGCAAGAATCCCAGAAGCAAAATCTACGCCGAGTTCCTCGGCTATGCGCTGCAAATGACCAACATTCTCCGCGACGTGGCCGAAGATGCTGCCGCCGGGCGCATTTATCTTCCACTCGAAGATCTTCGAAAGTTCGAAGTCAGCGAGGCCGGTCTCCTGAGAGGAGATCCAGGCAATAATTTCAGCGCTCTCATGCGCTTCGAGGCGGAGCGCACTCGCGCGCTTTTTGCGGAAGCGCGCCATGCCCTCCCCGCGGATGACGCGAAGGCCCTTAGACCGGCCGAAGTCATGCGTGCGATCTATGAAAAGATCCTTTCACGCATGGAAGCCGACGCATTTCGAGTCTATCAAAAACGCTACCGGCTTTCCAAGGCGGAGAAACTGTTCGTGCTGGTCTATTTCCGGTTTCGTCCGGGATCCTTCGCTACGAGCAAGCGCGTGGGGATCACCTGATACAACCAATCCATGTGAAGGGGAAGCGTGCCCCCTTGCTCGTCCGGCAGGGCCCTCACGACCAACAGATCCGCCTCGAGGCCCTCAATGACGTCGCATAATGGATAGCCGGTGTTCGAAGTCACGATTCGCGTCTCGATCTCTGCTCCGGCACCGGAAAGCAACTCGCCAAGTTCTTCCAGCCAAGCGTCCACGTCCCGCGGCTCCTCACCCCGCGATGCGGCGATTGCCGCCGCAAAAGGAGTTTTTGTCACGGCGATCGTCACGTGCTCGGGTCGCAGAAGCTTTACAGAATTGCGGAGAAACGGCGCGACGTCCTCGCCGGGTTCCAAGGCGAAGACAACGCGGCGCAAGACGTCGGGGGACTCGATCGGCCTCGGGACGAGCAAGAGGTCACAGGGCGCATCGCGCATAAGTTCCCGCGCAACACTGCTGGTGAACGGTCTGTCAGCGTCTTCGAATTGGAGAGCACCCGCGATCAGAAGCTCGTAATCGTAATCCTGCGCCGCGGCGATGATTGCTTGTGACGGCGGGTCTTCGTTGACCCAGCGAATTGCCGCGCTTCGTCCCATCTTCTCGAAAAAGAGCTTTTCCTTTTCCGCATCAAATGCCGCGGCATGGATGATCTCAAGCTCCGCGCCGCAGTGCCGCGCAAAAGAGCCAGCTTCCGCAAGCACAGCCGAAAACGTCGGGGAGAAGGTCGAAGCGACTCCCGCACGTCGGTAGGTCATCATCCCTATAAATTCGTCCCTCTTTTCCATGAGCGCCAGCGGAAATCAGCCTCGAGCCAGGTCCAAAATCGCGCGATACTCCGGCGCCGAAACCGGCATCACGCTGAGACGTGAGTGACGCAACAACGTCATTCCGGCGAGCCTCTTGTCGGCCTTGATCTGCTCGAGAGACACCGGATGGGGCAGGGCCTTGATCGGCTTCAGATCGACGGAGATCCAATCCCCTTCTTCGGCTGTCGGATCCGCGTACGACTCGCGAACGACCTCCGCCTCGCCTATGACGGACTTGTCTTTCACGCTGTGATAGAAGAGCACGCGGTCTCCCAACCTCATGGACCGCAGGTTATTGCGCGCCTGAAAATTTCTGACGCCTGTCCAGGCGGTCCTGCCATCCTTGACAAAGTCATTCCACGAATAGGCCGAGGGCTCCTGTTTGACGAGCCAGTAGTTCATGTGCAGCAGTGGGTAAGCGGACGGCCTTCAAGATAGTTCCTGATATTCTCGACTGTCAATGTGCTGAGACGCTCGATCGCTTCGTAACTGTTGAAGGCGACATGCGGGGTGAGAACCACTTCCGGGCGGCGCAGAAGCCGGCTGTGCGCGACAAGCTTCGAAAACTCAACCACCCGATGGGGAGACGTCTCCCTGGCCACCGGCACAGCCGCGCTGCGCACGCGTTCCGCAATTTTCTCGCCGAGAATTTGCGTCGCTCCCCCATGGAAAACCCGTTCGTCCTCAAGCACATCGAGACCAACGCCAGCGACTTGTCCGGTGTCAAGAGCCTCGATCACCGCACCGGAGTCGATCAGCCCGCCGCGTGCGGTGTTGATGAGGAGAACCCCGGGGCGACACAGCGCAAGCGTTTCGCGGCTAATCATATGTCGCGTCGTAGAATTGAGAGGCACGTGCAAGGTGACCACATGAGACTCGCGCATCAATTGTTCGAAGGGAACATAGTGAAAATCGAGCAACTCACTGTAAAACGGATGCGGCTGTGCGTCGTAAGCAATCAAACGCATGCCAAATCCGACTCCAATGCGGATGACATGGAGCCCGACGCGGCCGGCTCCGACGACGCCAAGCGTCTTGCCCCGCAGGTCGAATCCTCGCAGACGCTCCCGGCTGAAACGCCCGGTACGCACAGCCTGCTCCGAATCTCTCAGGCGTCGAGAGAGCGCAAGGATAAGCGCGAAGGTGTGCTCCGCCACGGTGTTCTCGCCGTAATTGCTGACATTGGCGACGGTAACTCCCCGACTGGCGCACGCATCGAGGTCGATATGGTCGCATCCGGTCGAGCGGGTGGCAACCAGACGAATCAGCGGATGAGCGTCGAGAAAAGGGGCGTCAACCCTTTCGCTGATGAAAACGGACAACACTTCGGTGTCCTCAGGCACCGCATGGAGGCGTTTAACGAAAGAGACTTCGTGACCATCAAACGCCTCTTCAAAGAAGGGTTCAGCCTCCTCTTCAATTTCGACGAAACACATTTTCCTGCTTTGCACGGGAGTCTTGCTCATCAAGATTCATGATCTCCGGCATATCCCACATGAGTCAAACAGGTTTCTTCATTAGCTTCGAGGGTTCTGAAGGATGCGGCAAGAGCACCCAGATCCGCCTGCTTGTCGAATTGCTGTCTGCCGTAGGCGGCACGCCCATCCTGGTCCGCGAGCCCGGCGGCACGCCGATCGGCGAAAGCATCCGGCACCTTTTGCAGCATTCCGCGGAAGGGCGCGCCATGGAGCCGGAGACCGAACTTCTCCTCTTTGCCGCAAGTCGCGCGCAACTCGTCCGGCAGGAAATCCTTCCCGCCCTTAGTGCCGGGCGAATCGTTATTTCGGACCGTTTTTTGGACTCAACCACCGTTTATCAGGGCGTCGCCAGAAAGATCCCCGCCGAAATCCTCGGAATGATCAACCGATTTGCCGCCGGACCGAGGCTCCCGGACATTACCTTCCTTCTCGATATGGATTCGGCCGAGGCATATAAAAGGCTCATCCGCCGTCCCGCTGGGAATCGCGACCGCATGGAAGAACAGCCTCCCGCCTTTTATGAAGCCGTGCGCCGCGGCTATCTGGAACTCGCCGCCATCCAGTCGGATCGAATCCGTCTGCTGGATGCAACCAAACCCGAAAGGGAAATTGCCCGCGAAATCCGCGCGGCCCTTCGCCCCCATGCCATTTTCAAAGGAATTGGCGTTTGAACGTCTGAGCGAATCCCGTCGGGCGGGCCGGCTTGCGCATGCCTATCTTCTCACCGGGCCCACCGGGAGTGGAAAGTCCTGGCTGGCTGTCCATCTTGCCGCGCTCGCGTTGGAATGCGCTCCGGAAAGCGCCCTTGATCATCCTGACGTGCACATGGTGCAGCCAGAGTCGAAATCACGACGCATCGTCATCGATCAGATCCGTGACCTCGAGCACTCCATCCAGCGTAAGCCCCTTCTCGGCAGCAACAAAGTCGCAATCGTCCACGATGCCGACCGCATGCAGCAGCAGGCGGCCAATGCATTCTTGAAAACCTTGGAAGAACCGCCCCCGGGCTCGCTGATCCTTCTTCTAAGCACACGTCCCAAGGCAATCCTGGAAACCGTTCGCTCGCGCTGCGTCGAAACTCCCCTCCTGGATACGGCCAAGCGGATACCGACCACAGAGGAATTGGCCATTCTTAAAGCGCTGGAGGAATCTCTCGTGAATGAAGCAAGGCCAGGCGTCGCGGAGGCTTTCCGCTTCACGCGCTCTCTCCAAAGCATCCTCTCCGAGCTACGCGAAAAGATCTCTTCCGATTACGAAAGCATCCTGCGCAAGGAGACTGCGCGCTACAAACAGGCGTGTGAAGATTCTTCCTGGCTTGAGGAGCGAACTGGGCAGATCAAGGCTCTCGTCGAAGCGGGCGCCCTGCGCGAGCGCGACCGCATCCTGCAGATCGTGGTTGACGCGCTCGGAGAGGCGCTGCGCGCTCAACATGGGTTCCCCGCGGAAGACCCGGTCGTGAAGGCCCTAGCCAAGAGAATCTCGACCGAAGACCTGCTGCGCCGCCTTGATGCGCTTGAATCCCTGCGCCGCCGGCTTGTCCTTGGCGTTCAGGAATCCCTTGCCTTGGAAAGCGGATTCCTCGAAATGATCACCAACAGCCGTGGCAACGCTGAACGCTCAACTCTCAAAGCGTAACACTCCGTGGGAGTGGCGCGCCGCCGCATTCTTCGATTGAGCGTTGAACGTTGAGCGGTCAACGCCGAGAATTTTGATCCATCCCATGCCCCGCATCGTCCTCAAATTTGGAACTGGCACTCTCTCGCGATCCGCAGGTCGCGCGCTGGATGGCAGCCAGTTTCGCCGCATTGCCGCCGAGATCTCTGTTTTGATCAACGCGGGAAATTCCTGCGTGATCGTCAGCAGCGCCGCGATTGCCGCCGGAGTGCATTTGCTAGGTCTGGACCGCCGTCCCGAGGACCTTCCCGGCAAGCAGGCTTGCGCCGCCGCGGGTCAGCCGGAGCTCATGCGGATGTATGCGACCGCCTTCCGGCGTCACGGGTTGATTGTCGCCCAACTCCTTCTCACACATGACGATATTGATAGCCGGATGCGCCGTCAGAACGCGTTCAACACCATCGAACGCATCCTCGAGGCTGGCAATATCGTGCCGATCATCAATGAAAACGACACAGTCGCCGTTGAGGAGCTTCGCTTTGGTGACAACGACCGCCTATCAGCCGAGGTCGCCCAGCTTGTCAATGCGGACCTTCTGCTCCTACTCACCTCCTCCGATGGATTAACGGATTCCGATGGAAGCCGCATCGCCATTGCCGCGAATATTTCCGAAGTCTTCCAACATGTGCGTCCTGACAAAGGGGAGATGTCTGTCGGGGGAATGCGCGCGAAACTCCAGGCCGCGGATTTCGCAGTCTCACATGGCATCGTCACGTGTGTCCTGGACGGCCGCAAACCCGGTCAGATCGCGGCTGCCTTGGAAGGAGAGAACGTCGGCACTCGATTTCTCGTCCCAGGAAGTCGCCACTCGAGACAGAAGATCCGGATTCGAATGCCGTCATGACCATTCAGATCGCTGCCATCGCCCGGAACACCTTCACCGAACTCGTCCGCCAAAAGATCTTCTTTATCATCCTTGTCTTTGCCCTTTGTGCCATCGGCAGCTCGGTGTTTATGGCGCGACTGACATTTCAAGAGGAATTCCAGATGCTTAAGGACGTCTGTCTCGGCGCGATGTCGATCTTCACCTCACTGCTCGCCATTCTCGCCACGGCGAATTTTCTGCCCAAGGATCTCGAGGAACGCACGATTTATAACCTTCTTTCCAAGCCGGTTCCGCGCTTCGTTTACCTCCTGGGCAAGCTCGCCGGAATCATTTTGCTGCTCCTTCTCTTTACTCTTCTGATGAGCGCGGTCTTCTGTCTGGTGCTCTGGCTGCGTGAGCAGAGCGTGCTCGCCGAAACTCGAGTGCAATTTGCCGGCCGACCCTCCGAGGAGCTCACGGCTGCGCTGAAGGCGGTCACTGACGCAACCTTTAACATCAACCTGGCGCCTGGCATCCTTATAATTTTCGTAAAGTCCGCCCTTCTCGCATCGCTCACGCTTTTGATTTCCACGTTCGCAACCTCCTCTCTCTTCACGGCAATGATCGCTGCCGCGATCTACTTCATTGGCCACTTGCAATCCACGGCGCGCGAATACTGGCTGCAGGGCGTGGAAATCAAATGGTGGACGCGCGCTATCGTCGGCCTCATCGCCCTTCTTTTTCCGGACCTTCAATCGTTCAATCTCGCTGATGACGTGATTGCCGGAGCCGCGATACCTCTGAACATTTTCCTCGAAACCTTTGCCCTGGGGTGGACGTACGTTGCTGTCTATTTCGCCGTTGCGGCCTTCATCTTTGCAGGACGAGAACTATGATCCGCAAGACGATCGCCATCGTATTGATCGGAGTCTTCGGATTCATCAAGGCCCCTGTCGAAAAGTCCCTGGATGCAGCGCAAGAGCGGGCTCGGTTGCGGAATGCTCCGCTTGATCTCGGACTGCGTGAACGAGTCGGCCAAATGGGCTTCCTAGCCGCCTTGAGCGGTTTCCGCTCCCCCCTTGCCGCCTATCTCTGGATTGAGGCCAACAATGCCTGGGAGCGCACGGAGTGGGGACGCATGGCAGGTCTCTTCGACACCGTAACGACTCTTCAGCCGCGATCTCTCCCGTACTGGGACATGGCGGCATGGCACATGGCCTGGAACGCCAGCATTGCCGCGCTTCAGGACACCTCTCAACCTAGCGAGGCACTACGCATCCGCAGCCAGCGCCAGTATTTCAAGCTCGGACGCGACTATCTCGAGCGCGGTATCAAAAATAATCCCGAAAGCTCCTTTCTTTACAGGAGCCTTGCGATTCTGCTTCGCGACAAATTTGAGGACCATTGCGGGGCAGGCGAGGCCTTCCTCAAGGCCTCCCGACTTCCGGATGCCCCGCCCTACATCACACGCTTCGCAGGCTACGAGCTCGCAAAGTGCCCCGGCCGCGAGAAGATGGCATACGAGCTCCTGAAGAGAATTTATGACGAAGGACCCGAGGGGCGGAGACCCGCCCTGATTGCCACGCTGCAAGAACTTGAAAAGAAACTGGATGTTCCCGACGCGCAGCGCGTAAATTCTGGAGACCACTAAGCTTTTACCAATCTCTTCCATGCGCTTCGCAATCTTTGGCGACATCCATGCCAACTATCACGCGTTGCAGGTCATCTTGACCGACGCCAAGGCACACATGTGCTCCCATCACGTTTGCATGGGCGATATCGTCGGTTACAACGCTTTTCCCAAGGAATGCATCGAAGTCGTGCGCAAGCTGGAATGTCCGGTCGTCAAAGGCAACCACGACGAGCAAGCCTCGATGCTTGGCGATCAGGAAGGCTTTAACCCCCTCGCTGAGGAAGCGATCAATTGGACGCGCGAACAGCTTTCGGACGACGACAAGGAATGGCTGCGCTCGCTGCGTCTTCAACGCCAGGTGCGCGATTTCACCATCGTTCACGCCACTTTGGACACGCCGCACAAATGGGGCTACGTCTTCAACCAGCTCGATGCAGCCGCCAGCTTCAATTACCAGCATACCTCTCTTTGCTTCATCGGCCACACCCACTCTCCGAAGGCGTATGTGCGCGACGGGAGCGTGAGAATCATCCCGCTCGACGTTCTCGCGCTGCAACACGGAAAAAAGTACCTTGTTAATGTGGGTAGCGTTGGGCAGCCCCGCGACGGAGACTGGCGCGCAGCCTATTGCATCTACGACACAAGCAGCAACGAGGTACAACTGCGCCGCATAGAGTACGACCTAGCCGCCGCCCAGAAGGCCATCATCGAAGCCGGCCTGCCCCGAAAACTCGCTGAGCGTCTCGCGGTGGGGCGTTAAAAATCCACGATATTTCCACGCACGCGTTTGGCGCAACTGAAGACGCTCCTGCTGATCAAACCGGGCTCGTTCGGTGACATTATTCACGCGATTCCCTGCGCGGCCGCGCTGAAGGAGTTCTTCCCCGATACGAGAATCACGTGGCTCGTGGATGAACGGTGGGAACCGCTCCTCACAGACAATCCCGTGATTGACAGTACCATCACGTTTCCTCGCGAAAAATTTCGCGGTGTTGCCGGAATGCTCCGGTCCATCCCTTGGGCGCTTCGACTCGAAGAGATTCGTCCCGACGTCGCGCTGGATCTGCAAGGCTTGCTTCGAAGCGCGCTCATGGCGCGTCTCAGCCGCGCGCGGCGAAGCGTGGGAATGGCTGACGCGCGTGAAGGCGCAAGGTGGTTTTATGATGATGTCGCGCCTGTGCGCCGCGGAGAACATTCCGTGCACAGGTATCTGCGAATCCTTGAGACGCTTGGTCTGCCAAAAGTCACGAACCCCGTGTTTCCACTTCCCCCCGGAACACCGTTCGATGTGTCCCTTCAAGACCGCACGTTCATCCTCCTTCATCCGTTTGCCCGAGGTGAAGGAAAGTCACTTCCCCAAGCGCACGTCGTCGAATTCTGCAACGCCGTGCGTCCAATGACCGTCGTCCTGGCTGGTGTCGGGAAGATGCAGGACGAGTTGCCGGGCAATACAATCAACTTCCTCAATCGAACGACAATTCGACAGATGATCTGGCTGGTTGGCGCCGCCGCCTTTGTGGTCAGCGTGGACAGCGGACCAATGCACATTGCCGCCGCCATCAATCCGCGAATGCTTTCCATTCACACCTGGAGCGATCCGCGGTTGGTCGGGCCGTTTAGCCGCGATGCGTGGATCTGGCAGGGTGGCGAAATTCGGCGCCAACAGCTTGAAGGCCCCTCGATGCCCCCCGCCCGATCGCCGGGAAGCGCAGATATTTTTCAAATCGCCGAATTCGCCAAGCAAATTGCCCAAGGAGGCGCCCCTGCTGCATGAGACCTTTTCGAGCGATAAAGCTACTCGGGCCCTTCCGATTCAGCTGGGGAGCAACTCTGCGACCATCGCCCGTTCTTCTTTCAATTCGTTGACGGTTGCCTCAACTTTCGCCTTGGCGAACTCGTTGAGAGGCACATCCTGTACGATGCCGATTTTCGCGCCATCCGATCGCGTCGGGAATGAGCAAATAAGGCCTTTCTCTATGCCATAACTTCCGTCCGAACAAAGCGCCACACTATGCCAATCGTCCCCCGGAGTCGCATTGACAATTGATTGCACGGATTCGACCGCGCCGTGCGCCGCCGATTTTGCCGAAGAAACGCCTCGCGCCTGGATGACTGCTGCGCCGCGCTGCTGCACCGCTTTGATGAAGTCGTTCTCGAGCCACTGCCGGTCCGCAATCACATCGGTCGCAGGTTTGCCTTCGATGCGCGCGTTGAAAAAATCCGGATACAGCGTGCTCGAATGATTGCCCCAAATGGCCACGTTGGTGACGTGTCGCCAATGCGAACCGGCCCTAAGTGCAAGCTGTGTTTTCGCGCGGTTTTCATCGAGGCGGGTCATTGCAAACCAACGATCCGATGGCACCTCTTTCCCATTGCTCATCGCGATCAAACAGTTCGTATTGCATGGATTGCCAACAACCAGCACTCGAACGTCGGGCGCCGCGTGTTTCGCGATGGCCTGTCCCTGCTCCACGAATATCTTCCCGTTGATGCCGAGCAGGTCCTTACGCTCCATCCCGGCCCTCCGAGGCACGCTCCCCACAAGCAGCACCCAGCTTACGTCGCGGAATCCCTCATCAAGCTCCACGGTGGCAATCACCTTGTGCAACAGCGGAAAAGCACAATCATGCAGTTCCATCACGACGCCCTCGAGAGGTTTGAGGGCCGGCGGGATTTCGATCAGGTTCAGTTCGACGGGTTGATCCGGTCCAAAAAGACCGCCCGAAGCGATTCGGGGAAGCAGGGAGTATCCGATCTGGCCGGCCGCGCCGGTGACAGCAATTTTGATGGGAGATTTCATAGGGGATTTGAGATTCAAGGATTATCCAATCTCCGCGGCTAAAAACATCTAAAAATGAGAAAACCCGTTTTGCATTGCAGCGAAACGGGTTTTCTCGGTGCGGGGGGAAATCCCTACACGAGCTCCTTAAAGGATTTTCCGGTGACGAATTTAACCGTCTTCGAGGCCTTGATCTTAATCTTCTGGCCGGTCTTGGGATTTACCCCGGTGCGAGCCTTGCGGGAAGCTACTTTGAATGTGCCAAATCCAATGAGTTGAACCGTCTTGGATTTCTTGACGCCCGCCTTGATGCCATCAATGACGGCATTCACGGCGCGCTCAGCGTCAGCTTTGCTGGTTCCGAGGGTTTTTTGGACAGAGGAGACGAGTTCGACTTTGTTCATTTGAATGAAAGGAAAGATGGGGGCTTTGCCTGAGGTAAGAAGCAGTATGCGCTGAATTATTTCTAGCTGTCAACAACTCAACGCGACAAATCGCTTGGCCGAATCGCCTGCGGAAGCTGGAGCCGCCTGGGGTTGCGGTGGGCGCGCAGGCGGATATATAGCAGGTATGACTTTCGAAGAGCAGATTGCGATGTTTCTCGGACGCTCACCGCGTTTGGCGCCCTCGGCGTTCATTGCGCCTGGCGCGTTTGTGGCTGGCGATGTGACCATCGGCGAGGAAGTAAGTATCTGGCCGGGGTGTTCGTTGCGCGGCGATATTGCACCGATTGTCATCGGGGCGCATTCCAACGTTCAGGATGGCTCTGTTGTGCACGTCGCCGACGATATGCCGGCACTCGTTGGTGAGTGGGTGACTGTGGGGCACAAGGCCATCGTGCATGCCTGCGAAATCGGGGACGAAGTGCTTGTTGGCATGGGGGCGATCATACTCGACGGCGCAAAGATTGGCCGCCGCTGTATCATCGGAGCCAACGCTACCGTGACGATGCACACCGAAATCCCGCCCGGATCGCTGGTCCTCGGGTCTCCCGCGACGGTCAAGAAAGCGCTGAGCGAGGAAGAGCAGTCTGGCATTCGCAGATGGGCAGAGCGCTATGTGACGCTTTCCCGCGCCTACCTCGCGAACGCGCGGGAGAGCGAGGCAGTTGCCCAGCGAATCGTTAGCTGATACGTTTCTCTTATGAGCAAGGATGTGGTCCAAGTGCAGATCAAGGCACTCATTCCAACGAATGCGGGAGTGGCCGTGTTCATTGGCAATGCAGAGAAGATCTTCGTGATCTATGTCGATCCCAGCGTTGGCAGTGCGATCAACATGTTCGTGAATGGCGCTTCAAAGGAGCGTCCGCTTACGCACGATCTGATGGCCCTGATCCTTGCAGCCGTCGGCGCAAAGGTGGACCGAGTCATTGTCAACGATCTCAAGAGCGGAACATATTTCGGCCGCCTCATCATTACGGCCGAGAACGAACTTCAGCAACGAAAGATCATCGAACTTGATTCGCGACCCAGCGATTGCCTCGCCATGGCGACGCAGCAAAAAGCCCCCATTTTTGTAAGCCGAGACGTTTGGGACGAGGTCGAGGACATGTCTGATGTGCTGGAAACAATGCAGCAGCAAGGCGGGAAAGGTCCTGACGAGGAAGAAGAGGACTAAGCCAGGAGCGGTTGGGGATTTCCGAGTTCACGCCGCGTTTCGAGCACGCGTCGCGGCGACTTCGGCGAGAAAGAGCAAAAGCAACCCACCCAACAGCCAGGCGCCGATTCCCGCAAATTGCTGCTCGCGCGGTGGCTGCCATGCATGACGCAGATCAGTGATCTCCCGTCCGCCGCTGAGCCTGCTGACTTCCTGCAACTCGCGGATACGGACGGCGGAAAGGGTCCACTCTGGATCAACGCCTGTGGATATCGGGCCGAATGGCCACCTCTCCGAACCTGCACTGACCACACCGCGCAGCCAAACCCCCGGCGGAATGGCGATCCGCGCGGCATAGCGTCCGAGTTCGATTTTTTCCCACGAGACTCCGAGGGGCTCGCCGCCGGTTCCAGACACGATAAGAAGGCGCGGCGGCTTCTCCGCAAGGCGCCGCGTCCAGCTCGCATCATGCATCAATTCAACGAACAGTTCTTCCCCAGCGACGCGAGTTCGGAGCGAGACGCCCGGCGATGGCGCCGACGGCAACAGCCATCGAACCAGCGTCCGTTCGAAATCGCCGGCTTGGCGCCATGCGCGGAGGGAAGCCGAATATTCACCAGCAAGGGGAAATGATGCGGCAGCCGCGCGTCCAGCCCCTCGCTGCCAAAAAGCAACGAGGGGTGCTCTGTATTCGTCACCCGTCAGCGCTGCCGCGGTCGCTCCCGGCTTGAGGTAGCTAAGGTTGTAGGCGTCCACCAAAGAAGGAAACGCGAGCGGCCTTTCGGCGATCTCCGGCCATCCGCCAGCATCGATGACTGGAACCGGCTCGGTGAGAAACGCAGAGCGCGCGAGCGCAACCGTCTCCTGTGTGAAGAGGCCCGGAAGCTGCGAAGGATCCGCATTAAAAAAAACGCGTCCGCCGCCTAGCGCTCCGATTTCCTCGAGCAGTCCGGCATCTCGATCCTGCGGAGTTCCCAGCGCGATGACGCTGACTGTGGCGCCTTGCGCGGTCATCTTGGCAATCAGTTCGCGATAGGCGCCCGGCTCCTCCGCATCCGCCGCATCGGCAAAGAGCACGATATGGCGCTGGCCCGCTCTCGATTTTTCCAGCTCCCTCCATGCCGCGTCGAGTCCCACGTAAACGAAAATGCCTCCACCCGAGCTTTGAATGCGGCGAATGGCATCGCTCATTTTTCGCGCTTCGCCGGCTATCTTCGAGAGAGGCACGACGACATGGGCCTCGCTGTCCACCGCGAGAACGGTCACCGCGTCCGACGGGCCGAGCAGCTCGATGGCCCGCGCTGCGCCCTCGTTGGCCAGATCCATCTTGGTAATCCCTTGTCCTGCGCCGGCGGCCATGCTGCCCGATCTGTCCAGGACAATTGCCATCGCCACGGCAAGCTTGCGATGATCCTGCCGCAATTCCATCGATACCGGCAAAAGCGGATCCAGGGGCGATTGAAAGTAACCTCCTGCTCCGAAACTGAAACGGCCCCCCGCCATCAGAAGTCCTCCCCCTTGCGCGGTGACGAAAAAGTCAATGGCTCTGAGGAAATCGGCCGGCAGCTTGTGCGCCGGCACATTGTTGATCAGGAGGGCGCGCGGGCCGCTCAGGCTGCCCGCATGAAGGCGCGAAGGGTCGGTGACCACCTCGACATTGATTCCCTGGGCGCGCAGCACCTCCGCGAGAGGATCGTCCGCATATCCCGTTACTAAAAGCACGCTTGGTCCCCCAGTAACCTCGACCCAGCACCACGCGACGTTGTTTGCCTTCCGCAGGTCCTGGGACGGCATGAGACGCACCTCGTACTTGTGTGCTCCGGGATGCGTCGAACGCCCGACCATCCGGACAAGCCCCCGTCCGCCCTTAAGGCTTATCGTCCCCTGTCCGACTCTCTCATTGTCGCACAGCACTTCATACGGCACGAGGGCGGCCCCGGGTCCGGCAGCCTGAACCTCGATGAGAAAGCCTTCGCCGGGCCGGACACGCTCCGGCGCCCGGATACGCTCGATCCGGTAGTCTTCGCCGGTCGTTCCTGTCAGGAGGCGGACATCGAGAGGAACGCGCGCCTCCCGCAGCCGATCTGAGAGGCCCGCCAGATCTTCGGTGCTCATCCCGTCTGTCAGTACGAGCACACGACTCGAACGCTTCTCCTCACGCTTTCCAATCGCAAAGTCGACAGCCAGGCGCAGCCGGGTCTCTGCGGAACTCGATTCGAAAGCCACGGTTGGATCACGCAGAACGGGTGACGCTGCGAAATCGACAAAGAAAACCCGGTCCTCTCTCCGCTTGTTTGCTTCCAGCAGCCGTTCCATTTCGGCGCGCCGCGTTTCAACGGTTTCTTGCGCCGAGGCGGAACGATCGACCAGCACCCACAGATCGAGTCCGGAGACCGTGCTGCGGATCTCCGGCCGCGAGAGATAAAGAACGACCAGCACTACACATACTGCTCTCAGAGGCTGCCAGAGCTGCATCCTCGGAAGGCGCCACGACAGGGCGGCAAAAGCCGGCAGGAGAAGAAGCCAGTGAGGGGCGGCCAATCGAACCATGCAAAGCCCAAAGTTTGAATTTCTCTCTTTTGCAAGTATCGGACGACCCTAAAACCTGCATGCCTCAGACTCCGCGCCTGGGCGAGAAGTCTCGGAAGATGCGCAACCTAGATCGCACCTCGCAGATTTCCATGCAGCCCGACGATCGCATGCTGAGATCCGAATGACTCAAAATGCCCGGATTGCGGTTTGTCGGTCACCTTCCCTGTTCCTCATCAAAGAACAGCGCCCCTGTCGCGCTGTAGCTATGAATATAGTTACGACCACCCAGCGGACCGATCTCCCCATTGCAAAAAAATCCCGCGCTCGCGTGCGGACCAAGGATTTCCTCGAGCAAGCCGGCATCGTGACTCTTGCTGCCAAACAGACGAGATCCCCTGCCGGAACATGCGAAGAGCAGCGAAGCCAGCGGCGCACGGCCTGATTCCGCAGCGGCGCCGCGCAGCACGGCGCGCCACTCGGCATCAGCGGCGTTTCTGTCGCGGAGCTGATACTGCAAGGTCTGGCCAACGCGTGGAAATCCGCCAATCGCCACCGCGCCGGAATTCGGATCCGCGCCAAGGATATTGCGAATCAAAAAATCACCCGGCTTGAAGTCTTCCACGTACTCGGTTCCGGCCAGCCCGGCGAACAAATTCCCCTTGGCTCCGGCCTTTTCGCCCTCGGTGAGGCCCTCGAAGGCGGACTCCAACGCCTCATAGGCCGGACGAGCGCCGAGCGAGTAAACGACGTTGCTTTCCGCGCGCGTCACAGTGAGGGGTTCGCCGATGGGACGGCATCCCTGGCTGACGATGGACATCACGCGCAGGCCAGTCACTGATACAAGCACAGCATCAAAAAGCCTTCCGTTGTGGAAGACTCCAACACCTTCTCCGTCATTGGATCCGGACGCCAGCCCGCCCACACACGGCACGTCAGGCCACGCCGCGTTCCATTCTGCAAGCCAGCGCTCCGTATCGAAGCTGAAGGGATTGGTAAGAGCAATCCATGCGCCTGGGCTCTTCACCCCGCAAAGCTTGCGCCAGAAGGCGGGTTCCGTCGATTCTTCCACCTGCGTCTGGTCGAACGCTCGAACTTCAAAAGCGCCGTCCCGCGCACCAAGCGCAAGCAACGCGAAGCCTCCGCCATCTTCGTTCTCCTCCCCATCCACCGTGAACCCCGCGCCCGTGGCTCCCACGAACTCAATGACATGACCGTCAACGCGAACCATTTCGCTGAACTCCTCGATATGAGGAACGTAGTCCGGGGTTATAAACGCGAAAGCCAGCGCCGTGGGTTCTCCGGCGGCCTCCCTGAGTTCAAGTGCTGCAGACGCGACCTCTTGCCGCGAATACCTCCCCCTCCGTTGGATGGTGACGCACCTTCTCCTCATACGGTGATTCTCCCGCGAAGAACGACAATGTCAATTGCAGGAGGCCCGCATCCAACGGAAAGCCTGATAAAAGCGGGCCCCTAGCGGAAGAATGGTGGGCAGGGAGGGGATCGAACCCCCGACCAACAGTGTGTAAGACTGCCGCTCTACCACTGAGCTACCTGCCCTTGTTCCCCGGGGAAATTATGCCGAGTCCACACGATTTCAACACCCTCCCCCCAATCAATGAGATGCGGACCAAACACCTTCGAAGCGTTCGGCTCGCCA
>JAXIPG010000284.1:0-9453 GCA_045403045.1 Terrimicrobiaceae bacterium
CCGGGTTGCGCCAATTTTCGGCCCTCGCTATGTCGCCAAGCTTGCCCGTAGCGCTGCGGCTACGCTCCGCGCTTGGCTCCTTGCGATCTTCCGAAAATTGACGGCAACGTGGCATGCGTGAGTTTTTCAACAGCCTCCTAGAGCAAATGCCGAAATAAATTTCCGAAATGGTGGCAGCGTTGATGGGGAGAAGGGGACCCCATCATCCCCTTCAGGGTCTCTGGCAAGGCGCGGAGGCAGGGCAATCCCCAGAAAGGGGTGGGACCCTTTCTTCCCACCAAGGCTTGACCTGCCGACGCAACACAGCCAGAGACCCTTGAAGGGGATGGGGCCCCTTCTCCCCATCGCCGCGCCAGCCCTTTCCCAAGCAATTCTTTCAGAAGTGCTTGGGAGGCGGCCCGGGCGCAATGGCCTGTCTGCGGTGTCAGAGGCACAAGGCCAAGGTCTCTGGACATTGGCCCTTGCCTCTTCCTGGCAGGCAGGCCATTTCGCCTCGGCCATTTGGAAATTTCTTTCGGCATTTGCTCTAAGTAAGAATTAAGAAGGATGAAGGATGAAGGAAGATGCCATCGCGGCTGGCGAAATCGCATTTTTTATTTTTACTGACATCGCAACAATTTTTGTGTCGTCTGGTCGGTTCCGCTGTCCATGCCATGATTTCATTGTCCGTTCCGATTTACAACGAAGAGGGATCCATTGAGGGACTTTTCGAGAAAGTGCGTGTGGTAATGAATCGGAACGGTGATCCGTGGGAGATCATTTTTGTCAATGATGGAAGTCTGGACCGAAGCGAGGAGATTCTGAACAGGCTGGCGACGGCGCATCGCGAGGTGAAGGTGATCCACTTTCGCCGAAATTTCGGTCAGACGGCGGCGATGATGGCGGGCTTTGATTTCGCGTCGGGCGATATCATCGTCCCGATGGATGGAGATGGGCAGAATGATCCGGAGGATATTCCGCGCATGCTCGCCAAACTCGGCGAGGGGTACGATGTCTGTTCAGGCTGGCGGAGGGACAGGCGAGACAATGCCATCCAGCGGAATCTTCCGAGCGTCCTGGCGAACAAGCTGATATCCGCGGTTTCAGGCGTTCGTTTGCACGATTTTGGCTGTTCGCTGAAGGCCTACCGTGCCGAGGTGCTCGAAGGCATCCGTCTCTACGGCGAAATGCATCGTTTTCTTCCGATTTACGCGAAATGGCATGGAGCCCGGATTACGGAGATTCCGGTCAACCATTTCGTGCGATCGTGCGGATCGTCAAAGTATGGCCTTGAGCGCGTGCTGAAGGTTTTGATGGACCTTGTAACCGTCAAATTCATGGACAGGTTCATGCTCAAGCCGATGTATCTTTTCGGCCTCTGGGGCGTTGCGTTCTTTGCCGCGGCGTTCGGCTTTAGTGTTTGGACGCTTTACATGCGCACCAAGGGGTATTTTTTTACGGGCACTCCGCTGCCGATGATGGCGGTTTTTTCCTTCATGACCGGCGTGATCTGTATCCTCATGGGCTTGCTGGCAGAAATGATCACCCGAACCTTTCACGAGTCACAGAACAAGTCGATCTATCTGGTGCGTGAAACGCGCAACCTAAAATCGTTTCCGAAGGCGGCTTGAAATGTGCGGAATCGCCGGATTCGTCGGCGAGGGGGATCGGTCTGATCTCGAACGCATGACCCGCCGGCTGGCTCACCGCGGTCCGGACGCAGAGGGGTTTTATTGCGAGGAGGCCGACGGGGTGCATTTCGGGCATCGGCGACTTTCGATCATCGACCTTGCCGGCGGGGCGCAGCCAATGGTTGAGGCAGATGGGCGTTGCGTCATCGTTTTCAATGGTGAGATCTATAACCACCCGGAATTGCGTGCTGATTTGGAGGCGAAGGGCCGTGCGTTTCAGAGCGATCACTCAGATACCGAGGTGCTGTTGCATGGTTATTGCGTCTGGGGGGAAGAAATCGTTCGCAGGCTCAATGGCATGTGGGCCTTTGCGCTTTGGGATGCCCGGAAGAAGCGCCTCTTTCTCAGCCGCGACCGCTTTGGCAAGAAGCCGTTGTTCTGGTTCCGGCGCGGAGGCACGTTTGCGTTCGCTTCAGAATTGACGGCATTGCTCGAGCACGCGCTCTCCCCCCGCAGCGTCTCGCGCAAAGCTCTACAGAAATTCTTCGCCTATTCGTTGGTTCCCGCGCCGCACTCGCTCATTGAAGGAGTTTGGAAGTTACCCGCAGGTCACAACCTGATCCTGGAGGCCGGAGGGGAACCGGTCGTCCGTCGCTACTGGCGCTTTGAAATTGAGCCGGACGAAAGCATGATGCGGCGCCCAGTGACGTCGCTGGCCGAGGAATTGCTCGAGCGGCTTGATCGCGCCGTCAAGAGGCGCTTGATGGCGGACGTGCCGCTCGGAGTTTTCTTGAGCGGGGGAATCGATTCGACGGCGGTGGCGGCGCTGGCGGCGAAACACGCCGGCGCGGAACGCCTGCGGACCTTTAGCATCGGATTCAACGAGCCGAGCTTCGACGAATCGGCTCAGGCTCGCCGCGCGGCTGAATTTCTGGGAACAAATCACCAAAGCGAAACACTTGACCTTGATAAGGCATGTGACGTACTGCCCGAAATCTTCCATAAGCTGGACGAGCCCCAGGGCGACAATTCCTTGCTGCCCACGTGGTTGCTGGGCCGCTTTACTCGGCGGCAAGTCACCGTGGCCTTGGGTGGTGATGGCGGCGATGAATTGTTTGCCGGATACGATACATTTCGCGGATTGAGAAAGGCGGAGTGGTATGCGCGCCTGGTCCCCCGGCCCATGCACCACGCTCTGCGTGCTCTGGCGGGCCGTCTTCCTGTTTCGCACGCTAATCTCAGCTTGGATTTCAAGGTCAAGCGCGGAATGCGCGGGGCCAGTCATCAACCCTCTTACTGGAATCCCGTGTGGCTTGGCGCAATGGAACCGCATGACATCGAGCAACTCTTCGGCGAACCGGTCGATGCGGAGGATCTGTATTCCGAGGCTGTGGAGGTCTGGGATTCGTGCCGGCAGCCGGATTTGGTGGATCGCACCCTGCAATTCTATACGGAACTTTATCTTCAGGACGGCATCCTGGCGAAAGTTGATCGCGCGAGCATGATGCACGGCCTGGAAGCGCGGAGCCCGTTTCTTGATTTGGAGGTGGCGGATTTCGCCCGCAGACTGCCGCATTGCCTCAAGATTCGCGCAGGGACCACAAAATATCTTCTCAAGAAGGCGCTCGAGCCTCTTCTGCCGCTCGACATCATTTACCGCAAAAAGAAGGGCTTTGGCACTCCCGTCGGGGCGTGGTTCCGCTTGGGGCGACTGGAGCCGCGGGGCGACGGAAAGTTTCTCGAGAAAAAGCTTTCCTCTCATCGCTCAGGCAGTGCCGATGAACGTCTCTATCTCTGGTGCGAACTGTGTTACGGTGAGTGGCTGGCAAGGTTGGGCGCACAGGACGTTACGAGGTGAAGATCCTCGTTCTCTGTGAAGATCCTCGTTCTCTGCTACGAATATCCTCCGATCGGCGGAGGGGGAGGACGAGTCGCGGACCAAGTGGCGGCGGGCCTGGCCCGCCGCGGGCATAGCGTACGCGTTCTTACGGCAGGCATGCGCCATCTACCGCGGCGTGAGATGCATGACCAGATAGAAGTCCTGCGCCCGGAATCCTTTCGCCGGCGAGAAGACACCTGCAGTGTGCCCGAAATGGCCCTCTATCTGGCGACCAGCTTTTGTCCGGTCCTGAGAGAAGCCCGAAACTGGCGCCCGGATGTCGTTCATGCGCACTTTGCAGTTCCGACCGGTCCTCTCGCGCTTGCCGCGAAGGTATTCACAGGCATTCCCTACGTGTTGACGGCGCACTTGGGCGACGTGCCCGGTGGCGTGCCGGAACAGACCGATCATTTGTTCCGTCTCCTCGGACCGTTCGTAACCCCAGTATGGCGTCGCGCGCGGTGCGTGACGGCGGTGAGCCGCTTTGTGGCAGGGTTGGCGACAAAAGCCTATGGGGTGACGCCGATCGTAATTCCCAACGGGGTCAGGCCGATCGCACGACCCCAGTTGCGCGCTCATTCTCCCCGGCGCATAGTCATGGCGGGGCGATTGAGCATTCAGAAGAACCCGCTCCTTGCTATCAAGGCACTGGCTTTGATCAAGGAAATGGATTGGTCGTTTGATGCAATTGGCGATGGTCCCCTGGGGCCCGAAATGCGGGCCCTCGCCGAGCAGTCGGGCATTGGCGGACGCGTGACCCTGCACGGCTGGATCTCCAGCGCCCAGGTGGCGCAGTTGATGGCTGATGCTGATATTCTTCTCATGACATCGTTGCACGAGGGTTTGCCGATGGTCGCGATCGAGGCGCTTCAATTGGGCCTTGCGATCGTCGGCAGCCAGATCGGTGGCATGCGTGACGTCGTCGAGGAGGGAAGAAACGGCTTCCTTTGCGAGCTATCGCCAGCCGCCTTCGCGCAAAAACTTCGTGCATTGTTGGAGGACGCGGAAATGCTGGAACGAATGCGTCGCGCCTCACACGAAAAGGCGGGCGATTTCGATCTTGAAAAAACGGTCACAGCTTACGAGGGCGTCCTGGAAAGAAGTAAGAAGTAAGAAGTAAGAAGTAAGAAGGATGAAGTAAGAAGTAAGAAGGAAGAAGGATGAAGGCCGGTGAGTCTACTGATAAAAGCGGTCTTTGAAGCGCGGCATGGAAGGCGGCAGGGATTCGAGATAGGCCCGGTAGCTATTGCGCGGAAGCTTTTCAGCCAGCGCTTGGAGATCCTCGTATTCAATGAAACCCATGTAAAAAGCGATCTCCTCCAGGCAGGCAATCTTGACTCCTTGCCGGTGTTGGAGGGTGGCAATATATGTGCTCGCTTCCATCAGGCTTTCCGGTGTGCCGGTATCGAGCCAGGCGACGCCACGGCCCAGAGGCTCAACAAGGAGACTTCCGCGCCGCAGATATTCGCGATTGACATCGGTGATTTCCAACTCGCCCCGCGGTGAGGGTTTGAGGGCGTGGGAGATTTCGTGAATCTGATTGTCGTAAATGTAAAGTCCGGGCACTGCGTGGTTGCTTTTTGGCTGCGTGGGCTTTTCCTCGATCGAGACTGCATGACCCGTTTCGTTGAACTCGACGATGCCATAACGGCTGGGATCGGTGACCGGACACGCGAAAATGGTGGCGCCCTCTTCGCGCGCAAGGGCGGTCCGCACACAGTCCAGTTTGCCGTGAAAAATATTGTCGCCGAGGATCAGGGCGACTCCGTTTCCGTCCAGGAACGAGTCCGCAATGAGAAAAGCTTGTGCGATCCCCTCTGGCCGCGCCTGCTCGGCGTAGTCGATCCTCAGGCCCAGTGCCGAGCCGTCTCCGAACAGCATGCGAAACACGGGAAGGTCCTTCGGCGTCGAGATAATGAGGATCTCCCGGATTCCGCCAAGCATCAGCACGGAAAGCGGGTAATAAATCATTGGCTTGTCATAAATCGGCAGGAGCTGCTTGCAGACGATGCGGGTAAGCGGATCGAGCCGGGTGCCGGAGCCGCCGGCAAGGATAATGCCTTTGCGTGTCATAAAGGAAGAGCTGAACGCCGTCGGATTTTCAATAGCTTCTGAGCCACGCACTCGCTAATGCCCGACAAACATTGGAACCGGCCAGCTTTCGGGCCACAAAATACACGGCAAACGGCACGTTAATCAGAAAAATCAGAACCATCATCTCCATCGCAAGAAAATTCAGCTGCATTGCGACCGAGATCATCCAATGCATAATAAAGAGACCAATGCCAATGAAAAACGACCAGCCGCGTCCCATAAGGGCGAGGAACGCGAACGCTTCGAGAAACAAGGAAGGACCGACAATGAACTTGGTCCAGTTTGGATGCTCGTTGACGAAACGTATGAGATTCTTGGTATGCTGCGGCGCGGGCTGCAAGAAGTTGTAATATTTATCATCGCTCGTCTTTTGGATCTGCACAGCGAGGTTCGGTGTACGCGAAATCCATTTGCCGTCGCTGCGTTCGATCTTAGTGATTGCCGCCGTCACGTAGCAGCTTAGAAGGGCAACTTTGGCAGCATGAGCCAGAACGCGATGGTCGCCGAGAGGCATGCCCGCCAGTGCGGACGGCAAACCTCGCCGAAATGCATAATAACAGACAACCAGGAACTGCGCCAGGATCGCAAGGCTAATTGGTTGAGTCATGTGTCCGATGAAGCCTTGCGAATTGCTAAGAGTGCCGCAACTCACCGAAGAAAAAAGCATTGCCGCGAGCGCCGGAACCATCAGGAAATTGCAGACATAGCAAACTAAAGCGAGCGTAAGGATCACCCGGAGAAGGTTCAAATTCTCCGTGCTGGACAAAAACGTGAAGTCGAAGAAATGGGCCAATCCGGTCGGATGCGGCTGGGAGGAGAGGCCAAGATAAACCGGAGTGCTCGTGAAGATCAACATCGCGAATCCGAGGCGCATCAACACCATTTCCCACGCGGCGTGAGGAATTACAATACTGTCAAAGTGACGCAGAAGCTTTGCGAGCATTCCGATTCACATTTCCGGCGCGATCTCTGCCAGCAACCGCTTATCCGTCTCCATTCCATCCGGCGTTTTCCGATAGCTGATTTCGTAGAGCCTTAGCCCACTGCGGCGAATCTCTTCCCGTCTGGCCGGAAAGACATACTCCAGCGAGCCGAGCAATTGTCTTAAGAGCGCTGCGGTTGCTTGTTTGTCGATGCGTTCGTCCGTGGCAGTTTCGCCCCCAACCAAGGCTGCCCTATTCGCTTCCTTTCGTTTGTTTCGAAGAATTTTTCGCACTTCATCGGAAGACGTTGCAAAATCATCACGGAAGGCCATGACGTTATCCTTGGCATCCGTAAAGAATAGGACCGTCGCCTCCCCGGAGAGGGCGGCATACATCGGAAAATTTGAAAAAGGGTAATTTTCTCCCATGAAAAGCAACACGGCGACCGATGCGACGACTTCGCGGAAGGGAATTCTCCTCAGAAAGGCGACAGCCCTCATCGCGGCGAAATGGGCAATTCGCCGAGGCCGGCTTTCTGACACAGTCGTTGCCTGCTGCATTGGGGCCAGAATACTTTGAGCAAGAGAAAAAACAAGGGGTTACCGCATTCCCCCTATGAGCCGTGTTTGGCAGTAGCCTCAGCCTGCTTGTCACCTCTCACTGTTGTAGAGATCGGGGCGCAAGTAAACTTCCTGGCCGCGAAATGTCCCGGCATAGCTGTAGTGCTCGCGCACCCAGTCATATGTTTCGCGTGCCCAGTTTTTAAATCGGGATGCTTCCGCTTTATTGATGGCTCGATTATCGATGAGGATGGCCGCCGGGCGGAACTTTTCGACCTCGCGCAACGTGTCGGCATGGAATTCGGAGACGTTGTAGGCGTTATCCACGTACAGGTTATACTCATATGACCTGCGATCAGTCATGAAATTGACCGTCGGCGAATAAGGATAGGTTACGAGGTAGTCACCGGCTCGCGTGTGAGTCTTAATGACCTCACAAAGTTTTTGCAGTTCCTCCTGTTCCCTCAGTTTGAGACGAACGCGGACTCCGTTTTCGGCAACCAGCTCGTATCTTCGTTTCGAGCGAGCTGCGATGGTTCCGGCCGACTCCTTCGGGAAGGTATGATAGAAATACAAACCCACGTCCGCAACGGCGGCGCACAGGAACACGCCTGTGAAAATCCAGGCGATTACACCGGCCCTGGACCATCGGACAAAGGTCCAACCCGCGCACGACAGAGCAATCATGAACGGGACCATGAACTCTGAGAGATGCGGCGTGTCCGGCCGGAAAAAGAAATACTGTGGAAAAACTGTCAGCGCGGAGCCAGTCACGATGAGCACGGCTAGGGCCTCCGTCCGCAGGGCAAAATCCCCGCGCCAAAGCGCGGCCAGGAAAACAAATCCCGATACAAACAGGATCAGGGCCGCTAAGGGAATCGGAAGGTAAGTGATGAGAATAAACGCCTTATTTCTAAATGTCTCATTTCCCGTCAACTGACTCAACGGCGACCTTTGCAGATAGTCCCCGGCGCCAAGATCACCGGTCTCGACTTCTTTTCCTGAATGAGCAGTTTCATTGGATGCCGCGGCAGACGCCGGATCGGCAGACGCCGGATTCGTCGCTGCCCGAGAAACCGGCGGCGGCGAAGACTTCGCTATCTGCTGCGAGGCCAAATAGCGGACCATTCCAATCCACCCGGAATATTGAGCCACAAACTCCCGAGCATACCCGCGCCGCACGGCATCCAGATAAAACGGGGCATGGGTTGCCACAAAGAGGAGGGCAGTCAAGACCAGGCCCGCTGCGGCAAGTCGAAACCGGGAGCCGCCCTCTCCCCGTTTTCCGAAACAATAAAGCACAGCAAGGCCCAGAAGGATCAAAGTGAAAAATGCGGCCAAATCGATACGGCAAAGATAAGTGATCCCCACCGCGATTCCTGCAAGCGCCATCCAGACCAACTGCCTCCACCGTCCAGGCTGCTCGAAGACATACGCTTGAAGCAGGCAAAGCATGTTCAGAACGGCGAGAAACCCCATGTAGTTTCTGAACATCATCCCAGGAATAAGCACGGGACCCAGCGCCGTAAGGAAGGCGAACCATCCTGTTTTGCTGATCTTTCGGACGACTAGGAACGTCAGCATGCCAGTGACGGCACAAAGGGAGAAAAAGAAAATCGCCAGGGCAGTGTAGTTCGGTCCAGTGAGTTGGAACAGCCATACAACAGGATAAAACCACATCAGGTTGTAGCCGAGGAAAGTGTCCACGAGCGGCCTCTGTCCCTCCATCAAGCGCATCGCGATCACCGCTACCGTGCCACCCTCGCCGGAGAGACGCAGGCCGCTTCGGTAGTATGACCCGTAATAAACGATCGCGACCAGCAACACAATCCACACTCCGTAGCGGAAGAGAGTTTTCTCGATCTTGGGGATCAACCTGACGGCGTAATCGGAAAACTGCATCGGTTCTGCTCTTCGTAGGGTTGCAAGAGGGATCGGAATATTCCGAAATGCTCTGCCTTGCACAAGAATTTGTTCGCCTCTAAGGTCCCGCTTTTTCGTCGAAGGTCGAATCCAGCCAGAGCTTGTGAGTCAAAACCCTCATGAGAAGGCGCTCCGGGCGCACATGAAACACCTTCGGCTCGGGACGTCTCGCGCACCCGAGGCGGCCCAATTTTGCCATCCAGCGTGCGAATCGAAAACGCGCGCGCCCGAACTCGACCACATCACTCGGCTTTCGAAATCGGCCCGCCAAGAAAGCTTCGAAGAAATCACCGACGGCACGAATGTCCAGATAGTCCCACACGCGGCTGTCTTTAGCGCTGAGTTCCTTGTTGAGAAGTTCGCGAAGACCAGTGTGCGATCGCATCAGCCCGGACCAATCCTCGAGACCACGGCTGCTGGCAAGCGGGACGGTCCAAAGCGAGGGATGGGCATCACGCATGCAG